>SVQQ01000034.1 GCA_015065265.1 Oscillospiraceae bacterium | reverse complement strand
GATTGTTCACCTGCACAAAAAGTTATTTATCTCACGAGATGATTCGTGGTTGTAGACTGTCGGGTGTGAAGAAGATAAGAGTCCACGACATAAGACATTCTCACGCATCTCTTTTAATTGAACTCGGCTTCCAACCTCTGTTAGTATCAGAGAGATTAGGTCACGAGAATATTGAAACTACTTTACAAACTTACTCTCACTTGTACCCAAACAAGCAACAGGAAGTCGCTGATAAATTGAGTGCTATCGCATAAATCCGACCTTTTGCACACTCAATATTAGTACGCTTTTAGTACTCACGACTTTTTCAAAGCCCCGAAAAGCCCCATTCTATGCGGTTTCTTCGGGGTTTATTTGTTATTCCCACTCGATAGTGCCAACAGGCTTGGGGGTGAGGTCGAAGAGGACGCGGTTGATGCCTTCGACTTCGGTGGTAATGCGATTTGTAATATGGTGAAGTAAGGAATATGGAATTTCTTCGATAGTTGCGGTCATAGCGTCGGTAGTGTTGACTGCGCGTATAATGGCGGGCCAACCTTCGTAACGTTTACCGTCTTTTACTCCGACACTCTTCATATCGGGAACTGCGATAAAATACTGCCATACCTTTCCCGCAAGACCGTTCTTGTCAAATTCTTCGCGCAAGATTGCATCTGCTTCACGAAGGGCATGGAGTCTGTCACGGGTGATAGCGCCAAGGCAACGAACACCGAGACCCGGGCCTGGGAATGGCTGACGGTAAACCATATTATGAGGAAGACCGAGAGCGTCACCTACTACGCGAACTTCGTCTTTATAGAGAAGTTTTACAGGTTCAACAAGTTCAAACTGCATATCTTCGGGAAGACCGCCTACATTGTGGTGGGCTTTTACTCCGTCGCTTTCAAGGATATCGGGGTAGATAGTTCCTTGGGCAAGGAAGGATATACCTGAAAGTTTTGACGCTTCTTCGTCGAAAACTTTAATAAATTCGCCACCGATTATTTTACGCTTTTCTTCGGGTGCGCTAACACCTTTAAGTAAATCTAAAAAGCGGTCGGTTGCATCAACGTAAACAAGGTTCGCGTCAAGTTCTTTACCGAAAACTTCGATAACCTGTTCACTCTCCCCTTTTCTCATAAGTCCGTGGTTAACGTGGACACAGACAAGTTGTTTACCTATTGCCTTAATAAGCAAAGCGGCAACGACGGAACTGTCAACGCCACCTGAAAGGGCGAGAAGAACTTTCTTATCGCCTACCTGTTCTCTTATTTCTTTTACCTGTTCATCGATAAACTTATTTGCAAGGTCGAGAGTGGTAATTCTCTGCATAGATTCGGGTCTTACGATTTTCTCCATATTATATCCCCCAATAACTGATTTTTTTACATCTTTTTTATACTCTATATTCTATCAAAAGTGATAAAAAAAATCAATATTTTTTTCAATTCTCACAAAAAAATTTTTTTCTTTGAAAATGTAGGTCTTTCGGGTAACAAAAAGTTGAGCGTTTTTTTGTTTAAATTTACAATTTTTGAAAAAAATATAGAAAAAACTTTGGTTATGTGATAAAATAACTTATTAACAAAACAAATGACAACTTTCGAAAAGAGGTAACAATACATGAAAATTGTTGTTTTCGGTTGCGGAAAAGTGGGAAAGACTATTATTTCCAGTCTTTCGGGGGAAGGTCACGACATAACGGCTATCGACAGAGACCCTGCTGTAATTGAAGAAATAACAAACATATACGACGTTATAGGGTTATGCGGAAACGGTGTTGACTGTGACACCATGACCGAAGCAGGTGTAAATGACTGTGAACTCTTTATTTCTGTAACGGGCACAGACGAACTGAATATGCTCAGTTGCTTTATAGCAAAGAGCCTTGGTGCTTCAAACACACTTGCAAGAATCAGAAACCCTGAATACAATGATTTTGACTTAGGATTCTTAAAGCAACAGTTAAATCTTTCAGTGACCCTCAATCCCGAACTTGCGGTAGCGCATGAAATTTCGGACATTCTGAGGTTTCCTTCGGCGGCAAAGGTTGAAACCTTTTCTAACAGAAATTTAAAAATCGTTGACTTCCACTTGAAAGAGGACTCCCCTTTCGTCGAACTTAGTCTTTCTGAAATAAGACGTAAATATCAGGCGAAGTTCCTTGTTTGTTACGTTACAAGGGGTGAGGAAGTATATATTCCAGATGGAAACTTTGTGCTCAAAGCAGGTGACAGAATAGGAATAACTGCTGTTCACGGAGAAATCCTGAAACTTCTTAAAACCTTTGGCGTACACAAGGCGCAAAACAAGAGTGTTATGATAGTTGGGGCAAGTAAGATATCCTATTACCTCACAAAGTTCTTAATTGAAGACGGAGTTAAGGTAAAACTTGTTGACGTTGACCCTGAAAAGTGTCGTGCGTTTTCAAACGCTTTCCCTGATGCGATAACCATTTTAGGTGACGGAATGAATCTTGAAGTGCTTCTTGAAGAGGGGCTTCAGGACGTAGATGCTTTTATTGCTTTGACGGATAAAGACGAGCAGAACATTCTTTCCTCTTTGTCTGTCACAGAACAGAAGGTACAGACGGTAATTGCAAAAGTAAACCGTCCCGACCTTGCACTTACTGCGGAAAAGTTGGGGCTTAACTGTATTATATCTCCTCAGAGCACTGTATCTAACATAGTAACAAGATATGCAAGGGCTCTTAAAAACTCAATGGGCTCTAACGTTGTGCATCTTTACAAGTTAATGGACGGCAAGGCGGAAGTGCTGGAATTCAACGTTTTGCCTGATTTTGAATTTATCAATATTCCCCTTATGGAAATGAAGTTCAAAAACAATATACTAATTGCGGCAATCGTGAGAAACAGAAAGCCGATTATTCCCACAGGTAGTGACGTGATTATGCCCGGGGACAAGGTTATTGTAGTTGCATCGGGCAGACAGCTTGGCGACTTATCTGATGCCATAGAAGGATAGGTGAAGACGCCATGAATAAAAATCTCGTTTTTAACGTGACAGGGCGACTTATGAGGGTAATGGCTTTGATTTTGCTTTTACCAATGCTTGTGAGTCTCATTTACAGAGAAAAGTCTTTCTTTGCTTTTCTTATTGTATCTATTTTTTCTTTTGGGCTTGGACTTATTCTTACTACGGTGACAAAAAAGTTCACAAAGACCATTTATGCAAAAGACGGATTCGTTATAGTTTCTCTTGCCTGGGTTGTGGTGTCTATAATCGGTGCTCTCCCCTTCTACGTAAGTGGTGAAGTACCAAGTTTAATTGATGCAATTTTTGAAAGCGCAAGTGGTTTTTCCACCACGGGCGCATCGGTAATTGAAGACGTTGAAGTTTTAAGTCACGGCATACTTTTCTGGCGAAGTTTCACTCACTGGATAGGCGGTATGGGTGTACTTGTATTTATGATTGCTTTCGTGTCAAGTATAACCGACCGTTCCATACACATTTTACGTGCGGAGATGCCGGGACCAATCGTTGGAAAGATTACACCTCGTTCAAAAGACACGTCAAAGGTATTATACTTGATATATATCGTTCTGACTTTTGTGCAAATAGTTTTGCTTTGGTGCGGAGATATGAATTTATTTGAGAGTATTGTCCATACTTTTGGTACTGCGGGTACGGGTGGTTTTGGAGTTAAGGGGGATTCTATTGCTTCATATTCCTCTTATTCTCAATGGGTAATTACAATATTTATGTTTATTTTCGGAATAAACTTTAATATTTTTTACCTTTGGATTTTAAAGAGATTTAAAGCTGCTTTATCAAGTTCTGAATTCTGGTGTTATTTCAGTATTGTTGCAGTGTCGATAGTTCTTATATCCTTTAATATTTCAGGACTTTATCCGAATATTTCAGAAACTGTACGTACTGCCAGTTTCCAAGTTGTATCGATAATTTCAACGACGGGATATACGACGGCAAATTTCGATTTGTGGCCCACCTTTTCAAAAAGTTTGATACTTTTACTTATGTTTTTAGGAGCTTGTGCAGGGGCAACTGCCGGTGGACTTAAAATTTCGCGTGTAATGCTTATATTCAAGGTCATCTCAAAGGAATTCAGACGTCTTATTCATCCTCGTTCGGTTTCAAGTGTTAAGCTCGAAGGTAAAGAGGTTGATGAAACGACAAGCAGAAGTGTGACTACTTACCTCTCCCTTTACATTATTTGTATTCTCGTAATCTTTTTAATTCTTTCTTTCGTTGAGCCTTTTGACTTTGAAACGAACTTTACTGCAGCGGTTACCTGTTTTAACAACGTAGGACCAGGTTTTGCAGGAGTTGGACCTGCCTCTAACTTTGCGATGTATTCGGGATTTTCAAAACTTGTATTGTCCTTTGCAATGCTACTTGGACGACTTGAAATTTTCCCATTGTTAATTGCAGTAATTCCGTCAACTTGGAAAAAGAAATAGTCTTCTCCGTCAGGGTAAAACCTGACGGTTTCTTTTTAACCTTTTTTCATTTAATTCATAGAATAAAGTGTAAATCACATTATGAAAAGAGGATTTTTATGAGAAGAAGAAGAAAATTTCATTCTTTTGAAGCGGTAAGTGACGTTATGATGGAGCCTTTAGTGGTGAACATTGAGGAAGAAAGTGAAAGGAATTTTGAGTTCAGGAAGCCACTTTGGACGGGTGAATATATCAAAGTTATTCTTATGAACATACCTGTGGGTGGTGAAATAGGAATTGAGGTGCACGAAGATTTTGACCAATTTATCAGGATTGAATCTGGCAGAGCCAACGTGTTATTTGGCAGAAGTGCAGAGGATTTTTATTATCAAAGGCTTGTTGATGACGATTATGCCATAATGATTCCTGCAGGGACCTGGCACAACATTGTAAATCTTGGGCGGGAACCTCTTAAACTTTATTCGGTGTATGCCCCTGTTTCCAATCTTCCCACAGGTGATTGACTTGACAGAATAGGTGCTAAAGTATATAATAAAAAGGAATTGTATGAAAGGAGAAAATATGTGAAACGATTTAATATTTTAATCTGCATTTTATGTGCAGTTTTCGCTTTTGCTTTTTCTTCTTGCAGAGAGAGTAGCGTGTCGTCTGCAAGTGTTTTGAAATTAAACACGTTGCCCAAAATAGTAGTTACTTATTTCGACGGTTACACAACTTATTATACATACGATTCCTTTTTGTTTAAATACGGGGCATCTTACAAGGAAAAAGACCGCTCGTTTTTGACCTTGAATTCACAGGGTGAAAAGGTTGTAGATGAAATTTTAAATGAAGATATAGACAGGTCAGAGGACGTTGTTGACACGGTGCCTGACGTTGACGATGAAATAATAGTCGATGAAGTATTGAAGGAATTACCTTTTAATAGCGTAACAAATAAGACCTTGGCGACAATTCCCACTGTGATACAAAATTTTAACGTTATCAGTCAATTTCCCGACTTCCCAACAGGATGTGAGTCGGTATCGACGGTTATGGTGTTGAAGTTTTTGGGGCTTGAGGTGACAGTTGACGAATTTGTCGACAACTACCTTGACAAGAGTTACGCATTTTACTACAAAAACGGAAATCTTATGGGGCCTGACCCTACCAAACATTTTGTGGGAAATCCAAGGCAGGAAACGTCTTTTGGATGTATGGCGCCCGTTATAAAAAATGCTCTTGATAAGTTTTTGGAAGAGCCTTATTGTGCTGTGGAAACTACGGGTAAGACTCTTGAAGAACTGTCTTTGGAGTATATTGACAAGGGTGTGCCTGTCATTACCTGGATTACGTCCCAAATGGTAGAACTTCAGTACATCAGGTCTTGGTATCTTGCCGACGGAAGCCTCTTTAACTGGCCGACAAACGAGCATTGTGCGGTATTTATCGGATATGACGATACCTTCTACTATTTTGCCGACCCTTACTACGAATGTGTTCTGAAGTTCTATAAAAATTATGCCGAGACGCGTTTCGAGTCAATGGGACTACAGTCGATAGTTATTGAAGAGGCAGAAAAGAAAATTGACACTCCCCTTCCTGAAATTTGGACATAAAACTGCATAACAGTGGAAAAAGTGGCAAAAAATACACTTGAAATGAAAAAGGTTTTGTGTTATCATAATAGCACAAAACATATATGGGTCCGTCAAGGTTTCGACGGGGTTTTTGAAGCAGGATAAGCGGGTAAAGTGGCAGGACTTTTAAAAACTGCAAACTTTAAAATTAAACGCTAACAAAAATTTAGCTTACGCTGCCTAACTAATGGCGGCCGTCTCACCTTTGGGTATCGCGACTTAGGTGTAGGCGTCACTTAGCGATGAACGTATTTTGTCAAAGCTTTGAGATAGAATATGAATTTATGAAGCTACGCCGAAGACAGTTTGTCGATGGACTGTTGATGGCGGAATTTGACCACCGACTACACCCGTAGAAGTTCTTGTGAATGAAGTTTCGGACAGGGGTTCGATTCCCCTCGGATCCACCAAAATAAAAAAGTACAGACTTCAGTCTGTGCTTTTTTGTTTTGTAGAAGTTTGAAGGAATCGAACCCCGATAGCAGATGACGTGAAGAAAATAGTCCGGTGGACTATTTTTAGGCAGATGTTTTTCAATCTGTGATTGAAAAAGCGGAAGAACGAAGTTCTTCGTTCGATTCCCCTCGGATTCACCAAAAAATGAAAGAATACCGCAAGGTGCTCTTTTCGTTTTTTGTATATAAGTTTAATGGGAATCGAACCCCGAGAGCAGATGGCATTAAGAAAACCACCTCATAAGTAGTTCACTTATGAGGTGGTTTTTTAGAAGGAATCCTTTGGGAGTGTGTTTACTGTGCCCCTGTAAAGTTGGTTTTTACTTCGTTGATTTTTGTATCTGAGGCTTCTTCTGTGGGGTACCAGCCTCTTTGGGACATTTCGTCGAAGACATCGTGGAGGATACAATGTTCTTCGTTTAAGATGTCCATTATGGCGTTCTTAATATTTGGATGGGCACATTCGTTGGCTGAATAATTATAACCGCCTGTAATGAACTTCTGTGTTACAATGGCGTCGGTCATAATATTTTTATCGGTGTAAGTTGTGTTTTTGCAATCTGTCATATTTGCCTCCTACTGCAATAAAGTAATAAGTTTGTCGAAGTGTTGCTGGTGCTTATTTGCGATGCCTGTAAGTTTCTCTTTGAGAATTGGGTCGCAGGTAGATGCAGCGTACATTTTGTATTTTGCAACTACATTTTCTTCTTCGGTGAGAAGACCTTTAATCTGGTCGAGTTCTTTTGTGGTAAGTGTAGCCAATGTTATTACCGCCTTTCTTTATTTTAGCATTAGGTAGTATTTTCTGTTTTTTCTTTTTTATGCGAAAATTATATATTCTTTTTATATTGAAAATTGTGCACTTTTGCTGTATAATGTAAAGTTGTGAGGAGGTGCAAAAATGCAAAAAAACGACATAATAACAGTAGAAATTGAAAGCGTATCGGGTGATGGCAGTGGTGTTGCGCGTTTTCAAGGGCAGGTAATATTTGTGCCTTTTAGTGCTGTCGGCGATAAGGTGGAAGTTGTTATTATCAAGTGCGCCAAAAGTTATGCAGTTGGAAAGGTAGTTAAAATCCTTTCTCCCTCACGCACAAGGAAAGAGACTGACTGTGAAGTTTTCGGAAAATGCGGTGGCTGTGTATTCCGCCACATTGACATAAAAGAAGAAGAGCGAATAAAGACCGAAAACGTTAAGTCTGCTATGAAGAAAATAGGTCACATTGACGTAGATGTATGTGACTGTGTGACGCCTTTGGAATTTTCTTACAGAAACAAGGCGCAACTTCCTGTGTCTGAGGACGAAAAGGGGCTTCATTGTGGTTTTTACGCAAGTCACTCTCACAGAATAATAGATAAGAGTATTGACTGCAAGACTGCACCGAAAGTTTTTGGTGAAATTTCGTCATACATTCTCTCTTTTATGAAAAGAGAAGGCATTTCGGGGTACAATGAGGAAAGTTCTAAAGGCATTGTACGTCACTTATATTACAGAATAAACGCGCGTGATGAGGTTATGGTGTGCATTGTCACAAGTACACGATTCCTTATATCAAAATTGATTGAAGATAAACTTATAAAGGAACTTTGTGATAATTTTCCGTCTATTGTTTCAATCTTTATAAACTATAATCCCGAAAGCACCAACGTTGTTCTCGGAAGAGATTTTCGTCTCATCTTCGGTGAAGAATATTTTGAAGATGAAATTTTAGGGGTGAAACTCAAAATGTCCCCCGACTCCTTTTTCCAGGTCAACAGAAAGGGTGCGGACCTTCTTTATAAGACTGCTTTTTCACTTCTTGACAAAGGGCACTATGAAAACGTGTACGACTTATATTGCGGGATTGGGTCTATTGGCATTACCCTTTTTAGTGAAATGAAAAAGGGCACTATAGGTGCTACTGCCCACAGGCTTTTAGGTATTGAAATCGTTGAAAAGGCGGTAGAATGTGCCAAAGTGAATGCTATGGAAAACGGGATTGACAAGGCGGAGTTTGTTGCCTGTGATTCGGGTGAAATTACAAAGAGCGGACTTTTTGACAAATATCCTCCCTCTCTTGTGATACTTGACCCGCCGAGAAAAGGGACTACCACTCACCTTTTGGATTTTCTTGTAGAGCGAGAAGTGGAAAATATACTCTACATTTCCTGTGACCCTGCAACTCTTGCAAGGGACATGGGTTACCTTTATTCAAAGGGATATACTTCATCGTCTGTTCATCCGATAAATATGTTTACAGGAACGAAACATTGCGAAGCTGTATGCGCTTTGCACAGAAAGGCTTCGCAGTGATATAAATCTCTGTCGAGATTTTCGATATGTTCCGTTGGAACTCGATATGCCTGACGGCTCGATATGTTGCCTTACGGCAACGAGATTATTTAATATCTAAACAATTAACTGTATAAATCAACAAAGGGAGAAAAATCAATGGATAATAAAAATCTCTTAAGAGAAGAAACCATCAATTTTGCAATAGAAATTTCTGATATTTGCGATAACGTTAAAGATTGTTCTGTATATGTCAATCAACTGTTGAGGGCTTCTTCATCTATTGGTGCTAATCTCCATGAGGCAAAATATGCACAAAGCACAGCCGATTTCATAAGTAAATTGGAAATAGCGTTAAAAGAAAGTTTTGAAACTGAGTATTGGTTAGAGTTGTTATTTCGTAAAAATAGAATTGATGAGGTAACTTATAAAGATATGTCTAACAAATGCGGGACGATAAGAAGAAAACTTATTGCATCTGTTACTACGGTAAAGAAGAGAGAAGAAGACAAATGAAAACTTTAGACATTGGATATATCAACGAAAACAATCAAAAAAACTTGGGATACAGAGGAAAATCCGATACACATTACAATCAAAGTTTTTACGAAATGGAATGTTTGGATTGCGGTCATAAATATTTAGCAAACGGTTGCGACGTGTGGTTGAGAAAATGCCCCGTTTGTCAGACTAAAACAAAAAGCAAAGCGGTAGGTTCTTCAAAAACCGTATCTTCCTCAAGAGCCATATCCGATAAATTACGATATCAAGTATTAAAAAGAGATAATTTTAAATGTTGTGCTTGCGGTGCTTCCCCTGCAAAAGACCCCTCTGTAGAGTTACATATCGACCACATTATTCCTTGGTCAAGAGGCGGAAAAACCACGGCGGATAATTTGCAAACCCTTTGTTCTAGATGCAACTTAGGAAAAAGTAACGATTTGTAAAGCAAAAGAAAGGACAGTTTAATGAACGATTACGAAGAAGAATCTTACAGACGATATAAGCAATATCGTATAAATAAATACACATATGAGCAGGAGCAAAAAACCTTTCCTATTTCTGTAATTTTGTTTGGCGCTCTGCTAATGTCTATATGGAAATACATTTTGCTGGGAATTGCAATTATCGGCGTGGGGGCATTGTTGTTTTTTATTCTCGACAGACACTTTTCAATGAAAATGAACTCGGTTCAAAAAATAGTGCTTTCATCCGAAGAGGCTCGGGACGGAATAGAAATTAACGCGACAATAAGCAATATAGATGTACCAAAAACTATTGTTTTAAAAATACCTCCAAGGGTAAAGAACGGACAAAAATATATCGCAAGAAACGTTGAAATTCAAAAGGACTCAGAAAAGAAGAAAGTAAACATTTATTTTACAATAGAAATAAAGGATTAAACGTTTATGTCGCAGTTTCTCATAAAGGAGTAAAAAAATGAAAAAAGTTAAAAAGAGTGGACCTGCAATATTTATGTACTGTGTAATAGCCCTTGGCGTTATTGTGGCGGGTTGCTCCTTTATTTCATATTACGGAAGTTTCTTTGAAAACGGTTTTGTTTTATGGATTGGAATCGTTGCTTTTATGGTGACATATCATCTGTGGCTTAGAATTATAATGGGAAACGTAACGAAACTCTTTAAAATCAGGTGCAACAGTTGGTGGTTCAGAGAGAGGTTTTTCGAAGAAAAGTTATACAGGGTTTTAAGGGTGAAAAAGTGGAAGGACAAGGCTTTGACCTACAATCCTGAATTGTTCAAGGTAAAAGAGAGGTCTCTTGATGAAATTGCCATATCCATGACAAAGGCTGAACTTGACCATTGGGTAAACGTTTTGATATCGCTTACGAGTATTCTCTTTTCTCTTTTATGGGGAGAGGTATGGATATTCATTATAACGGCAATATTTGCAATAATGT
Organism: Oscillospiraceae bacterium; assembly: GCA_015065265.1. Lineage (GTDB taxonomy): Bacteria > Bacillota > Clostridia > Oscillospirales > SIG627 > RGIG6353. The sequence goes on along the minus strand of SVQQ01000034.1, from coordinate 666 downwards.
TTGATGGACAATTTATTTTAATTCAAAGATACAACAGGCCGAGAGTTTTAAGAATTTTGGACAAGCAGAAAGTTTTATCAGGTGCGAGGGCATGAAAAAAGAAAAATCAGGTATTATATTTGTACTTATTGCCGGTATCCTTTGGGGTACAATGGGGGTCTTTGTAAACTACTTTAACTCGGTGGGGCTTGGTTCGGTTGAATGTGCCTGGCTACGTCTTGTAGTTGCGGCGGTATTGGTTTCGCTTTACATTCTTATAAAGGACGCGAAACTCTTTTCAATAAAGGCTCGTGATTTATGGTGTTTTCTTGGAAGTGGAATTCTAAGTTTAATGATATTTACGGTTTGTTATTTCCGTACAATAATACTCTCTTCAATGTCGGTGGCGGCAGTGCTCCTTTACACCTCCCCTATTTTCGTAATAATTCTTTCAATGATATTTTTCAAAGAGAAACTCACGAAAATAAAGGCTCTCTCGGCAATTCTCTGTGTTATCGGTTGTGCCTTTGTAACAGGTATTGTGGGAAGTGATACCAAGATTTCAATATTAGCACTTTTGCTTGGCGTTTCCTCGGGTTTTGCATATGCTTTATACAGTATTTTTTCAAGGTTTGCTCTTGAAAAGGGATACAAGTCCATCACTATACTACATATACTTTTATATTT
>SVQQ01000009.1 GCA_015065265.1 Oscillospiraceae bacterium | reverse complement strand
GAACCTTCCAAAAGAAGAGATTGACAGAAGGGTAAGAGCAGCCGCAAAATTTGTAGGTATTGACGAAGACCTTTTTGAAAAATCTCCCTTTGAACTGTCAGGTGGGCAGAAGAGACGTGTGGCAATTGCGGGAATTATGGCAATGGAGCCTGAAATAATCGTCCTTGACGAACCTGCCGCAGGTCTTGACCCAAGAGGGCGTGACGAGATTTTCAATGGTATAAAAAACTGGCAACAGAGTCACAACGCCACAGTAATCTTGATTTCACACAGTATGGAAGATATGGCACTATATGCCGACGACATTGTGGTAATGTCAGAGGGGGGAGTACTGTGCTCGGGCAGTGTTGATGAAGTATTCTGTAAAACCGACCTGATTGAAAAATCGGGACTCGCCCTACCTCAGATTACTGCCATCACCGATAAACTCACTGATATGGGGCTTATCTCAAAAAAAGGAATTTACACCGTAGAGGAAGCCTATTTGAATATAAAAAAGGCGATTGAAGCCTGATTTAAGAAGGACATATAAATGCTTAAAGACATTACTCTTGGACAGTATTTTTCGGGAGACTCCTTTCTGCATAACCTTGACCCAAGAATTAAGATAATTCTCGTGGTGATATATGCAGTAACGGTTTTTCTTGCAAAAAACCTCTTTTCTCTACTGTTCTTACTTTTGACAGCACTCATTTTAACCGCAATATCGGGAATATCCTTTAAAGTTGTCTTGAAAAGTATAAAACCCGTAATGATATTGCTTGTGTTTACCGCCGTGATAAATATTTTTCTCACGTCTACTGACGCAGACCCCATTTTTCATTGGCAATTTATAAAAATTTACCGACAGGGAATAATCAATGCAATTTTTATGGTAGTCAGAATTCTCTCGCTTATAACAGGCACTTCCGTTCTTCTGACCTACACCACGTCTCCCATATCCCTCACCGACGGACTTGAAAGACTCCTTAGTCCTCTAAAGAAGATAAAAGTCCCTGTCCACGAGTTTGCTATGATGATGACAATAGCACTCAGATTTATCCCCACACTTCTTGAAGAAACCGATAAGATTATAAGTGCCCAAAAGGCAAGAGGCGCAGGTTTTGACAGCGGTGGAATTGTGAAAAAAGCAAAAGCATTTTTGCCCATTCTCATTCCTCTGTTTATCTCCGCTTTTCGCAGAGCCGACGAACTTGCCTGTGCTATGGAATGCAGATGTTACAGGGGAGACGAGGGCAGAACTCGTATGAAAGTCTTGAAACTTCGAGCAACTGACGTTGTTACTTTGCTACTTGGCATAATTTTCGTCATCGCAGTATTTTTCTTTAATTCAATACCAACAGACCTGTCTATTTGAGGTGAAAGATGAATTATAAACTCACCCTTGCCTTCGACGGAAAAGAGTATAGCGGATGGCAGTTTCAGAAAAACGCCCCCACCGTTCAAGGAAAACTTACCGAAGTTGCAAATAAGTTTTTCTCATCATCCGCAACCGTTACGGGTTGCAGTCGTACGGACAGCGGAGTACACGCCGAAAACTACGTGTGCAACGTAAAAACCGACAGAGAAATTTCCCCCACAGGCGTCGTTAAGGGAATGAATACCTTTCTTCCCCCCGACATTGTGATAAAAGAGTGTGAAATCGTCCCTGACACCTTCCACGCAAGATACGACTGTAAGTCTAAGGAATACCGCTATAAAATTCTCAATACTGAGACGAGAGACCCATTTTTAGCATCACGCGTTCTTCATTTTCCACAACCACTTGACGTGGAGAAAATGAAGAAGGACGCCGAAAGCCTTGTAGGAAAGCACGACTTTGTCTCCTTTATGGCGACAGGCTCAAAAATTACAGACACAGTCAGAACTATCTATAAAGCAGAGGTTGAGGAAAATGACGGAATTATCACTTTTTCCGTTTCTGCAGACGGATTTTTATACAATATGGTGCGCATCATTGTCGGAACACTAATTGACGTAAACCTTAACAGAACGTCACTTACTATAAAAGAAATTATCGAAAAGAAAGACCGCACCTATGCGGGCTTCACCGCAGGTCCATCGGGACTTTACTTGTACAAAGCAGAATACTAAAACAACAGGAGGAAAATATGGCGGAAAACAAGGATAAAAACCAAAACGGATATACAGGCGCATATTCCCGCATAAAAAGAATAAGACACATAATTGTCACAATTCTTGTGCTGTTTGTTATTTTCGCTGTTTTTTCCTACCGTGAAGACTTGACTATAGAGAATTTCAGATATCTCATGAAATACGTAAACGTAAAGCCTGTGGTACTCGGTAGCGAAGAAAAGGCACAGATAACCTTCGAGCCAGATTCCGCCACAGTTACCGCCTCTTTCAAAGAAGATTTGGTAGTGCTCAATAAATCGTCACTTAAAATATACGACCTTACCTCAAAGGAGATTTTGAACAGTGACCTTGCACTTTTAACCCCTGCAGTATCAGTTGGCGAAAAGTATTTTGCGGTTTATGATTTAGGATCGAAATACGTTGGCATTTTTAACTCCTTTTCAAAACTGTGGGAAAACAACTTCGACTATCCCGTATACGACGTAGCCCTTGACCACAAAGGCAACTTCTGTGTAGTAACCGCTATAAAGGACTACACTTCCGCCCTTAAAGTATACAACAACAGTTTTGAAAATATCTTCAACTGGAAAAGTGCAGATAAATATGCCGTGACCGCCGATATCCATACAGATGGCGACGTCTATATGTCGGTAGGCACTATCAGGAATACAACCTCAGGGGATATGTTATCCAGTCTCATTATTCTTTCAGCATCTTCCGATAAGGTTATAAAGACCGTTGACTTTGAAGGGGAACTTGCAGTTAAGATACGATTTAACGACGAAGGTAATATAGTATTCCTGACAGATAAAGCACTCCGCTTTTATTCCATTGACGGAAAACTCAAAAACGAATATTTCTTCAACTCTAAAACTCTTCGCAAGTTCGACACAGGAAGTGACAAAACAGTCCTTGTCCTTAACGAAAATATGGTAGGTAAAGAACATCACCTGATTATATTTGACGGCGATGGAAATACTTATATGGAGTGCGACGTAAACTCTGAAATAACAGACCTTTGCATCTCCGAAGCCTTTACTTTCGTTCTTGGTGTAGAGGATATTACGGTAATAGATTTAAAACAAAAGAAACAAAAAAGTTACGCAGCCGAAAGAAGTTATCGCTCGGTAGAACTTCTTGACGAGGAAAACGTGTATCTCGTTTATGAAGGAGAAGCCCTTGCAGTTGGCGTATCAAAATAATATTTTCAGGAGGTTTTTATGAATATTTTACTTGATGCTTTTATAGTGCTTATAGTGGTAGCCTGTTGTACTATGGGGTACAGACTGGGTATTGTGAAAATGACAGTCAGTTTCTTGAAAAACATTATAGCAATTGCAGTAGCATCAGTGTATTCAAGTAAATTCGGAGCCTTTCTTTACAGAAAAGTATTCAAGAACGTCTTTGAAAATATGACACTTGAAAAAATAACCGATTGGCTTGGAATTGAGAAAAATCCAAACCCCGACATTGGTCCTCTTATTGAAGCAGAACACTCGGAGTTTTTTGAATTTATCGAGAAAATAGGCTTTGATTCAGAGGTAATTATCGAAAAGTATAACGAGATAGGTGCAAGTGCAGGGGACGCTATGGTGGAATTTATTTCAAGACCCATAGGCCACACAATTTCCTGTGCCATAGCATTTATTTTGATTTTCATATCTACGTCACTTCTGGTAAGACTTATAGGTTTTATAATCGGTAAAATCGTAAAACTTCCCGTTCTCAACGTCACCAACAGATTTTTAGGTTTTATCCTTGGGTTAGTCCTTGGAGTCATATTCGTATTTCTCTTTATTGCCCTTGTAAGTGCCATCGCCCCTTATATCAAAATTAACGGTGAATATCTTACGGTAGGAGCGCTTGAAGAAGGCACCATTATCTATAAATATCTGGCAAACGAAACTCCCGCAGGACTTATTTCAAACATTTTAGAAAAGATAGGAGTACTATAAATGACAGTGTTCAAAAAATCTAATATACCAAACTTCCTGTCAGTTTTCCGCATAATGCTTGTCCCTGTTTTCGTATATCTTTTTATGTTCGCAAAACTTCAGGGAACTGCAATTTTAGTGTTCCTTCTTGCAGGAGCAACAGACGTTGTTGACGGAATACTTGCAAGGAAAAACAACTGGATATCAAACGTTGGGAAAATCCTTGACCCATTTGCAGATAAATGTATGCAGATTGCAGCACTTGTTTGCCTTATGCTCTCTAAACTTATTCCCGCCTGGCTTGCAACAGTTTTGTGCCTAAAGGAATTTTTACTTCTCGTAGGGGCAACTACCGCCTTGAAGTCAAGAAAGGTTTACGTTCAGTCCGACTGGTACGGTAAGGCAGGAACCGTAGCCTTTTACATAATCGCAACTCTATTCGTATTGGCACCCGACATACCTGACACTGTCAAGTTAATTTTGGAAGTACTTCTTATCGCCTTTATGCTGTTTGCTTTGGTTATGTACAGCATAAACTATAAGAAAAATATAATCACAAAGAAAAAAGTATCTCAAATGCAAGAAAACAATTGATTTCAGAAAGGTTATCTTTAAAGGTTTAATATATGTGGCATATGTGTTCAAGATGCAAGGTCCGCCCTGCAGTAGTCTTTATAACGAAAATTGAAGGAAACGAGCAAAAGCAGGAAGGTCTTTGCCTTAAATGTGCAAAAGAACTCAACATCAAACCCGTAACCGACGTCTTTGAAAAAATGGGTATCGGTGACGAAGAAATTGATACAATAACAGGCGAAATGGCAGATATTATGGAGGAAATGGATATTTCCGACCCCACAGGTCTTGTGCAAAGCGAGGACGGAGCAGACAATACAGGCGCTCCCGCCTTTGATTTGAGAAGACTCTTTATGAATGGCGCAGATTTGCCTGAAAAAACTCGTGACTCACAAAATTCAGATAAATCACAGTCGAAGAAGAATAAGAAAACCGATAAGGAAAGAAAATTCCTCTCTCAGTTCTGTATCGACCTTACTTCTCGTGCCAAAGACGGAAAACTTGACAATATAATCGGACGTGACAAAGAACTTGAAAGAATGATACAGATTCTCTGCCGTCGACAGAAGAACAACCCCTGTTTAATCGGTGAACCCGGTGTTGGTAAAACTGCCCTTGCAGAAGCCCTTGCCCAAAGAATTGTGGCAGGGAAGGTCCCATTTAAACTTCGTGACAAGGAAGTATTCATCGTTGATATGACCTCACTTGTTGCAGGAACTCAGTTTAGAGGACAGTTCGAGAACCGCATAAGAGGACTTATCGAAGAAGTAAAAAATCTTGGCAATATAATTCTCGTAATAGATGAAGTTCACACAATTGTGGGAACAGGAGATGCAGAAGGCGGAATGAACGCCGCAAATATTTTGAAACCTGCCCTTTCAAGAGGGGAGATTCAACTTATCGGCGCCACCACTCTTGCCGAATACAGAAAGTATATCGAAAAGGACGCCGCCCTTGAGAGAAGATTCCAACCCGTTATGGTAAACGAACCTTCGGTTAAAGATACCGTGGACGTAATTATGGGAATTAAGAAATATTACGAGAGTTTCCACGGAATTGTAGTTCCCGAAGAGGTGGTAGAGAAGACAGTCGTTCTTTCAGAGCGTTATATAACCGACAGATTTTTGCCCGACAAGGCAATCGACCTTCTTGACGAAGCCTGTGCAAGAGTCGCCCTTGAAAGCCCTGTCATCAACAGAATAAACGAACTTCAGGTTGATATAAAGAAACTTAAAGAGCAAAGAGAAGCACTGGAAAACCTAACCGACCCTACCGACGACGTCTATTCCCATATAGCCGACGTTAAGGTATCTGAAATAAAGGCACAAAACGAACTTGACGAACTTACCTTAAAGAGAAGTGAAATCAAACTTCGTGAACAGGACCTTGCAAAAGTCATTGAAGTTTGGACAGGCGTCCCTGCAAGTGATATTGCAGAAAACGACTTCAAAAAACTTGAAAAACTTTCAAAGAGCCTGTCATCAAGAATAATTGGACAGGAAAAAGCAATAGATTCACTTTGCCGTGCAATTAAACGTTCAAGAGTAGGAATTGCCTACAAACGCCGTCCTGTATCCTTCATTTTTGCAGGACCTACTGGAGTTGGAAAAACCGAACTTGTAAAGACCCTTGCAAGAGAACTTTTCGACTCTCCCGAAGCCCTTATAAGACTTGATATGTCAGAGTTTATGGAAAAGCACTCGGTTGCAAGAATTATAGGTGCCCCTCCCGGATACGTAGGCTATGACGAGGCAGGACAACTTACAGAAAAAATCAGACGTAAACCCTACTCCGTGGTACTTTTCGACGAAATTGAAAAGGCACACCCCGACGTAATGAATATACTTTTACAGATTCTCGACGACGGAATGATAACCGATGCCCACGGAAAACAGGTGAACTTTGAAAACGCAATCCTCATAATGACTACCAATGCAGGTTCTGCAGTGGCAGGTAATGTTTCTGGATTTAATACGTCCGCTGAAACAAGGGACACCGAAAGGACCGAAAAAGCACTGTCAGAATTTCTTCGCCCCGAGTTTTTAAACCGTGTTGACGAAGTTATAACCTTTAACCGACTTAAAATGGAGGAAATTGAAAAGATTTGTGAAATTCAACTTGGTGATTTGAAGAAAGTTTTAGAACGTAAAGCGATAGAATTTTCTTATACCCCCAAGGTTGTAAAACTTATTGCCAATGAATCCTTCAGCGATAAGTACGGAGCGAGAAACGTAAGACGTTATATTCAGACAAATGTTGAAGACAAAATTGCCGAAGAAATGATAGTCAGATACGAAGAAGGCATCTCTTATGTTTCTTTGAGTGTTAAAAATAATAGTCTTGAGGTAGAATGTAAATAAAATGAACTTGCTTGAAATTAACGCAAATAAACTCAAAGACCTTTTGCGTTGCGATTTCGATGAAGGCCTCACAAGTGAGCAGGTAGAAAAAAACAGAGTTGAATTTTCATCTTCTAATACGAAAAGTAAAAATAAATTCTTCTCAACTCTGAAAAATGCCTTTTCAGACGTTATGCCTCTCATTTTCGTTTTTCTGTCGATTATATCTCTTACCTTTGAAAAAGATACGGGCGCTTGGCTCAGCCTTATCTTCTTTATCGGTATATACGTAATATTCAAGTATTTTTCATATGCCTATTCCGCAAAGGTATATAAAACCGTAAATACCGCCCCGTCAAAAGCTAAGGTAATCAGAGACGGAGTGGAAAGGGAAATAGATTTTAGCGAAATTGTTCCGGGAGATATTCTTCTTGTGGGCTTTGGCGACGTAATTCCCTGCGACGGAATAATCATATGGCAAAAAACTTTAAGAGTGTCGGAAATTCAACTTACGGGTAATGCAAGACCCGTGTTGAAACTGACTCAGGAAGACGTAATCAACGGAAACGGAGTACCCTATTACGAGTGCATCCTCTTTGCAGGAAGCGTCGTTACCACAGGTCGCGCAAAAGTCCTTGTCTGTAACGTAGGAAAGGACGTCTTTGATAAAAAGAATAAACTCACCACACGTTCAAAACACGCCCACCGCACAAGAATTTTTGAAATTGCCTCTTTTATGGCAAAACAGGTATCTCTTATATGGATACTCGTAAGTTTCTTTGCCTTTATTGTCGGCGTAATAAAAGGCTACAACGAGTTTAACCTACTGTATCTTACAGTAACACTTGCAGTAGCATCAATGCCTGAACTTGTGCTCACCCTCTTTGACCTTACTATGTCAATAGGCTCAAAGAGACTTTATAAAAAAGGGTGCACTGTTCGTGATATGTCTGCCCTTGACAGAATGTGCGACATAAGTTGCATAATGATAGACAATAGCAGATATTTCAGAAACGCAAACCCCAGACCCAACACAATATACGTAAACGACGAGAAAAAGAAGTTTCGTCTCGCTACCGACCCCGACGTCAGAGAACTTTTCGAACTTGCTCTTGCCGCCTCAGTCAGCGACGAAAACAGCCTTTCATATAACGGAGTGGGAATTGAACACTCACTTATTAAAACAGGGGAAGAAATAGGAATACGTCAGTCTGACGTATGGCAGAAATACCTTGTCCTTGAAAAAAAGCCCTATACCAGAGAAGACCCTATGAGTCGAGTTATAGTGTTCCGCGACCACGAATTTTTCATTGTTGCACTAGGAACACCCTCTGTTGTACTTCGCAGTTCTTCATACGTGGAAGTTCGTGGGGAAACGCAGATACTCGACGAGCGCTCCCGCAGGTCAATAAGAGACCTGTCAAAAACTATCGCCTCCGATAACGAGGGCGTTGTTGCAGTGGCAATTAAGAAGATTGAATACCGTGAAGGACTGGGACAAATAGAGAATAAACGAGGCTTTTCCTTTAAGGGCTATATAGGACTTCACACCTCTATCAGAGCAGACTCCGCAAAAGCGGTAAACACTTGCGATAAATCGGGAATAGATATCGTCCTTATGACAAGAGAGGGATATTCCACGTCTGTGGGTATCGCGAAAAGCCTTTCAATCCTAAAAGAGAACGAAAAACACATCGAGTCAAAGAACATTGACTTTGAAGACTCAGGACTTTTCAGAACAGAAATCAAAGACTATAAAGTCTACGCCTCTCTCACTCCTCTTCAAAGGGCACGTATTGCCAGATTCAGAAAGGAAGAGGGCGACATAATCGCCACAACGGTGTCAAGCGTTGACGAATTCAGTTTACTTCTTGAATCCGACGTTTCTTTCTGCCCCGAGGATATAGACAGTCAGGCAGTATTACAGAATACAGACGTTGTTATAAAAGGTGGATTTGAACTTATCCCCGAATGTATTAAATCGGCAAGAGCCATCTACCGAAATACACGACATATGCTTGAATACTTTATGAACTTCCAGTTCACCTTGCTCTTTACTACGCTTATTTCAATGACGATGCTTGGATTTTTCATATTTACTCCTGCATCTGTTATGACCTATGCAGTACTTGTAGCGCTTCCAATGGCTTTATCCCTTGCCGCAGAAAACGTCAGAGGGAACGAACTTAAAGACAACTTCGGCTCACAAAGTACGAACATAAACGTTCACAACATATTACTTATTCCTGCAATAAGCGCCCTTACAGGCGGCGCCGTAATTCTGATGATTGCAAAAACTTTGGAACTGTCGTCTGCTCTTCGCTCTTCTATTTCTGGAGCAGCCTTTATCGCCCTTGTCACAAGTTCCGTCTTTATGGCATGGGCACTGTCAAGTGACTCAGGCTTTGACAAAAGCATATTCAGGAATAAGGAACTTATCCTTACCACCCTTTTTGAAATTCTAATAATAACTTTGTTTGTATTAGTAAAACCCCTGTCCGCCATTATCGGAATAACAATTCCCGACGTGCAAACGGTTTTACTTGCAATAATAACTTCACTTATTCCTGCCCTTGTGTGCACAGGAATAAAACTTATTAAAAAATATGTATTCGAAAAAAATTAAAATAAAGGAGAACTACTATGGAAAAAGTAACAAAACAAACAATAATCGGAGACATTCTTGATTTTGACAGAGAAACAGGGATATTCTTCCTTGAAATAGGTATGCACTGCCTCGGTTGCCCTTCCGCAAGAGGAGAATCCATTGAGGACGCTTGTGCAGTTCACGGAACAGACGCAGACGAACTCGTTGAAAAGATTAACGAATACCTCGCCTCCAAATAATGAAAAAAAACCAACTCACAAGGCGGCTTCTTGCCGCCTTCTCACTTATTCGCAAAGGGCATATAGTTGTCGATATAGGCACCGACCATGCCCATTTGCCAATACGCCTTGTTGCAGAGGGCGTCTCTCCCAAAGCCTATGCTTCTGATATTGGAAAAGGCCCTCTTGAAAGAGCAAAAGAAAATATTTTAAAAGCAGGACTTGAAGAAAAGATTACTACAGTCCTCACCGACGGAGCAGAATATTTTGACACCCTTGCCGACGAATTTGTTATCGCAGGTATGGGCGGAGAACTTATATCAAGTATAATTAGTAAAGCACCTTTTTTGAAAAGTCCCGACGTACATATGGTCCTTCAACCAATGACAAAACAAAACGTCTTGAAACGCTTTTTGTGTCAGGAAGGCTTTTTCGTTGATAGGGAAATACTTGTAAAAGATGCAGGTAAAATATATCTGGTCCTCTCAGTCTTCTACGACGGGAAGATAAGGGAAATCACCGAATTTGAAAGCCTGTGTCCAAGTGTTTTGGATGCTAAAAAAGACGGAAACGAAAAACTTTTAATAGAGTATCTCTCTCTTGTAACCCACGATATCGACAACCGCATCTACGGAAAGCGAGAAGCAGGACAAAACACAGAGGAAGAGAGACTTTTAAGAAAAGAACTGCAAAAGGTGATAAAAAAATTAAGGAGCAAAACAGATGAAAATATGTGAAATAAGAGATAAGTTTGATACTCTTTTCCCCACCACACTCAGCGAGAGCTGGGACAACGACGGAGAAATGCTTGTCATAGACGGGGAGAGGGAAGTAAAGGGCGTACTTTGCACCCTTGACGTTACTGACGAAGCGGTGGACGTTGCAATAGAAACAGGCTCAAACCTTATCATAAGCCACCACCCAATGATTTTTTCACCAATCAAAAAACTTGATAACACCGCCCTTTCAAAAAAGATTGAAAAACTTATAAAAAACGATATATCCGTTCTTTCATACCACACACGCTTTGACAGCGCAAAAGGTGGAATGAACGACCTACTTGCAAAGAAAATAGGACTTGTTAATCCCAAAGAATTTGGACTTGAAGGTGAAATTCCTATGGGAAGAATAGGCGACTTTACAGAATGTACCCCCGAGGAATTTGCAAGTAAAATATCGAATTTGCTTGACACTAACGTCATCCTTTATAAAGGAAAAACAACGGTCAAGAAAGTTGCAATTCTCGGCGGTGGCGGAAAAGATTTTATCCATACCGCCCACCTTTTAGGTGCCGATGCAATGGTAACAGGCGATATATCATATAGCGTTGTAACCGAGGAAATGCCCTACGGTATCACTATGGTAGATGCAGGACACTGGGCAACCGAAATTATTGCCCCCGATGCCTTCGCAGACATTTTAGAAAAGGAATTCCATATTAAACCTGTCCGCTATTACGGAGAGAACCCCGGAACAATTATTACAAAGTAAAAAGGAAAGAAAACAATGGCATTTGACGCCGGTTTACTCTGGGCCATCACCCGTGAACTGAACTTGAAACTAGGGGAGGATAACGGATTTGGCTCATCGAGAATAGATAAAATACTTATGCCCGAGAAGGACGAAATACACCTTCTTCTCCACGTCGGCAGAGAAAACGTGCGACTTGTAATTTCAGCAAGTTCCAATAACCCAAGAATTCATATTACAGATACCACGAAGGAAAATCCCGTAACACCGCCCACTTTTTGTATGCTTTTAAGAAAGCATCTCTTGTCGGGAAAAATTTCCTGTATCAGACAACTCGGCTTTGAAAGAGTGTGCGAGTTGGAATTCGACTTTCGTAACGAACTTGGCGACCTTACGAAAAAGTATCTTGTACACGAAATTATGGGCAAACACAGCAACATAATACTTCTTGATAAGGACAGAAAAATACTGGGCGCTATCCGCACAAACGACCTGTCCCTATCTACCAAACGCCCACTTATTCCTGGGATAAAATACGAACTTCCGCCAAAGCAAGAAAAACTTGACCCCACCTGCCTTGAAAAAGAGCACTTTTTAAAAGTTTTTGAGAATTCTGACCCCACCGCCCTTTGCGAGAAGGTTATCACCTCAAACTTCCTTGGTATTTCCCCCCTCGTTTCACGTGAGATTGTGTATCAGACCACACGCGACTGCACCTCCTTGGTAAAAGATGTAGAATACGAACTTTTGTGGCAAAATTTTTCCCGTGTCTTTTCACTTCTCAAAGAGGGAAAAATCACCCCTACTCTTATTTATCGTCAAGAGACCCCCGACACCCCCTTTGAATATACCTTTATTGATATAAAACAATATGAAAACAAAGGCATTGTCACACACCCCGATACAGTCAGCGAAGTTATAGATACCTTCTTTACCACAAGAGACAAAAACGAAAGAATTAAACAGCGTTCTCAAGATATTTTCCACCTGCTTTTAAAGAGTCAGTCGAGACTCCTTAAAAAAGTTGAACTTCAGGAAGGGGAACTTTTAGAAAGCGAAACTATGGACTTTTGTCGCAAGTGCGGAGACCTGATTTCACAGGAGATGTATCGCATTAAAAGGGGAGATAAAACCCTTGTGGCAACAGATTACACACAAGAGGGCTACCCCGAAGTTGTAGTTGAACTCGACGACAGACTTTCCCCATCTCAGAACGCCCAGCGCTACTATAAAAAGTATAACCGTAAGAAAAACGCCCATATAGAAATCACAAAACAGATTGCCGAGGCAAAGGAAGAGTTAAAGTATATAGATGCAGTCCTTGACAGTCTTTCTCGCGCTACCACCGAAGCCGACCTTGATGAATTAAGGGAGGAACTGTCTATGTGGGGATACGGAAAAAGAGATAAAAAGAAACTGAAAACTGCCGAAAAAAAGAAAAAAATCAAGCCCTTGAAAGCAATTTCACCATCAGGACTTGAAGTTTATATCGGTAAAAATAATCTTCAAAACGACTATATCACTACAAAACTTTCATCGAAAAACGACTGGTGGTTCCACGTGAAAAACTTTGCAGGAAGTCACGTTCTCCTTAAAACTGCGGGAGAAGAACCCCCAAGCGAAGACTTTACCTTTGCCGCAAGTCTTGCCGCAATGCACTCCTCTTCTAAAGGGGAAAATATCGCGGTTGACTACACTTTAATTAAACACGTGAAAAAGCCACCCTCATCAAAACCGGGCTTTGTCACCTATTCGACCTATTGGACAGCATACGTGACCCCCGATAAAAAAGAACTTGAAAAAGCAATTATAAAAAATTGAGGTAACTAGAATGGATTTTGCAAAAGAAAGAGAACTCTTAAAAAACTTTGAAATTGAAGGTGACGTTCAGGACGTTTCTTTTTACGGTGAAGGACACATCAACGTTACAATGCTTGTCAAAACAAACAAGCAAAATTATATCCTTCAAAAGATAAACACTAAAGTTTTCAAACGTCCCGAGGACGTTATGAACAATATTCTTCTTGTCACAGAACACTTGAAGAAAAAAGGCGTACTGTCTTTAAGCGTTATAAAAACCCTCGACAAAAAGCCGATGTTTGTGAATTCCGATGGCTGTTACAGAGTTTACGACTTTATCGAAGACACCGTCACACTGCAACGTGCCGAAACAAAAGAGGTGTTCTCAAACGCAGGATACTCCTTTGGAGAATTTCAGAATTACCTTGACGACTTTGACGCCACGAAACTTGTGGAAATTATAGAAAACTTCCACAACACCCCGAAAAGATACGAGAACTTCAAAAGGTCGGTTGAGGAAAATAAATCGGGACGACGTAGCCTCTGCGAAAAGGAAGTGAAGTTTGTCACCGACAGGGAAGATACTTTCGCGAGAGTCACAGATGCTATGTTAGATGGTTCTGTTCCCGTGAGAGTTACCCATAACGACACAAAACTCAATAATATCTTAATGGACGAAACGACGTTGAAAGGAAAGGCAGTTATTGACCTTGACACAGTAATGCCGGGCTCTATGCTCTACGACTTCGGTGACTCTATAAGATTTGGTGCAAGTACCGCAGCCGAAGACGAGAAAGACCTTGATAAAGTCCACTTCGACATCGACCTCTTTCGTGCCTATGCGGAAGGATTTCTGTCTACTTTAAAAGACAAAATCACTCCAAAGGAAAAGGAGCTTCTCCCGTACAGCGCATACCTTATGACTATGGAATGCGGTATGAGGTTCTTAGGCGACTTTATTGACGGAGATACATACTTTGCCACCAAGTACTCCGACCACAACCTTGTCCGTGCACGTACCCAGTTCGCTCTGGCAGAGGAAATGGAAAAACTCGAAGAAGAAATGTCAGAAATTATAGAAGAAATATGCAAATAAAAATTGGCAGGTAACTTTAAGTTACCTGCCAAAATTTTTTATTAAAGAGTCTTTTCAAGTCTTTCACGGATTGCACGGATAAACTCTGTGGAGTTCACACTTTGTGCCTTAACGCCTTCGTCAACGAGACCTACAAGGTCCTTTGTCATAATTCCGTCGTCAAGAGTCTTGATACAAGCCGCTTCAAGTTTGTCTGCAAAGTTCACAAGGTCTGAAAGTGAGTCAAGTTCACCTCTCTTGCGAAGAGCACCTGACCAAGCGAAAATTGTCGCCATGGGGTTAGTAGAAGTCTCTTCACCCTTGAGATACTTGTAGTAGTGACGGGTTACAGTACCGTGTGCCGCCTCATATTCGTACTTTCCGTCGGGGGAAACCAGAACGGAAGTCATCATAGCAAGAGAACCGAAAGCGGTTGAAACCATATCACTCATAACGTCTCCGTCATAGTTCTTACAAGCCCAGATATATCCGCCTTCACTTCTGATAACACGTGCTACCGCGTCGTCAATAAGTGTATAGAAATATTCAATTCCAAGTTCTTCAAACTTTGCCTTGTATTCCTTTTCGTAAATATCCTGGAAAAGAAGTTTGAAAGTCTGGTCATATTTCTTTGAAATTGTATCCTTTGTAGAGAACCAAAGGTCCTGCTTTGTGTCAATGGCGTACTTGAAACAAGAATGAGCAAAGGACACGATAGAAGTGTCTTTGTTGTACTGTCCTTGAAGAACACCGGGACATTCAAAGTCGTAAATCACTTCTCTTGTCTCATTTCCGTTCTTGTCAGTGAAAACAAGTTCAGCCTTGCCCTCACCCTCGACTCTGATTTCACTTGCCTTGTAAACGTCCCCATACGCGTGACGGGCAATGGTAATAGGTTTCTTCCAGTTCTTTACGACAGGCTTTATAGAATCAATGGTAATAGGTGCACGGAAAACAGTTCCGTCAAGAATTGCACGGATTGTTCCGTTGGGACTCTTCCACATTTCAGAAAGATTGTATTCTTCAACTCTCTGCTTGTTTGGAGTAATAGTTGCACACTTTACCGCAACTCCATATTTTTGCGTGGCGTAAGCCGAGTCAAAAGTAACCTTGTCCTTTGTCTTTTCACGTTCAGGAAGACCTAAATCGTAGTACTCTGTTTTTAAATTAACAAAAGGAAGAATGAGTTCATCTTTGATAATCTTCCAAAGAATTCGGGTCATTTCGTCGCCATCCATCTCAACGAGAGGGGTGGTCATTTTAATCTTTTCCATAGTTATTCTCCTTTAGTATATTTAAGAAGACCACCTGCTAAAAGCATCTTTTGCTGACGGTCAGAGAAATCACATACAAGTTCAAAACTCTCCCCTGTAGTCTTGTCGAAAAGTTTTGCACTTCCTGTCTTAATTGCCTCAAACAAGTTCACAAGTTCAAGTTCATCGCCCTGAGTAAGTTTGTCGTAATCTTCGGGGTTTTTGAAGGTAAGAGGAAGAATACCTGCGTTTATAAGGTTAGCCGCATGAATTCTTGCAAAACTCTTTGCAATTACCGCTTTAACACCAAGGTATAGAGGAACGAGAGCCGCGTGCTCACGTGAAGAACCTTGTCCGTAGTTTGAACCGCCAACTATTATTGATTTACCTGCCTCAAGCGCTCTTTCGGGGAAAGTTTCATCACAAACACCGAAACAGAACTTTGAAAGGTAAGGAATATTTGAACGGTAGGGAAGAATTTTCGCACCTGCTGGCATAATGTGGTCGGTGGTAATGTTGTCACCTACTTTAAGAGTGAGAGGTGCTGTAAGAGTATCAGTTAAGGGAGTTGCTTCGGGGAAAGGCTTAATGTTAGGTCCGCGAAGAATTTCAACTTCGTCTGCCTCTGTTTCACTTGCCGGCATAATAACCGCAGAGTCATTTATCTTGAACTTTTCAGGCATTGTGATTTCAGGACATTCGCCAAGAGTTCTGGGGTCTGTAATATAACCTGTCAGAGCAGAAGCCGCCGCAAGTTCGGGAGAAACGAGATATACCTGTCCGTCACGTGTTCCACTTCTTCCTTCAAAGTTTCTGTTAAAGGTTCTAAGGGAGACACCTGCGGAGTTAGGAGAAAATCCCATACCGATACAAGGTCCGCAAGCACATTCAAGGACTCTTGCGCCTGAGGCTATAATATCACTGAGAGCACCGCAGTCTGCAAGCATTGTAAGAACCTGCTTTGAACCGGGAGATACCGAGAGACTTACCGAGGGGTCGATGGTCTTTCCTTTTAAAATTGCCGCAACTTTCAGCATATCTGCAAGAGAAGAGTTGGTACAAGAACCGATACATACCTGGTCAACCTTGATGTGTGAAAGTTCTTCCGCACTCTTGATGTTGTCGGGTGAATGAGGACAAGCAAGAAGAGGTTTGAGTTCCGAGAGGTTTATGTCGATAATTCTGTCATAAACTGCATCAGGGTCAGAAGAGAGAGGAACGTAGTCCTCACCGCGTCCCTGACTTTCAAGAAACGCCTTTGTAACTTCGTCGGAAGGGAAGATAGAGGTAGTAGCACCGAGTTCGGTACCCATATTGGTAATAGTCGCTCTTTGAGGAACAGTAAGGGTAGAAACGCCCTCGCCACCCCATTCGATAATGTATCCTACGCCACCCTTAACAGAAAGGATTCTGAGGATTTCAAGGCTCACGTCCTTCGCGCTTACGAAAGGACGAAGAGCGCCTGTGAGATTTACCTTTATCATTTTGGGCATTGTTATGTAGTAAGCACCGCCACCCATAGCAACTGCAACGTCCATACCACCTGCACCCATTGCAAGCATACCGATACCGCCACCTGTGGGAGTATGGCTGTCTGAACCGATAAGGGTCTTGCCGGGTTTTCCGAAACGTTCAAGATGTACCTGATGGCAAATACCGTTACCTGGACGTGAAAAACGAATTCCGTATTTCTTTGCAACCGACTGAATATAGCGGTGGTCGTCGGCATTTTCAAAGCCTGATTGAAGTGTGTTGTGGTCAATATACGCAACTGACAGTTCAGTTCTTACTCTCTTTATTCCTATCGACTCGAATTCAAGATAAGCCATAGTACCTGTGGCGTCTTGAGTAAGGGTCTGGTCAATTCTCAGCGCAATTTCACTTCCGGGAGTCATATCTCCTTCAACAAGATGCGCTTTAATTATCTTTTGTGCAATCGTAAGTCCCATTTTTAGTGTTCCTTTCTATATTCTGCTACAAGCCCTTCGAGTTCTTCTGTGCTTATTACAGTCTGTCTTCCGCCTTCATACTCTTTATCTACCCAAGCCTTGATGAAGGTCACGATATCGTCTCTCTTTGTCAGAGCCTCGCTACCCTTAAGGTTGTAGTGAGCATTGAGCCAGTATGCAATACCTGCAAGACCTGAAGTGTTGCTGACAGTTACCTGTGCAGGACGGTTGAGAAGGGTTGCAGTATCGAAAATGTTGTAAATTTCTTCATCCTTGATAAGTCCGTCTGCGTGAATACCTGCTCTTGTGGAGTTGAAGTTTTCACCAACAAAAGGAGTCATAGGATTTATTTGATAGCCGATTTCTTTTGTAAAGAACTCTGCAATTTCAGTAATGGCACAAGTGTCCATACCGTCAAGAGTACCTCTGAGAGAAGCATATTCCATAACCATCGCTTCCAAAGGTACGTTACCTGTTCTTTCTCCTATACCAAGCATAGAACAGTTAACACTTGCAGCACCGTAAAGCCAAGCACAAGTAGCATTCGCAACACCCTTGTAGAAGTCGTTGTGACCGTGCCATTCAATCATTTCAGAGGGCACGTCGGCATAATGCTGAAGTCCATATATAATACCTGGTACACTTCTGGGAAGGGCAACTTCAGAGAAGGGAACACCATAACCCATAGTGTCACAAGCACGAATC
Organism: Oscillospiraceae bacterium; assembly: GCA_015065265.1. Taxonomy (GTDB): domain Bacteria; phylum Bacillota; class Clostridia; order Oscillospirales; family SIG627; genus RGIG6353. The sequence goes on along the minus strand of SVQQ01000009.1, from coordinate 45,720 downwards.
TTTATGGGAATACCCGACTCTCTTGACATCTTCTGAAGTTCGTTGACAAAAGGAATTACAAAACCGTAGAAGTCGGCACGTGTAATGTCCTCGAAGTGACATCTGGGACGTATGCCCAGTTCAAGAGCCGCCGATATTGTCTTTTTGTAATGCTCAAGAGCCTGTGCTCTTGTCATTCCGAGTTTTTTGAAAATGTGGTAGTCCGAGCAGGAAACAAGAATACCCGTCTCCTTAATACCCATATCTTTTATAAGTTTGAAGTCGTTAAGACTTGCTCTTATCCAGGTTGTGATTTCAGGGAACTCAAGTCCCAATTCCTGACACTTAGTAACAGCCTTTCTGTCATTTTCGCTATATACGAAAAATTCAGTCTGACGAATAATACCTTTAGGACCGCCGAGTTTTGACATAAGTTTATAAAGACTTACTATCTGTTCGGGTGTGTAAGGCACCTGAGATTGCATACCGTCTCTGAAAGAGGTGTCGGTTATCCATATCTCCTGTGGCATTCCCATAGGTACACGTCTGTGATTGAAGGGCACCATAGGAACTTTTGAATAAGGATATATCTCTCTGTAAAGATTAGGTTCTAATACGTCTTGAAGAGAATATCTGTAACTTTTTTGTTCAAGAAGGTTTGTTTTTGAAGATATTTCTATCATAAAGTAATCCGTCCTTTCTTAAAGAATTGTATGATTGTATACAATTATACAGCCTTTTTAATTAAAAGTCAATAGATTTGGTTAATATATGTATGAAATAAAACAAAAAATTGTCACTTTCGACAAAAATAAGGCAAAGTGGTTTTCACTTTGCCTCAGCGTTCAAAAAATGTTTTTTTATAGCCTCATAAGACTTGTCACTTATGTCGTGCTCAATCTTACAAGCGTCTTCCAGAGCAGTTTCTTCGTCTACCCCCAAAAGCATAAGAGCCTTTGAAATAACCTCGTGCCTTTCAAACATTCGCTTTGCTATTTCCAGTCCCGTGTCGGTGAGAGTTATAAAATTGGAAGCATCAACTTCAATATAACCTTTGTCCTTCAGGTTTTTCATAGCAACAGAAACCGTAGGCCTTGAATAGTCAAAAAAAGTGCATATGTCAATAGCACGAATATTTTTATTCTTTTTTTGAAGCATCAGTATAGCTTCCAGATAGTTTTCGCCCGATTCGTGAATTCCCATTGTTATTCTCCAACTTCAATGAAAAATTTGTTTTATCTTTTAAGTTATTATAATATAGAAAAACTATAAAGTCAAGTAAAGGTGAATTTCACACTTTTTTAAAAACAAAGTGAAGAAATATTTCTTGACAAAAAATAACACAGGTATTATAATATTAAATGTAATATTTTAACGGCTTTGACCGGAAAGAGTAGTCTTGAAGAAGTCATACAGAGAGAGGGACGCACAGCTGAAAGCCCCTTATGAACAACCGAGATGAAGACCACTCCGATAGCCGTGTGCGACGAGCACACCGTACTCCTGCGTTAAAGGTGAAAGAGTTAAACTCAAGGTGGAACCGTGTACGTCACCCTTGTCCCGTAAGGACAAGGGTGTTTTTATTTTAGAATTTTTTAATTAAGGAGCAAATATAATGAAAGTAATTTTACAAAACGGAATGATTGAAGAACATTCTTTTGATGAGCAGATAGGACGTGACGCCCTTCGCCACACCGCATCTCACATTCTGGCACAGGCAGTAAAACGCCTTTATCCCGAAACAAAACTTGCTATCGGTCCTTCCATAAAGGACGGTTTTTACTATGACTTCGATAGAGAGGGAGGCTTTGGAGACGCCGACCTTGAAAAACTCGAAGCCGAAATGAAGAAGATAACAAAAGAGAATTTGAAACTTGAACGTTTCACACTTTCAAGAGAAGAAGCCCTTGAACTTATGAAGGACGAGCCCTATAAGATTGAACTTATAAACGACCTGCCTGAAGATGCCGAACTTTCGTTCTTTAAGCAGGGGGATTACGTTGACCTTTGCGCAGGTCCTCACGTGACCTACACTTCCGCAGTTAAGGCTTTTAAACTTATGTCTGCAACAGGCGCATATTGGAGAGGCGACGAAAAGAATAAGATGCTTACCCGTATCTACGGTACCGCCTTTTCAACAAAACCCGACCTTGAAGCCCACCTTGTAGCCCTTGAAGAAGCGAGAAAACGCGACCATAACAAACTTGGCAGAGAACTTGAATATTTCACCACAGTTGATTCAATAGGTCAGGGACTTCCCATACTCCTTCCCAAAGGTGCCCGTACTATCCAGAGACTTCAGCGCTGGGTAGAAGATGAGGAAGAAAAGAGAGGCTATCTCCTTACAAAAACTCCTCTTATGGCAAAGAGAGAACTCTATAAAATATCAGGCCACTGGGACCACTACCTTGACGGAATGTTCGTAATGGGCGACCCCGACGACGAAACTAAGGAATGTTTCGCACTCCGTCCTATGACTTGTCCTTTTCAGTATCAGGTATATCTCAATAAAAAACGTTCTTACCGCGACCTGCCCATGAGACTTGGCGAAACTTCAACCCTCTTCCGTAACGAAGATTCAGGAGAAATGCACGGTCTTATCCGTGTCCGTCAGTTCACTATTTCAGAAGGACATATAGTACTTCGCCCCGACCAACTTGCAGAAGAGTTTGAACAGTGCCTCTCACTTGCAAAATACTGCCTTGAAACTCTCGGACTTTGGGAAGACTGTTCGTTCAGATTTTCACAGTGGGACCCCAAGCGTACGGATAAGTACGAAGGAACTGCAGAACAGTGGGATGAAGCACAGGGGGTTATGGAAGAACTCCTTGACAAACTTCTCGGCCGTGAAAACTACGTAGTTGGTATCGACGAAGCCGCTTTCTACGGACCTAAACTTGACATTCAGTGCAAGAACGTATTCGGTAAGGAAGACACTATCGTTACTATCCAGATTGATATGCTCCTTGCAAAGAAATTCGGTATGGAATACGTTGACAGTGACAACACCACAAAAACTCCCTATATCATTCACCGTACTTCAATGGGCTGCTATGAAAGAACTCTGGCACTTCTTATCGAAAAATATGCAGGTGCACTTCCCACTTGGATTGCACCTACACAGGTAAGAATTCTTCCTATTGCAGACCGCAATAACGACTACACCGACAAAATTCAGTCAGCCCTTGAAAAAGAGGGAGTAAGATGCGAAAGCGATAAGAGAGCCGAAAAGACAGGCTATAAGATAAGAGAAGCCCAAATGGCAAAAATTCCTTATATGCTTGTAGTAGGTGACAAGGAAGAAGCAGAGGGAACAGTATCCGTCCGTCGCAGAAACAGTGGCGAGATGTCTTCAATGACAATAGAAGATTTTGTAAAAATGATAGTTGAAGAAATCAAAACCAAAGCAAGATAAGGAGGAGAATATGAACAGAGCACAACTTAAATTAAAATCAAAAGTTCAACTTGGGAACAGCATTTTCTCAAACTCGTGGCTTATAAGTGTAGTTGTAGTCCTTATAGCAGGAGCAATTCTTGGTATATCCAGTGTGGTATCTCTTGTGTTTGTAGGATTTGTTTCCCTTGCTCTTAATATGTACTTTAAGACACTTGTAAGAGAGGGAAAAGCCTCTGTGGAAAGCGTCTTCGGAGTTTTCAAGAACGACCTTGGCACAACGCTTCTTCTTGGAATAATGCAGACAATATTTATTGCACTTTGGTCACTTCTTTTTGTTATCCCCGGAATTGTCAAATACTACGCCTATTCTATGGCATTCTACCTTAAAAGCGAACATCCCGACTGGGATTGGAGACGCTGTCTTGACGAAAGTGAACGTCTGACACAGGGACATAAAACAGACTTGTTTATCCTTGACCTTTCTTTTATCGGTTGGTACTTTGTCGGCGGACTTGTGTTCGGTGTCGGTACTCTTTGGGTACAGGCATACCATCAGACAGCAAGAATGAACTACTTTGAAGAAATTACCGCAGTAAGAGTTGACTAAAACTTTTAAAAGAGGGAAATAATGGATAAGAGCACACTTTTTAAAATCAGTTACGGTCTTTATGCACTCTTTGCAAAAGACGGGAACAAAGATAACGCCTGTATTATCAATACACTTTCACAGGTCACTTCCTCTCCTGCCACCCTTTGCACGATAAGCGTCAGTAAAGAGAATTTGACCCACGATATGATAGCAAATACAGGACGCTTTAACGTGTCGGTCATCGACGTTTCAGCCCCCTTTTCACTCTTTGAAACCTTGGGTATGAGGTCGGGAAGAGACGGAGATAAACTAAAAGATATAAAGACCGAAAGACTAAAAAACGGAATACTTTCACTTGTAAGTAATTCCAATGCCACAATGTCCTTTGAAGTAACTCGCAGTATTGATATGGGAAGTCATACCACTTTTGTTGCGATAATGACTAACTCAAAGAGCCTCTCGTCACAGGAAAGTATGACCTACGACTATTACCATAAGTTCGTAAAACCTAAACCCGCAAAAAGAGAGGTTCAAGGATACAGATGCCTCATTTGCGGATACGTGTACGACGGAGAAGAACTCCCCGAGGACTTTATTTGCCCAATTTGTAAACACGGCGCATCAGACTTTGAAAAAATTATAATAGAAAAAGGAGAAAAAACTATGGACCTTAAAGGAACAAAAACAGAACAGAACCTCCGCGACGCATTTTCAGGAGAATCAGAGGCGAGAAATAAGTACACCTACTTTGCATCTGTAGCAAAGAAAGAAGGCTACGAACAGATTGCCGCAATCTTCGAAGAAACCGCAAACAACGAAAAAGAACACGCAAAACTTTGGTTTAAGGCACTTTCAGGAATTGGTGACACTTCCGCTAACCTTCTTAATGCCGCCCAGGGCGAAAACTATGAATGGACCGAAATGTACGACCAGTTCGCAAAGGACGCCGAAGAAGAAGGCTTCCACGACCTTGCAGTTCAGTTCAGAAAAGTTGGAGAGGTTGAAAAGGCACACGAAGAACGTTACCGCAAACTCCTTTCAAACATTGAAATGCAGCGCGTATTTGAAAAAGCAGAAGAAACTATGTGGGAATGTCGCAACTGCGGACATCTTGTAATAGGCAAGAAAGCCCCCGAAGTATGCCCCGTATGTAAACACCCCAGAAGTTATTTCGAAGTAAGAAAAGAAAACTACTAATATTTAAAATAACAGGGAGATAAAATCTCCCTGTTATTTTTTTGCCCATACCCCTTGACAAAAAAGAAAATCATATGTTAAAATAACATATGATATATAACAAGCGATATATAAAGGAGGTCTACAATGCCCCCAAAAATCAGAATAACTAAAAAAGATATTATCTCTGCCGCCATTGAGATAGTGAGAGAAAAAGGAGAACAGGGGATAAACGCAAGACTTTTAGCACAGCGACTTCAATGTTCCACACAACCCATTTTCTCAAACTTTGAAACTATGGAAGAACTTGTTTTTGCAACCCTTGAAAAAGCAGACGAACTTTGTCGGGAGTATATGATTAAGGAAATCGAGAAGGGAACCTTTCCGTCATATAAAGCAACTGGTATGGCGTATATCCGCTTTGCCAAAGAAGAAAAAGAACTCTTTAAGTTACTATATATGCGAGACCGCAGAGACGAAAAGAATACGCCTGAATCCAAGATAAATAAAGAAATGGAAGATACCGTTCAAAAGAACGTGGGGCTTGAGGAAATAGATGCTAAAAAATTTCATCTTGAAATGTGGGCATTCGTCCACGGAATTGCATCAATGTTCGCCACAAACTTTCTTTCACTTGACTGGGAACTTGTTAGCGATATGCTCACAGACGTCTATCAGGGACTGAAAAAACAGTATGAAAAGGAGTAAAAAATGGACGCTATAAGGATAGAAAACTTAACAAAAAGATATAAAGACGTACTTGCAGTGGATAACCTTAATTTCCACGTAAAAGAAGGGGAACTTTTCGCTTTCCTCGGTGTAAACGGAGCAGGAAAAAGTACTACTATTTCCATTATGTGTTCCGCCCTTGCAAAAGACGAAGGCAAGGTTGAAATTATGGGAATTGATATTGACGAAAAAGCAGACGCCGTGAAAAGACTTATGGGAGTAGTTTTTCAGAATTCCGTCCTTGATAAGTCACTGAGCGTTTACGATAATCTTGAAAGTCGTGCCGCCCTTTATAAAATAACAGGCAAAGACTTCAAAACACGACTTGAAGAACTTGCAAAACTACTGGATTTTCAATCCCTTCTTTCAAGACCCGTTGGAAAACTGTCAGGTGGTCAAAGACGCAAAATTGATATTGCACGTGCTATTATTCACTCTCCGGAAATACTTATTCTCGACGAGCCAACCACAGGGCTTGACCCTCAAACCAGAAGCCTTATCTGGCAGGTAATCCACGAACTTAAAGAAAAAAACAATATGACGGTTTTCCTTACCACTCACTATATGGAAGAGGCGGCAGACGCCGATTACGTGGTGATTTTGGATAAAGGAAAAATTGCCGCCGAAGGCACACCCCTTGAACTGAAAAACACCTATACCGCAGACTTCCTCACCGCCTACGGAATTGAAGAAGAAAAGGCAAAAGAGACAGGAGTCCCTTATGAAAAGTTAAGAGATGCATACAGATTTCAGGTTTCAGGTACACAAAATGCCTTGACGCTTATAAATAAATATCCAAACACTTTTTCAAATATTGAGATTACAAAAGGGAAGATGGACGACGTTTTCCTCAAAGTTACAGGCAAAACTCTCACAGGAGGTGACAAACAGTGAAAATTCTAAAATATCTTATAAAAAGGGATATAAAACTGTTCTTTAAAGATAAAGGAATGTTCTTTACCGCCCTTATCACACCTTTAATACTTTTGATGCTGTATGCAACCTTCTTAGGTAACGTCTATCGCGACGCCTTCGTTTCGGCAATCGATATGGTAGGTGTAAAGGTAAAAGACGACGTCATCGACGCCCTTGTCGGCGGTCAACTTTTCTCGTCACTTCTTGCAGTGTCCTGCGTCACAGTATCATTTTGTGCAAACTTCTTAATGGTACAAGACAAAGCAAACGGAACTTCCGCCGACATTTCCATAACCCCCACGTCCCCCTCACTCGTTGCTTTGGGATACTACCTTTCAACCACCATTTCCGCAACGTTTATTTCGGTAATTGCAACTATTGCAAACATTATTTATCTAAAAAACGTGGGTTGGTACCTCACCGCTACAGATATCTTCTATATTTTCATTGACGTTGTGATACTTGTAGCCTTCGGCACAGCCCTTTCAAGTGTCATTAATTTCTTCTTGTCAACTCAAGGACAAATATCCGCAGTGGGAAGTATCGTCAGTTCTTGCTACGGTTTCATCTGCGGTGCATATATGCCCCTGTCACAACTTTCCGAAGGTTTCAGAACGGTAACATCCTTTTTACCCGGTACATACGGAACGTCACTCCTTCGCCAACATACAATGGGTTCGGCTTTCGATGCCCTTGAAAATGAAGGAATACCCCTTGAAATTATCGACTCTTTAAAAGAGGCGGTAGACTATAACGTGGTATTCTTTGATAAAACTGTCTCCACTTCAACTATGTACCTATATCTTGCCATCACAGTTTTAGTGCTTATCATAGTTTACGTACTCTTAAACATCTTCAAGAAAAAGAAAAAAGGATAAAAGGAGATGTAAAAAAAGTCCAGACCGTCAAAAACAAAAAATAATTCAAATTATAGGCTTTTTAAAAAAATTATTTAACAACTTTTTAGGTAAAAAACTCAAAAATGAGTTTTTTCTAAAACTATATGTTTTTGACTATGAACAAACCTCGCCTCTACCGTACAATTGTACGCCGACGGGCTTCGGTTTGCTCATTCTGAAACATTTTTTCCTATCTCCTTAAGAGTTAGGGGCTGTAAAAAACTCAACAGAGTTTTTTACAGCCCCTTTTTTTAAAACAGATCTTCTGTAGATAAATATCTCATACCCGTGTCAGGACAGAGAACAACGATTTTCTTGCCTTTATATTCACTCTTTTTTGCAAGTTCTATCGCCACCGCAACTGCCGCACCCGAGGAAATACCAAGGAGCACTCCTTCTTCTTTTGCAAGGACTCTTACCATTTCATAGGCACTTTCCCAACTGGATAAAAGAACCTTGTCTACTACCGAGGAGTCGAAATTTTCAGGAATGAAATTAGCGCCTATTCCTTGAATTTTATGACTTCCTGCCTTGCCACAAGAAATAAGGGGAGACTCTTCAGGCTCAACTGCCACAACTTCAATTTCGGGATTTTTTTCTTTTAAATATCTTCCTGTACCCGATATCGTACCACCTGTGCCAACCGTTGCCACAAAGACGTCAACTTCTCCCTTGGTGTCATTCCATATTTCAACACCCGTCGTCTTATAGTGAGCACTTGAGTTTGCAGGGTTATCAAACTGAGAAGGGATAAAAGCGCCCGCTGTATTTTTTGCAATTTCCTCTGCCTTTTTCACAGCGCCCATCATACCTTCTTTTCCGTCGGTCAGCACGATTTCTGCCCCGTAAGCAGAAAGTATTTTTCTTCTTTCAACACTCATCGTGTCAGGCATCACAAGAACGGTTTTCATATTAAAATAAGAAGATGCCATAGCAAGACCAATCCCTGTGTTTCCACTGGTAGGCTCAACGAGAGTTGCACCCTCTTTTATTTTCCCTTCGTCAAGGGCAGCCTTTATCATCTCATATGCCGCCCTGTCCTTTACACTTCCTGCAGGATTGAAAAATTCAAGTTTCAGAATAACGTCTGCTTGTAAATTGTATTTATCACAAATCTTTGTGGCACGTAAAAGGGGAGTGCCACCGATAAGTTCAGTAATATTATTGTAAATCATAAGTTTCCCTCCGAAAAAAATCTTATCATATTTTCCCCTCAAAATCAATATTATTATTTAAGGTAATATAAGTTGTTATTATAAATTGACAAAAAAATTTAAAACTTATTGCAAAATTTGGATAAATGTGATAAAATATAGATGTAATAAGTATAAGCCAATATGGCTTTGAAAGGAGCAATAGTATGAAAAATAATTGGGTAGTAACAATAGGCCGTCAATTTTGCAGTGGCGGTGCAGAAATAGGACATAAGGTTGCCAAGTATTTTGATGTTCCTTATTACGATAAAGAAATTATAGACGAGGCGGCAGGTCTTCTTAAAATGACCGCCGAAGAAGTGCAAAAACACGACGAAAAGCCCCCGAAATTCTGGGACTATCCGGGATACCAGTATGCAAATTCTTGGTACTCTGACGACCCGTCGCTTATGCTTCCTATAAGTATCAGAATTGCCGAGGCGCAGTTTGGCGTAATTTCAAGTTATGCCGACAAAGGTCCTTGCGTTATTATGGGCAGATGTGCCGACTACGTGCTTTCAGACCGTCCTCAAGTTTTAAGCGTCTTCATTAAAGCCGACCTTTCAAAGAGAATAGAAAGAGCGTGTAGGCTTTACCACGTAAACGAAGCCGAGGCTAAAAAACTCATAAAGAAAACCGACAAAATCAGAGCAGACTACTACGATAGCCATACACAACAGATATGGGGCAGAGCCGAATATTACGACCTTGTCATTGATTCGGGAAAATTCGGCACAGACCTGTCGGCACGACTTATTTGTGAGTGCATTGAAAAGAAAGCCCACGAAAAACCAAACTTATAAATAAAAAACAAGGAACGTTTCGTTCCTTGTTTTTTTATCTTTATTCTTCTTTCATCATATCCTTGACTTTCATAAGTCTTGTCAGATTACTTCTTTCGTTGTCTTCAAGTTTCATTGAAATGTACTTGATAGTACCCTTCATTTCCGCAATCATTACGTACTCGAGAGCATTTACACGTCGTCTTGTACGTTCAAGTTCATCTGCGAGCATATCGCAAGTCTTTTCTACAGACGCCAGTTCAATAAGTTTTGGCATAAGTTCTTTCATAATAAGAGTTGCGCGGTCAAGATACTCGGAAGTAAATGACGTAGAATAGGGAAGAGTTGATACACTTTTGCTTTCCAAAACCTTAATGTCAGGTACGATAACACTCATTATATTTTGAGTGTTATACTCCGCCTTACCCGAAGCAGAGGGCAGAAAAAGAGCCTCGAAAATTGCACTCTTTCCCATTTGCGCTTCCGCAAGAGCAGTGTTTTGCATAGCCTTTGTCAGAAGTTTATCCACTTCAAGCCTAAGTTCTCTGTTCCTGTTTATATAGAACATAAAACGTCGTGCCATTTCGTCTTGCTTATCCTTTAAGAGTTTATGTCCTCTTATAGCGGTAGCAAGGCGCTTTTTGGTTTTGGTAAGTTCCATTCTGGTGGGATTTACTCTTGTTGCCATAAGTTATCCCCCTTATTTTTCGCCCATATATTTATCTATATATTCGGGACGAATTCTTTTAAGTTCGGTCTTAGGAAGAATTTTAAGAAGTTTCCAACCGATGTCAAGTGTCTCTTCAATGCTTCTGTCAGAATTATATCCTTGGTTAATATACTCGTTTTCAAAAGCCTCGGAGAATTTCGCATACTGCCTATCCATTTCCGACAAAGCCGCATCTCCCAACACAACCGCAAGTTCCTTTGCCTCTTTTCCTCTTGCATAAGCCGAGAAAATCTGGTTCATCGTGTCTGCATGGTCCTCTCTCGTCTTTCCTTCACCGATACCTTTATTTTTAAGTCGGCTAAGAGAAGGCAGAACGTCAACGGGAGGCTCAATACCTCTCATATAGAGTTCACGGGAGAGAATAATCTGACCCTCTGTAATATAACCGGTAAGGTCGGGAATAGGATGAGTCTTGTCATCTTCGGGCATGGTAAGAATGGGAATTTGAGTAATTGAACCCTCTTTGCCGTTTATTCTTCCCGCCCTTTCATAAAGGGTAGCAAGGTCAGTGTAAAGGTAACCGGGATATCCTCTTCTTCCGGGCACTTCTTTTCTTGCTGCCGAAACCTCACGAAGAGCCTCGGCATAGTTTGTAAGGTCGGTGAGAATTACAAGTACGTGCATACCAAGTTCATAAGCAAGGTACTCCGCACAGGTAATTGCCATTCGTGGAGTGGCGATTCTTTCAACCGCAGGCGCATCTGCAAGGTTCATAAAGAGAACCGAACGCTCAATAGACCCCGTCTTCTTGAAGTCCTGAACGAAAAATTCCGCCTCTTCAAAGGTAATACCGATAGCGGCAAAAACAACCGCAAAGTTGTCACTGCCACCCCTAACCTTTGCCTGTCTTGCAATCTGTGCCGCAAGATTTGCGTGGGGAAGACCCGAGCCCGAGAAAATGGGAAGTTTCTGACCTCTTACAAGGGTATTAAGTCCGTCAATTGTAGAAATACCCGTCTGAATAAATTCCGCAGGATAGTCACGTGCGGCAGGATTTATAGGTTCACCGTTGATGTCGTCAAATCTTTCTGCAATGATTTTTCCGCCATTGTCAATAGGCTCACCCATTCCGTTGAATACACGGCCTATCATATCCTTTGAAACTGCAAGTTCAAGTCCGTGACCTAAAAAACGTGCCTTGGAAGTTGAAAGTTGAAGTCCCTGAGAACTTTCGAAAAGTTGCACTACCGCAGTTCTGTCTTTGATTTCAAGTACACGGCCAAGTCTGACGTTTCCGTTTTTCTCTTTTATCTGCACGATTTCATAGTACTTAACGTCGTCAACACATTCTACAAGCATAAGAGGACCAACCGCCTCTTTTATAGTTTTGTACTCTTTAATCAACGCTCTTCACCCCCAAGTTCAAGTTTTGAAAATTCTTCTGCCATTTCTTCTTTCAAATCGGCATAGAACTTATTCCAGGTGTCCTCGGCTTCATATTTCATCTTTGCAATCTTTTCAAGTACCTTCATTGTGATGATTTCCTTGTAAGTTGCACCTTTTTTCAAAGATGCAAGACTTAATCGGTACCAAGAAAGTATGGCATCTATCATATTTGCCTGTTTTGAAGATGAAGTATATCTGTCATTTTCTCTGAAAGAGTCCTGCTGTAAGAAGTCCTCGCGAACGGACCTTGCAGCATCAAGAGTTATCTTATCCTTTTCACCTAAGGCATCAAAGCCTACGAGTCTGACAATTTCCTGAAGTTCTGACTCCTCTTGAAGAAGAGCCTTAACTTCTCTTATGTTACTTGCCCACTCGTCACTTACGTTTTCATTGTAGTATTTCCATACAGAGTCCTCGTAAAGAGAATAACTCTTAAGCCAGTCGATAGCAGGGAAATGTCTCTTATATGCAAGGTCTGCACTGAGTCCCCAGAAAACCTTAACTATACGTAAGGTCGCCTGAGAAACAGGTTCACTGGTGTCACCACCGGGAGGTGATACCGCACCAATTGCAGTAATTGCCCCGAATCTATCGCCCCCAAGACACTTTACAGAACCTGCTCTTTCATAGAATTCTGCAAGACGGGTCGACAGGTAAGCAGGATAACCTTCTTCACCGGGCATCTCTTCAAGACGTCCCGACATTTCACGAAGAGCCTCTGCCCAACGGGAAGTTGAGTCGGCAATAATTGCAACCTTGTAACCCATATCTCTGAAATATTCTGCAATAGTAATACCCGTGTAAATTGACGCCTCACGAGCCGCAACAGGCATATCGGAAGTATTGGCAATAAGAACGGTTCTCTTCATAATTGAAAGATTAGTTCTTGGGTCGTGAAGAGTGGGGAACTCTTTTAATACGTCGGTCATTTCATTACCGCGTTCACCACAACCGATATATATGATTATGTCGGCATCAGCCCATTTTGCTATCTGGTGCTGTGTTACCGTCTTACCTGAACCGAAAGGACCGGGAATTGCCGCAACACCGCCCTTTGTAATAGGGAAAAGAGAGTCAATGGTACGCTGACCTGTTATCATAGGTTCGTTTGGCACCAACTTTTCCGCATAAGGACGTCGACGTCTTACAGGCCACTTTTGAAGCATAGTAATGTCAACTATCTCACCTTTGTCGGTTTTTATTTTCGCAATAACTTCGGTGATTGTAGCCTCTCCCTCATATATCCATTCAACAGTTCCCGAAAGATAGGGAGGCACCATTATTTTCTGTGTAACCGCAAGAGTTTCTTCAACCGTACCCAGTACCGAGCCACCCGAAACCTTGTCACCTACCTCTGCCACGTGGACGAAATTCCACTTTCTTTCTCTATCCAGTTTCGGCAGGTCTATACCTCTGGGAATTCGGCTTCCCGCAATATCTTTTATTTTTTCAAGAGGTCTTTCAATTCCGTCGAAGATACTTTCGATAAGACCTGGCGCGAGTTCAACCGACAAGGGTTCACCTGTAACGTAAACCGCTTCCCCGGGACCTATACCTGTTGTATCTTCATAAACCTGAATTGATGCACGGTCGTCTCTCAACTCAATAACTTCACCAAGAAGTTTCTTTTCGCTGACTCTTACCACGTCGTACATTTGTACGTCTTTAAGACCTGTGGCAACAATAAGAGGACCGGCAACCTTGTATATGGTTCCAACTTGATTTGTTTTGCTATCCATTAAGGTACCGCCTTTCAATTTTACTTGTCAAAAATGTTGGTGCCGATGGCTTTTTCCATATTATCGATAATTTTTTTATCCCCTACACCTTTTGAACCCGACCTGTCGGGAATGGGAATAATGGCGGGGTAGGGTAACTCTCTGTATTTGTCAATCAAATCAGACAGTTCATTATAATAAATTTCGCTTATGAAAATTATATTGTAGCCATCGTTTGCAAGTTCTTTTACCGCTTTCCTTGCAAGGTCTGACGAGTCCACACTTTTTGTGGTAACACCTGCAGTATGGAAAACTATGACCGAAGCCCTGTCTCCCACCGCCGCAATTTTCTTGTTATCCATTGTCGGACACCTCCTCGCCAAGCCCTTTAAGTTCACATTCCGCTAAAATCAGACGAAGCATTCCCGCCTCTGTCTTTTTAGCAAAGAAATATTCGGCTATCGGTGCAAAATTCTCACCACTGCGAAGTTCATACATAGCCCGTGAAATTTTTTCTTTTGCATGGGAAATTATTTCATCATCCGACCTTGACGTGTCATTTTCAAGACTCTTGTAAGAAACAGGCAGAAGTAAATCTTTATACTTTTTACTATCTACACCCATTTGTTTAAGTCGGATTTCGGAAATTTGATTTTTCGCTTCACCATACTTTAAAAGCATTGTGTAAAGAGCCTTGTTTTTCTTTTTAGCAACTTTCAGAGTATGGAGAAATATGGCCCTGTCCGCCTTTGAACTGATTATAAAAGGGTCGCTTTCAAATTCTATTTCTTTAAGTTCTTCGTGAACTTCTTCACCGATTAAAGTAAAGTCTGACGCCTCAACACAGGCGCGTACTATTTCAATGGGAACAGATGCACCCCTGTTTGCAATATCACTTACGTCAACGTTTAAAATTTTCGCTTTTAAGAACAGTTTGAGGTTTTCGCTATCTTCCTCAAAAAGCAAAAGGTCGGTGAGACTTTTATCGGGAGAAATGTCTTTTATGAAATTAACCGCATAGTTAAATTCTCCCTCAATTCTCTCGGGTATGTCGCCTTCAATTCCACGAGCCCAACCAAGTTCGTCTAAAAGCCTTTTAAAGCCCTTTAAGTCACAGTCTCTAAGTCGCCTGAAATCGTCTTCGCTAAGCGGTGGATGCGATGTAGCTTTTATTGCTCCGAGAGCATAACCATAGGATTTTTTGGCAAATTCATTCCCCGTCATTTTTCGAGGTCTCCCGTATTAAAAAGTATATCGAATATTACCTTTTCGTCTCTTTCAAAAACCGACTCTATAAGTTCGTCAAAAGTGAAATTAACGTCGTAGTCTTCGCCTACAAGCATAAACCCTGAGTCGAAATCTCCGTCGTTTTTGGAAAGAGTAAGTTTTATTCCCGCACTCTTTTCAAGTTTTTTAATATTACCCTTTACAAATTCGCGATGCACTTTAGAGGGCACAACTTCAAATTCACCTGAAAGGGAAGATGCCAAAAGATGCTTTGTAAAAATCTTCACAAAAGTTTCTTCGTCAATATTTAAAAGTTTCGCTTTCGCTTTACTCTTTGCCTCTTCAAGTATCTGTCTTTCAAGGTCGAGAATTGCAATTTTTGAGTTTAAAGAGTCGCTTTGACGTCTTCCCGACTCGTAAATTTTTGCATTATTTTCGCCTTGACTTAAAATCTTGTTCTCGCGGATTTTGGCATCATCAAGAATTTTACGCGCACTGTTCTCCGCCTCTTTTTTAGCCTCAGCTATTATAAACTCGGCACTTTCACGTGCTTTTTCTTCAATTTTATTTGTTACAGTTTCTGCACTCATGTCTTTCTCCTTTTAGGATTAAAGGCTGAATATTAAAAGAATTGATGTCAAAAGAGCCAGAATGGCATAGGTTTCAACCAAGGCAGTCATTGTGATACCTTTACCTGATGCATCGGGCTGTTTACCTGTCATATGAATGGCGGACGCCGCAGTAAGTCCCTGGGCAACACCTGATGTAAGACCTACAATCGCCATAGGAAGTGTTGCGAAGAAATATGCCCAACCTTCTGCAACGGTAAGGTCAGCAGGTGTACCGCCGAGAAGACCAACGTTTACCATAACAAGTACTGCGATAAGGAAACCGTAGATACCCTGTGTACCTGGAAGCGCCTGTAATACCAGCATTTTACCAAAAAGTTCGGGCTTTTCGGAAGTAACTCCCGCAGCCGCTCTACCTGCCGCCATAACACCTATAGCGGAGCCTGTTCCACCTAAAAGTGCGCAAAGTGTCGCACCGAAAATAGCAATAGCAATTCCTGACATAAAATTTTCCTCCGTTAATCTTTTTTAATATTGATATAGTTTGTTCTTATTTTAAAGGGTCTGAAAGGTTTTCCTCCACCCTCGTAAAACTTACCGTAAAACTCAATGTACTGAAGTCGGCAGTCGTGAACGTAAGCCGACAAAAGTCCAAGCACAAGATTGAAAACGTGACCTACAACGTAAATGACAAGTGAAAGTATAAATCCTATAATGTTCCCTTGTATCATTCCCGCAAGCATATTCATAACCATTCCTACAACACCTGTAGCAAGACCAAGGGCGAGAATTCTTGAATAAGAAAGAATGTCACTGAAATAACTTGTAATCCCATATAGACCTACAAGTCCGCCAACAGCCTTTCCCACAACTCCTTTTTTACTGCGCCCTGCGGTAAAGAGAACTATAAGTGCCCCCACAATGGCAATAACCATACCCACTTTTTGAAGTGGCGCTATAAATATAAGACCTATTCCCGCAATTATCATCATCCAGGACACCTGGTCGAATATGGCGTCGGCTATATGCCCTGCCTTTACGTTCAACACGATTTTCACAATCATTCCCGTGAAAATGTGAAGCACACCCACCACAATAGTAACAAGTAGCATCTTCACAGGGTCTTCCATTGCAGTGAAGGGAAGTACGGAAGGTATAAGTTCCTCACCAAAATAACTTCCGAAAAGAACACCGAAAATAATAGTGGTAAACGACGAGTAGAAAAGCACGTTCATTAACTTTTCGGTAGAGCCTTTAGGCTTCATAATTTTTTTCGCTAAAAAAATGAGAACTGCCATCATAAGACCGTAACCGGCGTCTCCCATCATCATACCGAAAATAATCCAGTACCAAGGAGCCATTACTGCATTAGGGTCAAAGCCTTTGTAACTTGGCGCATTAAACATTTCGGTAATAGACTCAAATTGACTTGTGAACTTTCCGTTATTCAGAGCCGTTGGAACTTCTTCGTCTTCTTCGGGGTCATAAAATTCGGCGTCGAAAACGTCCACCGCCTCACCGATAACTTTTTTTAAGTTTTCCGTGTCCGCTTCTTTCACAAATCCCTCAACTAAAACTGTTTCAACAGTCTCTAAAAGTCGCACTTCGGAGCGTTCAGCTCTTGCACGGAACTTTTCAAAAAGTGTTTCAAGGTCAACTCTTGAACTCTTTGCTATATCTTCAATTTCCGAGTTTACCTTGTTTAAAAGTTCCTCTGTCTTTATAATTTCTTTTTCTGTTTTCTCTTTTTCTTCTTTTATAGTTCCTGTTTTTACGGGAAGTACAACTTCCTCAAAAGAATAGGTAGCAAGTATATTTCTCACACTTTGCTCGTCTTCTTTTAAGAAGGTTAAAATAACGCGTACTACCTTTTCGTCGGCAGAAACCTTGACAAAACTCAATTCTGTTTCAAAACTTGTCTCTTTAAATACTTCATACTTGTTCACAGGGAAGACACCTGTTAAAATAACAGAGTATTTTGTGTTCGATAACAAAGATAGGTCTGAGGTGAGGCTTTCCCACCCTGAAAATTTTAAGTTTTTCTCTTTAAGTTTTGTTAAACTTGAACTTAAATTTTCTTTTTTTGAAAACTTCTCTTCAAGTTCTTCACATAACTCCACGTCTTTATCAGAAATTTTCTCAAAGTCCTTTAACTCAACGTCAGTTGAATTAAATAAACCTTTCTTCTTTGAATATTTGTCAAGTTCCTTTAAGAGTTCGGCTATCTTCGTCTGACGACGTGAACTTAAAGTGTCACTTCCCAAAAGTCCCTCTTCCGACGAAGTTATCATTATAAGTTCCGAGTGTTGAAGGGATGTGAGAAGCTTGTCTCTGTCCTCTTTCATACACACAACGGAAACCTTTTTCATAGGTGCTATCATCTAAGAATTACCCCTTTTTTGTTAAATCATCGATATGATTTTTTCAATGGCTTTTTCTTCGTTTTTTTGTGCAACCTTTTTTATTTCCTCTTTTTTCTTTTCACATTCTTCAAGGGAAATACGTGTCGCCTCGTCTGCACGTTTTACTGCATCAAGGGAGAGTTTTTCACTTTCAGCCTTCGCCTTTTCAATCATTTCTTTTGCCTTGTTCTTTGCATTCTTTTCGGCATTCGAGATTATTTCCTGGGCTTCATTTTTAGCAGACTCTCTGATTTTGTCGGCATTTTCTTCAGCCATTTTTACGCTTTCGATTATATCCATAAAGGCTCCTTTCCTAACTCTTTGTTTAATTACAAATTTTACCATATTTTTTATTAAAAATCAACACTTTTTCGAAAAAAACAGGTATCCGTGTACAGTATTTACACGGATACCAGTTAAAATACTTAATATTTAAACTCTCTGTCTAAACCGCAACCGATTCTCGTTGCATAAATTTTATGATTTTTCTTGTCTATTGTAAAAATGTCAAAAGCCTGTTCGGTTATAGTTCCTCTCTCGTGAGTAAAAGGGGATGACTGAACGTTGTGCATTGAGTCGTTAATTGTTCTCACCGCGAGAATACCACCCACCACCTTTTCCGTGTCCTTGTGACCATGTCCCGATAGCCAAATGGCAACCTCTCCGCCACCCTTTTCAAAGTCTGCGTTTATTTCTATATCATATGAAGGACACTCCTCATAAGTCCTTGAAATCTGACAGGATGTTCGGTTTTTAAAAGCCGAGAGAATTTCACAAATCACGTCAAGATTATAACACCGTTCCCCAAAGGCTTCGTGACTGCAAATAACTACAGTCCAGTCATTTTCAGGCAGTTTTAACGCATCCTTTACAAGCCAGTGAATTTGCATCTGACTGACTCCTACTTCTTTTATCCACCTGCCATCATTGTCAGAGCGATGAACGTGAGTGTTCAGGGCGATGTATCGAACCTTCTTTTCCTCATCGTCGGCATATCGGTACATCTTGTTTTCCGAAAGACGACGGTTATCGTAACAGGCGTCATACCCAATGTCAAACTTATGAAATTTTTCGTCATCTGTGTCAGGCTTTTGACTGTCGTGATTACCTAAGGCCAGAATACATTTTTCTTCAACGTCATAAAAGGCGGCACGCCACTCTTCAAGTTCTTTTCCGATTTCCTCTCTTTGCGCTACGTCACCACCGTTTATAAAGAAAGGTATGTCACACTCTGTCAGCACCTTTTTCATTATGGCAGCCGAATGTTTTTCATTGTCATTCCAATGTATGTCTGTTATAAATCCAAAGGATACACCGTCTTTCCCAAGGTCTTTTTGTATAGCCTTAATTTTACCTATTTTTTCATTTAAGTGTTCCAACCAGTATTCAGGAATAAATTGTTTTTGTTTTTCAATTAGAATTTTATCCATTTTTCACCTCTGTATGTGTGATAAGTTAATAGTATCACAAAAGAGACAAACTTGTCAATAATCTGAATCATAGCAGTTGACTTTTTCGTCTTTACATTATAAAATAAATATGATAAGATAGTTTTTTCGGTGAAATCAAGAAAGGTAAAATAATGAAAAAAGTACTTTTTATAGTAAATCCCATAGCAGGAAAAATGAAAATATTAAAGGACTTACTCGAAATAGATAAAGCCTTTTATAACGGAGATTGCAGTTGCGATATATATTTTACCAAGAAAAAAGGCGACGCCACCGAAAAAGTAATTGAGTCGGGAGCAAACTATGACCTTATAGTCTGCGGTGGAGGAGACGGAACTTATAATGAACTTATAACAGGAGTTCTCACATCAGGAATAAAGGTTCCCGTGGGATATATTCCTGCAGGAACTACCAACGACTTTGCCTCAACTCTTGAACTTTCTCAAAATCCCGTTACAGCCGCCGCAAATATCACTTGCGGTAAGATAAAAAAACTTGACGTAGGTAAATTCGCAGACTCCTATTTCTCATATATTGCATCCTTCGGAGCGTTTACCAGTACTTCTTATTCTACCCAGCAACAGATGAAAAACGTCTTCGGTCACTCTGCATATCTTCTTGAAGGTATGACCGAACTGTCTTCTATTAAACCCTATCACGTGCGCCTTGAAGTTGATGGGAAAATCTACGAAGACGACTACCTTTTCGGAGCGATCAGTAACTCAACGTCAATTGCAGGACTTATTAAACTTGATACAAAACTCGTTAATCTTTCAGACGGTCAGTTTGAAATAATGCTTATCCGTATGCCTAAACTTTTAATCGACGTTCCAAAGGTTATCATCGCCCTTGCCAACGGAGACTATAACGAGGAGCATATCACCTTCTTACACGCGTCCAAAGTAAAGGTTAAAACAAGCGGTACGCTTGACTGGGCACTGGATGGAGAATATGCTTCAAGCACCGACGAAATAGTACTTGAAAACGTCCACGAAGCAATAGACTTCGTTATATAATTTGAGGTTTTTATGGAAGAAAAAAGAGCCCATACAGTGACAAATAAAGACGTTTTCCTTCCCTCAAGACAACATGTCACAAATAAAGGGGACTGCGGGAAAACGTTGATTTTCGGGGGAGAGGTAGGTATGGCTGGGGCTGTGTCCTTTTCGTCAGAGACCGCTTACAGAACAGGCGCAGGACTTGTCTATATCGCCACACATCCCGAAAACAGAAGCATCATACAAACTCTTTTACCTGAGGCTATCGTCTATAATTGGGAGAACTTTGACTTCAAAACTCTTAATACCTATTCCTCTGTCGCAATAGGTATGGGAATGGGAAAAAGCGACTTTGCCACCCGCCTTTTAGAGAGGGTGATATCGAGTTATAAAAAGCCACTTGTAGTTGATGCCGACGCCATTAACATGATTTCACAAAATCCCGAACTACTTTCTCTTTTAGGCGATAACACAGTGCTCACCCCACATCTGGGAGAGTTTTCACGTCTTATAGGTAAAAGTGTCGACGAAATACTTTCTTCCCCCGAGAAATTTGCAAGGGATTTTTCGAGAACTTATAATACCAATTTAGTACTTAAAAATAACGTTACCGTAATATCTCTTAAAGATGGCACCACCTTTATTAACACCACAGGAAACAGTACCCTGTCAAAAGGCGGTTCAGGTGATATCCTGTCGGGCTTTATCGCATCTCTTCTGGCGCAAGGCTCGGATATAAAAAACGCTCTTGTTACCGCCACCTACCTTTTTGGGAAAGCAGGGGAGAGAGCAGGAGAGAAATGGGGAATGCGAGGTGCTCTTGCACGTGACATAATTCAAAGCCTTGCATTGACAGTTAAAGATTACGAATGAGGTCTGTAAAAAACACAGTTTTTTACAGACTGTTTTTTTACCAATAAATTCGGTTATATGCCGACTTTATTTCTCATATTATTCTATATATAAGGAGAAAATATGAGTAAAATTAAAAGATTCTTTTTTAACGCCTCCCTTATGGTGTTTACAACGGTTTTTTTAAGAGTTATATCCCTCTACTTTTCAGTCTATCTGTCAGGAGTTGTGGGTGCAGAAGGTCTTGGCATTTATAATTTGACAGGCTCGGTTTACCGATTGGGAATCACACTTTCTTCGGCAGGTATCGGCTTTGCCGCAACAAGAATAATAGCAGAAGAAATAGAAAGAAAAAATCATAGAGAGGCCGCTCGTGCCGCCTCTCGTTGTCTTATGACCTCTCTGGTTTTAGGCGGAACGATAGCCTTTATCTTCTTCGCTTTTTCCGACTTTATCGCCATACATTTTTTAGGAGATGTTCGGGCATCTTTGTCAATTCGCGCAATGGCTATAAGTTTCCCATTCATTGTAATGTCCTCAATCATAAACGCCTATTTTACCGCAGTAGGAAGGCTTTCAAAAAACGCCTTTCCTATGCTTGTAGACCAGTTTGTGAGAATTGGGGTCACCTATATTATGCTTTTGCGCTTTGACGGAAAAAATCTGGAATATGCCTGTCTTTCAATCATTGTCGGCGGAATTTTTGCCGAAGTCATTTCCTTTTTCATAAGTTTCATCTTCTATAACGAAGACAAAAAACGACTTTATAAAAATCCTCATAAAAGGACGGTTCTTTCAAAAAGAGTTGCGGGAATTGCTTTGCCTGTGGCAGTAAGTTCCGTCATTCGTACAGGACTTCATTCAATCGAACATATGATGATTCCCTCAGGGCTTAAAAAAAGGGGAGTAGACCCCTCTCACGCCCTTTCCCTGTATGGAATGATAACGGGAATGGTATTCCCCGTCATTATGTTTCCATCGGCATTCCTTTACGCCGCATCTGATCTGCTCGTTCCCGAATTTGCCGCAATCGGCGCATCGGGTGACAACTTGCGCCTTAAAAGACTTACACATAAAACAATGCAACTTACGTCATTCTTTTCTATAGGAGTGGCAGGTATAATCTTCGGCTTTTCAAAGGAAATAGGCGACGTCTTTTACAATAGCCGTGAATGTGGACTTTACATCAAAATTTTAGCACCGCTCATCGTCTTTATGCTCTACGACCACCTTGCCGACGCTATTTTAAAAGGACTCGGAGAACAGATAAGCGTCGTAAAATATAATATCATCGACTCTGTCACAAGCGTCACTCTCGTCTGGCTTCTCGTTCCCATTTTCGGACTTGGCGGTTACGTTTTCGTTGTGTGGTTTGGAGAAGTCTTAAACTGCATAATGTCTTCTTTAAAACTTGTCAGACGTACAAAAGTTCCCATCAGATTTACAAACTGGTTTTTTATTCCCGCACTGGCAAGTTTCCTTTCTGTCACTTTGAGCCGAAAACTCATCGTCCTCTTTCACGGAGCAGTGGGGGAAAACATATTCACTCTCATTGTAGCCTTCATAATTTCCGCCCTTGTTTATATGCTCATCTTACGTGTCTTTGGAAGCATTACCCTTAACGACTATAAACTTTTGAAAAAGGCATTAACAAAGTAAATATTCATTGTAAAAGTATTTGTTGTATGTTAAAATGTAAAAAAGAGAGGACGAGTATATGGCAAATTACAATAAGAGAGCAAGAATAATTCTGTTACTAATTTATTTATCAATATTGCTTGGTGAGATAATCTTCATTTCATCAAATCATAACAACCTCGGACTAATGGCAATAGGCTTTTATGAGGCTTTTTTGATTTATCTCATTATGGATATTCCCATTTTTGTTTTTATCGCAATCTTAGTAAACTTTATTAAAGAAACGATAGCCTTTAGAAAACACAAGAGCAGTAAAAACGGACTGACACTTATCTTATCATCTTTCGTTACAATTATTGTCTCTGCATTGTTGTTTGTGTTCACGAGTAATTCCGTAAACCCCACAATAAACATAATCCTCTTTTACTCAACAATTATCTCGGCATCAGTTGCAATTATCCTCTTTTTTATTTATCTTGTAAAAACGAGAAAACACAAATAAAACCTCTGTAGCATTTGCCACAGAGGTTTTATTCCTTTATTTTCCTTTACTGTCCTTAAGACCGACAATACTGTTAAAGGTGTTTTTATTCTTTGTATCCATACAGAAATAACCAAGTCTTACGAACTGGAATTTGTCACCGGGCATTGCACTTTCAAGTGTCTTTTCGAGTTTCGCTTTTTTAGTTATCTTTGAGTTAGGATTGAGGAAATCGGTATATTCCATTCCCTCGGGAAGTTTTGAGGGATCTTCAAGGGTTAAAAGGTTTTCGTAAAGATTTACGTCTGCATCAATGGTATTGTCCGAGGACAGCCAGTGAATAGTTCCTTTAACCTTTCTTCCGTCAACAGGCATACCGTTACCTGTTTCAAGGTCGGCAGTACAGTGAATTTCTTTCACACTTCCGTCCTCGTTCATAATAGCATTCTGATACTTTATGATATATGCCCCCATAAGACGAACTTCTCCGTCGGGTTTAAGACGGAAGAACTTAGGAGGAGGTACAAGAGCAAAATCGTCCTCGTCAATGTAAAGTTCCTTTGTGAACTTAACTTTTCTTGTTGACATTTCGGGATGCTGAGGATGATTTGGAACTTCAAAATATTCTTTCTTGTCCTCGGGGTAGTTGTCAATTATGACTTTAATAGGGGAGAGAATACCTATTCTTCTTTCAGCCTTCTCGTTGAGTTCATCTCTGATACAAGCCTCAAGAAGACGAATGTCTACAAGACTGTTAGCCTTTGCAACGCCTACACGTGTGCAGAAATCTATGATTGAAGCCCCTGTGTAACCTCTGCGTCTGAGTCCGCAGAGAGTTGGCATTCTTGGGTCGTCCCAACCGTCAACACGTCCGCTTTCAACCATTGAACGAAGAAATCTCTTTGACAAAACTGTGTTTGTGATATTAAGTCTTGCAAATTCTACCTGACGAGGCTTGTGAGGAACACTTACGTTCTCAATTACCCAGTTGTAAAGAGGGCGGTGAATTTCAAATTCCAGTGAACAAAGAGAGTGAGTAATACCCTCAAGAGCATCCTGAATGGGATGCGCAAAGTCATAGGTAGGATATATGCACCACTTGTCACCATAGCGGTGATGAGGCAAGTGCTTAATTCTGTAAATTACAGGGTCACGAAGCCAGAAGTTACCTGATGCCAGGTCAATTTTTGCACGGAGCGTATATTTTCCGTCAGGAAATTCCCCATCCTTCATTCTCTTAAAGAGGTCGAGATTTTCTTCAATGGGCCTGTCTCTGTAGGGGGAAGTTGCAGGACGGGTAAGGTCTCCGCGATACTCTTCCATCTGGTCTGCAGTAAGTTCGCACACGTATGCAAGACCCTTGTTTATGAGTTCAAGGGCATATTCATAGTCCTTGTCAAAATAGTCTGAACCGTAGAAGAACCTGTCTCCCCAGTCAAAACCAAGCCAGTGAATGTCTTCTTTAATGGCATCAACGTACTCTGTATCCTCTTTTGCAGGATTTGTGTCGTCCATTCTCAGATTACAAAGACCGTTATATTTTTTTGCAGTACCGAAGTCGATTGCAAGAGCCTTACAATGTCCGATATGAAGATATCCGTTAGGTTCAGGAGGAAAACGGGTATGAATTTTTTCTACCTTTCCTTCTTTCAGGTCGGCATCAATTATTTCTTCTATGAAATTTCTTGTCTCTTCCATAAATAGTCATTCCTTTATATAGATAAAATCATTTTTTCAATTCTTTTTGTTACTCTGTCACGTCCCATTATCTGCATTACAGTGTAGAGGTCAGGCGCATTCATTTTACCTGTAACCGCTACACGAATGAACATACTGATATCTGCAACGTTACCCTTGAAGGCTTCGGGATTTTGCTTGTACGCCTTCATATCGGAAGTGTATCCAAGACTTTCTGCTATAGCCTTCACCTTTTCAAACCAAGCGTTCATATCGTCATTTTCGTCATAGGTTTCAAGAAACTTTTTGAGAGTACTTGTTATATCATTTCTGTCAAAGTTTTCGGGATACTCGTCAACGACTTCAAATAACTCGTCGTAGAAAAAGCCCATATAACCCTTTGCATCTTTAAGTGTTGCAAGGTCCTTGCGAGGCTTTTTACCACCTCTGCCGATAGCAAATATCTTTGTTGCATACTCGCTGTCTGTTTTAAGAAGAAGAGCAAATTCAGGGTCGTTTTCTTCCGCCCACTCTGTCACCTTTGAATAGATATCCTCTGCTGACATCTTTGACATAACGTTCTTTGATACGTCATTCAACTTGTCATAATCAAAAAGACAACCCGAAACAGACATCTTCTTTGCACTGAAAGGGAATTCCTTGTAATGCTTGTCGGGGTTTTGCATATGCCACTCTTCATAGTTTGAGTTAAGAAGAGTCATAACGTATTCGCAAACTGCCTCAGGCGTATATCCCAAACGGGTGTAATCGTCCATGTTTGCACCCATATCACGCTTTGAGAGTTTCTTCTTGTTGCCGTTTTCGTCAAGTTTCATTATCTGTGAAATGTGCATATATTTGGGCACTTTAAATCCAAGATATCTGAAAAGTTGAAGATGCTTTGGAAGGCTTGGAAGCCACTCTTCACCTCTGATTACGTGAGTCGTTCTCATAAGGTGGTCGTCAACCGCGTGAGCAAAGTGGTAGGTAGGTATTCCGTCGGATTTTAATAGCACGAAGTCTTCATCGTTTTCGGGAAGTTCAAGAGTACCTTTTACAAGGTCTGTTATCTTTATCTTTCTTTCTCCGTCACCGTCGGCTAAAATTCTGAGCACAAAAGGATTTCCCGCCTTCAGATTTTCTTCCACTTCTTCGAGAGTGAAGTTTCTTGCTTCAAGCATCTGAAGACGTTTAACTTCGGCTTCTGCTTCCCAGTCGGTGTTCTTTATTTCCGCTTTCTTGTCAAGAGCATTAAGCCTGTCAAGTTCTTCTTCGGTAGTGAAGACAGGGTAAGCCTTGCCCCGTGAAACCAGCGCCTTTGCAAAAGTCTGATAAATTTCTTTTCTTTGACTCTGCTTATAAGGACCGTAATTTCCTTTGTCGGAAATATTACCCTCTTCGTCAAGGATAGCACCCTCGTCAAAGGATACACCGTATCTTTCAAGAGTTTTTATAAGTCCTTCCGCCGCACCCTCAACTTCACGCTTTGCATCTGTGTCCTCTATTCTTAAATAGAAAACACCCTTTGACAAATGTGCCATTCTTTCACCTACAGTAGAAGGGAAGAGTCCGCCAAAATGTACAAAGCCCGTGGGACTCGGCGCAAATCGTGTCACCGCCGCACCCTCTGGAAGTGCGCGGTCAGGGTACTTCTTTTCCATATCTTCTGGAGTTGTGTTTATGTTCGGAAACAAAAGGTCTGAAAGTCTCTTAAAATCCATAGTTTATTCCTTCCGTAAGGTCGTTTTTATTTAGTTATTTTATCACAAAAAATCACTTTTTACAAGTTTTTTGGTTCTTATAATACTGATAATAAGTGCATTTTAACATTCCGTTATATAACTTTCTCTTTTTGTCGGCACGTCTTGCAAAATGCTTTTCAAAATACTCGTCTGAAGTTATAACGTAAATTTGCCAGTTTTCAAGTGTAGCCATAGCTTTTCCCATAACTCTGTACAGACGCTCGGCTTCGTTTATGTCCATAAGACGCTCCCCATAAGGAGGATTACAAACAACAGTCCCTCTTTTTGAGTGAGTGGATATGTCCTTCACGTCCTGAACGAAAAAGTTCACACACCCCGAAACTCCGGCACTTAAAGCATTTTTCTTCGCAATCTCAATTACTTCTTCGTCAATGTCACTGCCCCACACTTCAAAGGGAGTGTCAACTTCGTTTTCACGTGCTTCAAGCCTTGCCTTATCCCAGATTGTTTTGTCTAAAAACTTAAATTCTTCCGCCGCAAAACTTCTGTTGATTCCGGGGGCTATATTCTTCAAAATCATTGCCGCCTCAATGGGAATAGTTCCCGACCCGCAAAGAGGGTCCCAGAATAACACGTCACACCTCGGCCTTGCTATCATACAAAGGGCAGCAGCCAGTGTCTCACGTATCGGCGCATCGTTTGTGTCCTTGCGGTATCCACGCTTATATAAAGGCGCACCGCTTGTGTCTATCATAATTGCCGCGCGGTCGCGGAGAATGAAAAATTCAATTTGTATTTTAGTCTCACTTTCGGGCAACACCTTTGTCTTGTGAGCCGAATAAAGCCTTTCAACTATCGCTTTTTTTATTATCCTCTGACAGTCGGGAACACTGTGGAGAGTAGATTTGATACAATGCCCTTTTACAGGGAAAGCATCATACTTTTCAATATATTTTTCCCACTCAATCGCCTTGACTCCCTCAAAAAGTGCATCAAAGGTCATAGCGTCGAACTCGTCGAGTATAATATACAGTTTTTCTGCACAACGAAAGTTTACGTTGCACCTTGCAACTGCACTTTCGTCACCTTCAAAATATACCCGCCCCTCTATTGTTTCAAGCCTTTTGTAACCAAGGCTATCGATAGTTTCCCCAACAAACTTTTCAAGTCCGAAAAGACAGGTCGCCGCAAATTTCATATCAGCCATCAATTCTTTCGTATGTTACGTATCTAAACTGAAGTGAGTTTTCTTCCATAAGTTCACTTTCTTCCAGGATACGCCACTCATTTTTCTTTATTTCAGGCAAAAATCTGTCTGCCTCAAATTCCTTTTCAATGTGTGTAATATATAACTTCTTGCAGTAGGGCATAAGGAGAGTGTAAACCATAGCACCCCCAATTACAAAAAGTTTGTCAGGGTCAATATCCTTTACAAGTTCCAGAAGTTCCTCAAGACTGTGACAAACTTCCGCACCTTCAATTTCAACGTCCTTTTCATAAAGAACTATATTTCTTCTGTTCTTTAAAGGAGCGCTTTTGGGAAGGGAAATGAGAGTGTTGTATCCCATTATAACAGTATTGCCCGAAGTTATCTCTTTAAAATGCTTTAAATCTGCGGAAAGGTGACAAAGAAGGTCTCCGTTTTTTCCTATTCCGTTGTTCTTGTCAATGGCAACGATTAAATTCATTTTTATCTCCTTATTCGGCAACTTCTATTCTTTCGTTAAAATCGTTATATTTATAGTCTGTCAAAGTGAAACTTGAATCTGTAAACTTGTAAAAGTCGTCAATAGTTTTATCAAGTTCAAATTTCGGCGCTTCAAATTGAGGCTTTTCGATAAGTCTTTCAACGATAGGAATGTGTCTTTCATAAATATGAGCATCGGCAATCACGTGTACGAACTCACCAACCTCAAGTCCCGTCACCTGTGCGAGCATATGAACGAGCACCGAGTACTGACATACGTTCCAGTTGTTTGCCGCCAGCATATCCTGACTTCTCTGATTGAGAATAGCCGAGAGTTTTCCGTTTGCTACGTTAAAGGTCATACTGTAAGCACAAGGATAAAGGTTCATTGAATGTAAATCCGCGTGATTATAAATGTTCGTGATTATTCTTCTGCTGTTGGGGTTATGTTTTAAATCGTAAATAACTCTGTCAACCTGGTCGAACATACCCTCGCGATATTCGTGCTTGATTCCCAGTTGATAACCGTAGGCAGTACCGATAGAACCGTTTTCATCTGCCCACTTGTCCCATATTTTTGCATTAAGGTCGTGAATGTTGTTTGACTTCTTCTGCCAAATCCAGAGAAGTTCGTTTACGGCAGTTTTAAGATAAGTGCGACGAAGAGTCATAATAGGGAACTCTTTTTTTAGGTCGTATCTATTAACTATGGCAAAACATTTTTTAGTATAGGCAGGAGTCCCGTCTTCCCATTTCGGACGTACTTCAAACTCTTTGTCCCATACACCGTTTTCAAGTATATTTTTACAGTTTTCAACGAAAATTTTGTCTGCTAAACTCATTTTCTGTCTCCTTTTGAAAATATATATTTATTTTACCATTAAATAGGCACTCTTGTCAATCACAAATTAAGGGCGCCCACTTCTCTCCCAAAACTTCCATTTTACCTTTTCCCGAAGTTATATCCGAGAGTTTTGAAAATACCTTTTCACGTTGATTTTCACTTATCAAAACTTTAACTATTACACACTCTTCATATCTTGTCTCTTTTTCTTCAATTCCCATTAGAGAGAGTTCATATTTTAACTTCTGAAAAGAGGAATAATCACAGTAAAGTTCAACTTCTTCGTACAAAACGAAGGTGGCTTTTCCCGCATCGTCAAGGGCGAGTTTCGCCGCCTTTCCGTATGCTCTCGTAAGTCCTCCTGCCCCTAAAAGCACACCGCCGAAAAATCTCGCCACAACTATCACGACACCCGTCAGTCCCTCACGTCGTATAACCTCTAAAATAGGCATACCCGCAGTGCCCTGTGGCTCTTTGTCGTCGGAAAACCGCACAACGTTTCCACCCTTGTTAACGTAGGCAAAACACGTGTGGCGCATATTAGGAAGCCTGTTTCTTATTTCTTCAATGTATTCAAGGGCGTCTTCTTCTTCCTCAATGGGCTTGATAAATCCGTAGAAAATTGACTTTTTCTCTTCATACTGTCCTTTGCCCTCGCCTCTTGCGGTAACGTAAGAATCTCTCACATTGAGTCTCCTTTAAATTACGTATTTGGACATCTGTCCTATAACTTTGTCGTCCACTATGGCAGATACTACAATTCCTTCGTCTGTGTATTCCGCCTCTTTGACCTTTGAGGTCTTATAAAGCATACTCATCAAATCTCCCTTGTCAAAAGGCAAAAGGAACTTAACTTCACGCTTTACCGAGAGAACTACTCTTTCTATTGTTTCAATTAGTGTGTCTATCCCCACACCTGTCTTTGCCGATAAGAATACCGCGTTTTCTCTATTCCCAAGCCCCAGTATTTCCTCGGGATTGTCACCTGATAATTCGTCCACTTTATTGAAAACGTAAATTATGGGCTTTTCTTCAACCTTGTGCTTTTTTATAAGGGAATTTATAAGTTCCATACTCACGTCATATTGAACTCTCACGTCGGGGCTTGTCACGTCAAGAACTACCAGTATAATGTCTGCAAAAACCACTTCTGCAAGTGTCGATTTGAAAGCCTCTACCAGATGGTGAGGCAGATTTTTTATAAACCCTACCGTGTCGGTTATAACCGCATCTTTAACGTTTGGTAAATTCAGTTTTCTCGTTGTTGGGTCAAGAGTTGCAAAGAGTTTATTTTCTGCAAGAATGTTTGCGCCGGTAAGTGTGTTAAGAAGGGTAGACTTACCCACGTTCGTATACCCTGCAAGAGCAATCTGCACAGTAGAGGAATTTTCTCTGTTCTTTCTCTGTACAAGACGCCTTTTTTCAAGTTCTCTTATTTCTTCTTCAAGGGATGCAATCTGAGTTTTTATGTGCCTCTTGTCACTTTCGAGTTTCGACTCACCTGGACCTCTTGTACCGATTCCACCGCCAAGTCTTGATAGGTCTTTCCCTTGCCCTCTAAGACGAGGAATTGTGTATTTAAGACGTGCAATCTGCACCTGTAATATACCTTCATTGGTAGTGGCATTCCTGCCGAAAATATCGAGAATAAGCATAGTTCTGTCAATGACTCTTACGTCACCTATCGCATCTTCTATTTCTCTTATCTGAGAGGGAGTAAGTTCGCAGTCAAAAACTACAAGGTCAATGTTTTCTTTTTGACATAACTCTCTTAGTTCTTCAAGTTTTCCTCTGCCAATATACGTTGCTTTGTCGGGAGTAGGTCGATATTGCACCATTCTGAAAAGCGCCTGACCTCCTGCAGTTTCCAGAAGGGAAGCAAGTTCGTCAAGTTCGCTTTCATCATATTTTGTATCACTGTAAACTGCCACAAGTACCGCGCCTGTCACTTCCTTGTCGGTTGTTTCATAAATGTTCTTTGCCACTCAAATCCCCCCAAAAATAAACCGTGCTTTAATTTAACAGAAAAGCGGTGCAATTTTGCACCGCTTTGTTGTATAAGTTATCTGCCGAACTTCTTGTTGAATTTGTCAACACGTCCGCCCGCATCTACAAGTTTCTGCTTGCCTGTGTAGAAAGGATGGCACTTTGAACAAATATCAACGTGAACGTTTTCTTTAGTTGATTTTGTGTGGTATTCAGCGCCACAAGCACAAACGATTACGGTATCCTTATACTCAGGATGGAAATCCTTCTTCATTGAAATACACCTCTTTTTGGATATTCTTCGTTGTTACATCACATAATATCACATAAAAATAAAAAAATCAATACTTTTTTCAAATTTATTGAAATTTGTAAAAATTATTCAAAAATGCTATTGAAAAAAAGACTTTTCTATGCTATACTCTTACAGTAAAAGCCGGTGTGATGGAATTGGCAGACGTACGGGACTCAAAATCCCGCGGTAGCGATACCGTGCGGGTTCGACCCCCGCCACCGGCACCACGAAAAATCCCTCTTTTGTCTATCTGACAAAAGAGGGATTTTTCGAATGATGTTTGTCTTCGGCAAATGATGTCGGCGTTGCCAATGATGTCGGCTATGACTAATGATGTGTGGCTTCGCCACATTTTATGGCAAACACCGCATCATTGCGAGTGAAGCGAGCAACATCATTATGCAGAGCATAACATCATATCGCCACAAGGCGATGCATCATTGAAATATTACAGAAACTGTGATATAATCAATTGTAAAGGAGGCGATTTTGTGAAAGAAAATAAGCTTGCGGAACTGTCAATGGAATTCTCAGTGGACATTATTAATTTGGTAAAATATCTGAAATCTAACCATGAATCCATTATTTCCAATCAAATCGGCAGAAGTGGTACCAGCATTGGCGCAAACATTCATGAGGCGCAGTACGCTCAAGGCAAGAAAGACTTTATTTCAAAACTGGAAATCGCCTTGAAGGAAGCAAGTGAAACAGGCTATTGGATTGAATTACTACATAAGACTAACTACATTGACGAACAATCATATAAAGCGCTTTCTGCAAAATGTACATCTTTGCGTGTTATGCTGATCGCTTCTTGTCGAACAGCAAAGGAGAATACAAAATGATCGATATCGACAATTGGATAAACACATTTCTTGATGTCGTAAATGATACTTTCGCAAATCGCGTTTGGTTTGTCGGTTTACAGGGTAGTTATGGCCGTGGGGAAGCAACAGAAACAAGCGACATTGATGTTGTTGTCATTCTGGATGAACTGTCTGCTGCGGACATCCAAATTTATAATGTAATGTTGGATACTCTGCCTCACAGGGAGTTGATTTGTGGTTTTCTTTCAGGCAAAAATGAAATTATGAATTGGGAGCCGTCGGACTTGTTCCAATTTTGCAACGATACCGTACCAATTAAGGGAAACCTTGGCGAAGTGATGGCGGTTGTTGATGAAAGTGCTGTAAACCGAGCAATTAAAATTGGTGTGTGCAACATATATCACGGTTGTGTACACAATATGCTCCATGAAAAAAACGCGGATATTTTGCGTGGATTGTATAAGTCTGCTTCTTTTGTCATACAAGCTATTGTATTTAAACAAACCGGAAACTACATTAAACAACAAAACGAACTGCAACTTTTGGTATCATCTGATGAAAAGGTGATTATAGATACCTTTGTATATCTTAAAAACGGTGGTAAGGTCGATTTTGGCAAAATGTCCGAAGAGTTATTTGCTTGGTGTAAAAAGAAACTTGCAAATGGCAGATAATCACACTACTTTTGCTTACTTTTACCTCGATTCTGCTCCGTTTGGTTACTCTTACCCAAACAAAAAAAGAAGGCAACCGCCCTCTTTTTTGTTTGTAGATAAGTTGTAGAAGTCGACGCTTAATAAAAAAAATAGTACTTTTATAATCCATTAACTATTGAAAAACTTTTTTTACTGTGCTATAATACCATTCGTTAAAAAGCATACAAAAGGGAAGTAAAAATATGACCATTTTTACATCAACGTTAAATCAGACGGCATTTCTGTTTGGAATTATTATAATCGGTTATCTTCTTGTCAAACTGAAAGTGTTACCCGAAAACTCCGCAACTGTTTTATCAAAACTTGAAAACACAGTTTTTATACCTGCAATGGTTATGGGTACCTTCATTGAAAACTTTACCGTAGAGAGAATTGGAACTGCGTGGAAATTACTTTTAATTAGTTTTCTAATTGCCCTTGTAGTAATACCTGTAGCAACTCTTTCTTCAAAACTTGTAACAAAGGACAAATATCTTCAAAAAATATATACATACGGACTTTGTTTTGCAAATTTCGGATTTATGGGAAATGCAGTTGTAAGTACTCTCTTTCCCGACGTTTTCTTTGAATATTTGATTTTCACCTTGCCCCTCTGGACCCTTATCTACGTTTGGGGAGCACCAAGACTTTTAATTGCAAATTCAGGGGAAAAGCAGTCCTTTAAAGATAGTTTAAAGTCGTTTATCAATCCTATGTTTATTGCAATGATTATCGGTATGATAATAGGACTTACAGGATTAAAACTTCCCACATGGTTTGTCTCTATTGTTGACGTGTCAGGTGACTGTATGTCTCCTGTTGCCATGATTTTAACAGGCATTGTAATATCCTCAATTTCGCTCAAAAAAGCATTTACCAACGTTAGAACCTACGCCATTTCAATAATAAGACTTATCGTTTTCCCTATGCTATTTGTACTCATATCATCGTTTATAAAACTTCCCGAAACAATTTACGTTTGCGCCCTGTGTTCCCTTGCAATGCCTCTTGGACTTAACACAATCGTTATTCCCAGTGCCTACGGAAAGGACACAACGGAAGCCGCAGGAATGGCAGTTATTTCACACATATTGGCAGTCATTACAATACCAATTATCTTTACACTCATATAACTAAAAAAGAAGAGGTCACACCTCTTCTTTTTTAGTTAATCTATTTTGCCAATAGCCTCAACTTCCACAAGAGCCCCTTTTGGCAAACCCTTTACCGCCACACAGGAACGTGCAGGTTTATTTTCAAAGTAAAGGGCATAAACTTCATTAAAAGCCTGAAAATCACCGATATCACTTAAATAACACACAGTTTTTACAACCTTGTCAAGTCCCGACCCTGCCTCTTCAAGCACCGCTTTAAGATTTTTTAAAGCCCTGTGAGTTTGCTCTGTGATGTTTTCTCCCTCAAGTGCCATAGTTTCAGGGTTAAGGGGTATCTGACCCGACGTAAATACAAGATTTCCCACAACAACCCCCTGACTGTAAGGGCCTATCGCTTCTGGTGCCATTTTAGTTTGAACTTTTTTCATAGTGTACTCCTTTATTTTACCGCCTCAACTTTTATCATATTTGTGTTACCTGGTGCACCGTTTATCTGTCCACCTGTCATTACTACGTTATCGCCTTTTTGCAAAGAGAAGACCCGCTTTGCCTGATTTAAAGCCTGATAGAAAACTATATCAATAGAAGTGTACTCTTCACTCATTACAGGAGTAACACCCCAACTTAAATTGAGTTGTCTCCACGCCCTTTCACTTGTGGTCATACCGATAATGTCGGCAGGACATCTGAAACGACTTACCATTCTAGCAGTTCTGCCCGACAGAGAATTTACCACAATACACTTTGCAGCTACGTCGATTGCCATAGCACATACCGAGTGGGAAATGGCGTCAAGGTTACTTTTGATTGTGTATTCGGTCGTCTTGAACCACCTTGCATAATCTATCTGACTTTCAGTATATTCCGCAACTTCCGCCATACACTTCACCGCCTTTGCAGGATATTTTCCTGCGGCGGTTTCTCCTGATAGCATTATGGCAGACGACCCATCGTAAACCGCATTTGCAACGTCTGAAATTTCGGCTCTGGTAGGTCTGGGATTGTGTATCATAGATTCAAGCATTTCCGTGGCAGTAATAACCCTTTTTCCTAAAAGTCGGCACTTCTCGATAAGGTGCTTTTGCACCGCAGGTACCTGCATAAAGGGAATTTCAACACCCAAATCCCCACGCGCTACCATTATTCCGTCGGCAACCTCACATATTTCTTCAATGTTGTCTACACCCGAACGGTTTTCGATTTTCGCAATTATGTCTATTGCCTCACCGCCGTTTTCGTTAAGAAATTCTCTTACGTCCACAACGTCCTGACGCCTTGACACAAAAGATGCCGCAACGAAATCAATTCCGTTTTCAATACCGAAAAGAAGGTCCGACTTGTCCTGGTCACTTAAATAATCGTGTTTTAATACTTTGTTCGGGAAGTTGATGCTTTTTCTGTCGGAAATTTCACCCCCGTGAACAACAGTACATATAACGTCACAGTCGTCGATGTCGTCAACCTTGAAAACTACAAGTCCGTTATTTACCATAATAGTGTCACCAACAGATAAATCTTCTGTCAGATGCTCGTAGTTTACCGAAACTCTCTCTTTATTACCCACAATGTCCTTTGTAGTAAAGATGAACTTATCTGAATTTGCAAGAGTAATTTTTTTATTTTCAAAAGTCTTTATTCTGTATTCAGGACCCTTTGTATCAAGCATAATAGGTATAGGAAGCCCCAGACGTTCCCTGACTTTTTTGATAGTATCTATTTTTTCTTTATGGTCCTCGTGAGTTCCGTGTGAAAAGTTGAGTCTCGCTACGTTCATTCCGTTTTTGCACATTTCCATTAAGGTCTTTTCATCTTCACAGGCAGGACCTACGGTACAAATAATTTTGGTCTTTCTCATTTTTATCTCCTTTCGAATACTCCTTTTCTCTATGATACAATAAAGTGGCGGAAATTTCCATAATTTCTATAAAAAAGTTTTAATATTTACACATATTATTTACAATTTTAAAGGTTTTAATTTCTTGACTTTGCAGAATGAATAATATATTATAATAATGGACTTAAAGGAGGGAGAAAATGACAAAAAAACCGCTATTGCCCATAAAAATCATTGACAAGAGCAAACGAGGCATTACAAGGCTCGTTTTCAGTCGAATAGGTATTGTAACAGGACTTTTTTTGTTACAGGTTTTCTTTTTGCTTTTTCTTTTTTCAGCCTTTGAAAACTTTCTTCCTCAGATCTGGGGAGGCAGCATATTCCTTACTGCCACAGTAGTCTTTTATATTGTAAATTGCCCTATGAACTCCAACTCAAAAATTACCTGGCTCATTTTAATACTTGCTTTTCCTGTCTTTGGTTGTCTTCTTTTCGCCTATACGAAAAGTGATTTAGGTCACCGTAGTTTGAAAGAAAGAACCGAGGCTGTCATTAACAATAGCCCCGTTAAGTTAGAACAGGAACCGAACACCCTTTCCAATCTTGAAAAGCTTGACAAGGGGATTTACAACCTTGCAAGATATATTGCAAAAAGCACTTCATATCCTGTGTTCTGCGACACCCACGTTACCTACCTGGAATCAGGGGAAAAGAAATTTGAAGTTTTGCTAAAAGAACTGGAAAAGGCAAAAGAGTTTATCTTTTTGGAGTATTTCATTATTTCCGAAGGCAAAATGTGGAACGACATCTATGAAATTCTCGCCCGAAAGGCAAAAGAAGGGGTAGAAGTCAGACTGATGTACGACGGAACCTGTGAGTTTAAAACAGTAGATTCAAAATTCCCCAAAAAACTGAGAAGAGCGGGAATTCAGTGCAAACCTTTTTCTCCTATAACACCTTTCGTTTCCACCCACTATAACTATCGAGACCACAGAAAAATAATAGTAATTGACAATAAAGTAGCGTTCACAGGTGGCATAAACCTTGCCGACGAATACATTAACGAAAAAGTGCGATTTGGTCACTGGAAAGACAGTGCGGTTATGCTAAAAGGCAAGGCGGTGGAAAGTTTCACACTTATGTTTTTGCAGATGTGGAGCCTTGACGGAAAAGAACACAATTTTGACCCATACCTGAAAAACTCTTACCCAGAAAAAACAGGGGAAGGCTTTGTTATTCCCTATGGTGACTGTCCTACCGACGGATATAAAACAGGTGAGCACGTGTATATGGATATCATTAACCGTGCCACCGACTACGTGCATATTATGACCCCTTATCTTATCCTTGACGCCGAGATGGAAAACTCTATTAAATTTGCTGCCGAAAGGGGAGTAGACGTTTCCATAATTGTCCCTGGTATTCCCGATAAAAAAGGCGCTTGGGCTTTGGCGAAAACCCACTATTCAGCCCTCATTTCCTCAGGGGTGAATATTTACGAATATACCCCTGGATTTATCCATTCAAAAACCTTTGTCTCAGACTCACGTGAAGCAGTTGTCGGCACGATAAATCTCGACTATCGAAGTCTCTACCACCACTTTGAATGTGCCGCATATTTCGCATTTGGGGAAAGCGTTATGAAGGTGGAAGAAGACTTCGAAAACACCTTGAAAAAATGCACCAAGGTAACGAAAGAAAGCATAAAAAAAGAAAAACTTATAATAAAAATCAGAGGCTATATCCTTAAAGTTATTGCTCCTCTTATGTAAAAAGGTAACTTGAATTATGAAGAAAATCACTTTAATTTTAACTTTAGTTTTAATATTATTTTCACTATCTTGCAGTGAAAAATACACCTATAAGGAGAGGGAAGACGGAACTATAATCCGTTCGGACTCAACCGTCTTTTACCCACTTGAAAACTCCTACCGCTATACAGACTTGGGATATGGTAAAAAAGTCGGCTCAATTCTTTCCTATGATATTTTCCCCCTTGAAAGCGAAGATGCAATTCTCGTGAAAGGTCTTGAAGAGGAAAAGTACTACGTTACGGAAGATTATAAGTCCCTTGATATCCTCTTTGAAGAGTGTCATACCTTCCTTTTTGTAAACAAAAACGACCTTGACAAAAAATCAAGAGTCAGCGAAAAATATATCGAAAAAGCCGAAAAACTCACAGGAAAGACCGCCGAAGATTTTGCTTTTTACGTCTTTTATGGCAGAACTCCCGAAGAAGAGGGATATAAAAGGAGAGAATACTTCGGCGAGATTATCGCTCTCTTCGATACACCCTCATTTCTCTTGTCTTCATACCCCGTCTATAAGTATAGCCCCACCGCTTACAGCGTAGAAATAGACGGCGAAGAGTATATGCTTGAAATAAGATGGTCGAGAGAAATAGGAATTATTGAAGAATAAGCCATTTTTTGTTTGACATATGGACTTTTGTGTGATAAAATATAAGTTACTGTAATTTAACTTAAATTATCAACCCTACATAATACTTTGGAGGATTTATAAGATGTATAACAAGGTTCCGACAAATATGAATTTTGTCGAGAGAGAAAAGAACATCGAAAAGTTTTGGAAGGAAAACAATATTTTTGAAAAGAGTATGGACTCTGCGGATAAGTCACGTCCATACGTATTCTATGACGGACCCCCTACCGCTAACGGTAAGCCTCACATAGGACACGTACTTACCCGTGTAATTAAAGATATGATACCCCGTTACCGTTCAATGAAAGGAAACTTCGTTCCCAGAAAAGCAGGATGGGATACACACGGACTTCCCGTTGAACTTGAGGTTGAGAAACTTCTCGGACTTGACGGAAAAGAACAGATTGAAGAATACGGACTTGAACCCTTCATTGAAAAGTGTAAGGAAAGCGTATGGAAATATAAGGGAATGTGGGAAGACTTCTCTTCCACAGTAGGCTTCTGGGCAGATATGGATAACCCTTACGTAACCTACGAAAACAGTTTCATCGAGTCTGAGTGGTGGGCACTTAAACAGATTTGGGATAAGGGCCTTCTCTACAGAGGATTTAAAATCGTTCCTTACTGTCCAAGATGCGGTACCCCTCTTTCTTCACACGAAGTAGCACAGGGCTACAAGGACGTAAAAGAACGCTCCGCAGTTGCTAAATTCCCCCTCAAAAATCAGGAGAAAACATTCTTCCTTGCTTGGACAACTACCCCTTGGACACTTCCCTCAAACGTGGCTCTTTGCGTTAACCCCGACGAGACCTACGTAAAACTTGAAACCGAGGGCGAAACCTACTATATGGCAGAGGCTCTTGTGAGCACTGTTATCAAGACCGAATATACCATTCTTGAAAAGTTTGTAGGTAAAGACCTGGAATTTATGGAATATGAACCCCTCTACGATACAAAGCCCAATAAAAAGGCTTACTACGTAGTGTGCGACAAATACGTTACTCTCACCGACGGTACAGGTATCGTTCACATAGCACCCGCCTTTGGTGAAGACGACTACAACGTAGGTAAAAAATACGACCTTCCTTTCGTTCAGACAGTAGATGCAAAGGGTGAACTCACCGACAAGACCCTTTGGCCTGGAATGTTCTGCAAGGACGCAGATAAAGAAGTACTTAAAAACTTAAACGAAAGAGGACTTCTCTTCGAAGCACCAAATTTTGAACACAGTTATCCTTTCTGTTGGAGATGCGACACTCCCCTTATTTACTATGCTCGTGAGAGTTGGTACATTAAGATGACCGACGTTAAGGAAGACCTTATAAAGAATAACAATACTATTAACTGGATACCCGAAAGTATCGGTAAGGGAAGATTTGGCGACTGGCTTGAAAACGTTCAGGACTGGGCAATCAGCCGTAACAGATATTGGGGTACACCTCTTAATATCTGGACTTGTGAATGTGGTCACGAACACGCTATCGGCTCTATCGAAGAACTTAAATCAATGTCCGATAACTGCCCCGATAACGTGGAACTTCACCGCCCGTTTATCGACAACGTAACTATCAAGTGTGAAAAGTGCGGAAAACAGATGAAGAGAGTTCCCGAAGTTATCGACTGTTGGTTCGACTCAGGTTCAATGCCCTTCGCACAGCATCACTATCCCTTTGAAAATAAGGACCTTTTTGAAGCACAGTTCCCCGCAGACTTCATTTCAGAAGCAGTTGACCAGACAAGAGGTTGGTTCTATTCACTTCTTGCCATTTCAACTCTCATTTTCAATAAAGCACCCTACAAGAACGTTATCGTTCTCGGTCACGTTCAGGACGAAAACGGACAGAAGATGTCAAAATCCAAGGGCAATGCAGTAGACCCCTTTGAAGCACTTGAAACCTACGGTGCAGACGCTATACGTTGGTACTTCTACACTAACTCTGCACCTTGGCTTCCTAACCGCTTCCACGGTAAAGCGGTTATCGAAGGACAGCGCAAGTTTATGGGCACTCTCTGGAACACATATGCCTTCTTCGTGCTTTATGCTAATATTGATAACTTCGATGCCACAAAGTATACTCTGGAATACGATAAACTCACCCTTATGGATAAGTGGCTCCTTTCCAGACTTAATACAATGGTAGGAGAAGTTGACAACTGTCTTGGAAACTATAAGATTCCCGAAGCTGCAAAGGCTCTCGACTCTTTCGTTGACGAAATGAGTAACTGGTACGTTCGTCGCTCTCGTGAAAGATATTGGGTGCAGGGTATGGCGCAGGATAAGATTAACGCCTATATGACCCTTTACACCGCCCTTGTAACAGTAGCGAAGGCAGCAGCCCCCATGATACCCTTTATGGCAGAGGACATCTACTTGAATCTGGTTCGTTCTATCGACAAGAACGCCCCCGAAAGCGTACACCTTTGCTCATTCCCCGAAGTTAATACTTCAATGATTGATCCCGACCTTGAAAAGAATATGAACGCGGTGCTCGATATCGTTGTAAACGGAAGAGCCGCAAGAAACGGTGCGTCAATTAAGAACCGTCAGCCTATCGCAAAAATGTTTGTAAAGGCAGACTACACTCCCGACACTCTCTATCACGATATAATCCGTGAAGAACTTAACATCAAGGCAGTTGAGATTATCGACGATGCATCGGAGTATATTTCATATTCCTTCAAGCCTCAACTTAAAACTGTTGGTCCAAAGTACGGTAAACACTTAAATAAGATTCGCGAATACCTTCAGAACGTAGATCCCGCAAGTGCAAAAGCAGAACTTGATAAGAACGGATTTATCGCACTTTCCTTCGACGGTGATTCAGTAGCCCTTAGTGAAGAAGACCTGATTATCGACTTGAAACAGAAGGAAGGCTTCTGGGCAGTAACCTATAAGGGTGTGACAGTAGTACTGGATACCACCTTAACTCCCGAACTTATCGAAGAAGGCTTCGTACGTGAAATTATCAGTAAGATTCAGACAATGCGTAAGGAAGCAAACTTCGACGTAATGGACAACATCAACGTTTACGTTTCAGGTAACGAAAAGGTCGCAAAACTTATTCTGGATAATAAAGAAGAAATTTCATCCGACGTACTTGCGTTAAACGTAGTTGTTGATACAGTTTCAGGATATTCTAAAGAATGGGATATCAATGGTGAAAAGGTAACTCTCGGAGTAGAGAAAATATAACGAAAAAACAGGCACATAACGTGCCTGTTTTTTTAATTTCCCATCTTCTGCACACTTTTCATTTTCTTCCAATTTGTAAAGCTGTACAAGTCGTTTATTAAAAATACTATAAAGCAAATAAGAACCGATATATAAGACGCGTCGGTAAAAGATGCAATAGACCATAAGATAATCAGCACAAGGTCGTTTGCAGCATAGACAAGAGCAAAATACTCACTTCTGAGATATGTCAGATACGCCGCCATGAAACTCGTCGATACCGAAATGGTACTCGGAATGAGATTTGCTGTGTCAAAATAATCCAATATGTAATAGAATACAACGGTAACAAATAAAGTCAGAACACACATAGTGAGTATTTCTTTTTTTACTAACTCTTTTATTTCTACCTGCGACTTATTTTCCTTATATGGATTTTTAAACCAAGAAATAAAAGCAATCACCGACATAGGAAGCGTCATTCCCAGATACGTTATCATCTCACCAAAGTAAGAAAATGTAAAAGATATGTACCCGTAAAAAAGACTGAAAATTATCATCAGAA
Organism: Oscillospiraceae bacterium; assembly: GCA_015065265.1. Classification (GTDB taxonomy): domain Bacteria; phylum Bacillota; class Clostridia; order Oscillospirales; family SIG627; genus RGIG6353. Next base: position 3,770 of record SVQQ01000009.1, on the reverse strand, counting down.
CAGGACCGAAGGGATTGCCTTTTGCACAGAAAATGAGGGAAGTGACCCCAATCAGAGATGCAATTAAATTCATATAGTTTTCTCTGTCGAAAATTAAAAAAGAAATAACAATAAATGAAACAGACCCAAACAAAAGTAACTTTTCAACTAAAGAAAAATAGTTAAGTTTTTTAATAATACCCATCTTTTTCTCCTAAAAAAATAAGCATTCGTACTTCATATCTTCTAAGACCTTATGATATGAAAACGAATGCATTTCGCATTACACTACTCGGTAGCAGTTTAGAGGATTATATTATAAAAGTGAAAAAAAGTCAATACTTTTCATAAAAAATGTAAGTCGAATTTATTTGAAAACTCTTGACAAATGAAAAAGTGTGTGTTAGTATGAATTTAATAAAAGAAACCGATGAACAAGAGTAAGTAAGCCTTGTGTCAACGCTGATAGAGAGTCGCCGATGGTGGAATGGCGGCAGTGCACCAACGCTGAATGGGCTTGTGAGGGCGAGTCGAAATAACAGTAGACAAGACGGAGGTCAACCGTTACAGTGACAGGCATATGTTAGTATGCACAGAGGTGCGTCGCACAAGCGACGAAATTGGGTGGTACCGCAGGAGCTCCTGTCCCATATAGTTGGGAAGGGGCGTTTTTTTATGACAGAAAAATTTTTGTTTTCAGATTTCAAACGATGGCGGAATTTGAACTTTTTACACAATTAACATAAAACTACAATTATTTAAGGAGATTAAAATGAATTACGATAACGTTGATTTTGGTACATATTTTAAAAACTATCCCGATAAAGAAGGCTTCTTTGGAAAATACGGCGGAGCATATATTTCAGAAGATTTGAAAAAAGCCATGGAAGAAATAAGCGAAGCCTATTTCACTATTTGTAAATCAAGCAAGTTCATAAGCGAACTTCGCAGAATACGCCGTGAATTTCAGGGCAGACCTACCCCCATTTCTCACCTTGAAAGACTCTCAACAAAACTCGGCAACGTTCAACTTTACGTAAAAAGGGAAGACCTTAACCACACAGGCGCTCACAAACTCAATCACTGTATGGGCGAAGCCCTTCTTGCAAAATATATGGGCAAGAAAAAGGTTATTGCCGAAACAGGTGCAGGTCAGCACGGTGTTGCCCTTGCAACTGCCGCAGCGTACTTCGGACTGGAATGTGACATCTATATGGGCGCAGTAGATATTAAGAAACAAGCCCCCAATGTTGCCAGAATGAAAATTCTCGGCGCAAACGTTGTAGAAGTAACCGAAGGACTTGCTACCTTGAAGGAAGCGGTAGACGCCGCATTCAAGGCATATTCAAGAGAGTATAAAGACTGTATATATTGTATTGGCTCGGTTCTCGGCCCTCACCCTTTTCCCGTAATGGTACGTGACTTCCAGAGCGTTGTAGGAATAGAAGCGAGAGAACAGTTTATTGAAATGACAGGAGAACTTCCCGATGCGGTAGTAGCCTGTGTCGGAGGCGGTTCAAACGCTATGGGTATGTTCTCAGGCTTCCTTAACGACCCTGTGGATATCTACGGTGTAGAACCTCTCGGTAAAGGCACAAAACTCGGCGACCACGCCGCAAGTCTCAAGTACGGAACAGAAGGCATTATGCACGGATTTAACAGTATAATGCTTAAAGACGAAAACGGAGAACCCGCCCCTGTATATTCAGTTGCAAGTGGCCTTGACTACCCCTCATCAGGTCCCGAACACGCCTTTTTACAGGACCTTGGCAGAGTTAAGTACGACGTAATTTCCGACGACGAAGCAGTTGACGCCTTCTTCACTTTATCAAGACTTGAAGGGATTATCCCTGCAATAGAATCTTCTCACGCAGTAGCCTACGGTATGAAACTTGCAAAAGAAATGAAACGTGGCTCCATTCTTATCAACCTTTCCGGAAGGGGAGATAAGGATATGGACTATATCATTGAAAAGTACGGAATTAAATAAAAATAAAAATTGTCTCGGTTTTACCGAGACAATTTTTTTATTTTTCGGGTACAATAAACCCTTTTTCGTCAAGTGCTTTTTCAATTTTATCAAGTATCTCTTCGGAATCTGCCCTTATGGTGTGGTAATGATAGCCTGAAGTCAGATTCATAAGTTCAACCGACTTTCCGCTTTTAATACCGTCCATAAACTGCTCAACTCCACGCCTTGAAAAAATATTCATTTGGGCCTCTATTCGCCCGTAAACCTTGTGCCATACGAAAACGTTTACGACAGTACCGCCAAGGTCAACTATAAGATTTAATTCATCACAGGTATCCGCACTTGTGTGGCGCAGTTTTATAACCCTTTCGTGTAAAGGGGACCCTTTGATTATATATCCGTTATGTGTAGAGAGGATGTCAACCCCCTCGGCCTTCAAAATGGCAATATCCTGAACGATGATCTGCCTTGATGCCCCAAGCCTTTTTGAAAGTTCACTTCCCGATATGGGCGCATTGTGATTCAAGAGAAGATTTACAATATCTCTTCTTCGTTCCTGGGCTTTCATTTTTTCTCCTTATATTGCGTGAAGATTTTTTAAAGAAAGGTCAAGAATAGGCGCAGAATGAGTTAGAGCGCCACTGGAAATAAAGTCAACGCCAATATCAACAAGACGACTTATATTCTCTTTTGTAACGTTTCCACTGCATTCGGTCTGGGCACGTCCACGTGTTATTCTTACCGCTTCCTTCATATCTTCTACCGACATATTGTCAAGCATTATAATATCTGCTCCGGCTTCAAGTGCCTCTTTGAGCATTTCAAGGTTTTCAACCTCAATTTCAATCTTTCTGACAAAAGGAGCATATTCCTTTGCCATAAGTACCGCCTCTTTAACACCACCTGCGGCACCAATGTGATTGTCCTTTAAGAGAATTCCGTCACTGAGATTGTACCTGTGATTACAACCGCCGCCAACCTTTACAGCATACTTTTCAAACACTCTCATATTAGGAGTAGTTTTTCTGGTATCAAGAAGTTTTGTGTGACAGTTTTCAAGAAGTTTTACAATTGAACGGGTATAGGTTGCTATACCGCTCATTCTTTGAAGATAGTTAAGGGCAGTTCTTTCTCCCGAGAGAAGAACTCTGATATCCCCTCTGACAGTACCGAGTTTTTCACCCTTTTTAACTTCGTCCCCGTCTTTAACGCTACAGATAAATTCGGTATCCTTGTCAAGAAGTTCAAAAACCCTTTTGAAAACCTCAATCCCTGCAATAACTCCGTCTTCCTTGCATATAAGGTCAACTTCACCTTTTTTGTACTGAGGCATAACAGAATTTGTAGTTATATCTTCACTTGTGACGTCCTCTTTTAATGCAGAGAGTATAAGGTCGTCGGCTACCAGTTTAAGAGTAATATCATTCACGGTTATTTCTCTCCTTTTCTATGGCTGAAAGTACAGCCTCTTTATATCTTTCTTTATAATTTTCATAATCTTCAATTTGAATTTCCACGTCAAAGTCTTCTGTTGCAACGTAATTTTTCACTATGTCACCACAGGCAACTTTTGCGAAAACAAGACTCTCTAAAAGGGAATTACTTGCAAGTCTGTTTTTACCGTGTACTCCGTTGCAGGAAGTCTCACCCACAGCATAAAGACGTTCCATTGAGGTTTTACTATTCTTGTCAACGTCAACGCCACCCATAAAATAATGTTGAGAGGGGACAACGGGAATAGGCTCTTTTGTAACGTCATAACCACGTTCAAGACAGTGTCTGTAAATGTTGGGGAAGTGCGAGAGAATTTCCTCTTTGT
>SVQQ01000008.1 GCA_015065265.1 Oscillospiraceae bacterium | reverse complement strand
CGCAAAAATCAGAGTGAGATATATGAGATAGACTACCATAAATGATGTATTTAGTACCACTTACCACCAGTGAGAAGATACTCAAAACGGAATGGGAATGATTTTCGCATAGCGAAAATCAACTATGATTGCCCGTTGGGCAAGTTATAAGTTATGAATGGCTCCACCGTGTTATGAATTGACTATTGTCAATTGCACATTACGATTTATATTGTAAATATAGCAAACGAATATGAAAAGTAAAAGTTCATTTTAATTGATCCAAAGGAGATAAATCGAATGAGTTTATCAGAAGAACCGGCAATAAAAATTAAATATGATACCGCACAGAATATATCTGATGAGATTTTGGGCGGTACAATTAAGTTTTGTAGAGAAACTGGATATAAGCAGAATATTACGATGCTTACGTTATTTTGGACAGCTTTTCTTGTTAGTGCACAAAATGAGTTGAATGAGCAAAATTTAACTAATGACGTAATAGATTGTTATAGTCGTTCTCTGAGAATTATATTTCCAAAGGTTTCTAATGATACGGAAACACTACAGGAAGTAGAAGGAATGCAACGAAACTATTGGAGACAACTTTGTGCAGATTTTCAAACGTTTAAGACTGAGACTGAAATTTCGACGTTTCTTCAAATAGCAAACAAATTGAATAGTCAAGATAATATCTCAGACACAAACCCTCTTATAACCGACACACTGAAAACCTTCAAGCAAGTTTCAAATGTAATCAAATCAAGCGTTTACCGAATATTACGCCAAATTGACAATGTATATGAGATTGAGTACAAGGGTGTTCTTTCAGAGTTTCGCTATGCAAAAATGAGCCGGGAAATGACCGTCAATCCACAAAACAACACGCCAAAGGTATTAGTAGACGCTCCACCCAAAGAAACGTTTACTACCTTTGAAAAGCCACTAGGCATGGCTTGGTATAAATTTCTTGTAAATTTTTCACTTATTGCTGGTGCAATAATAAATATTATTTTCGGCTTAAATTATATTTCTGGCGGTATTTATTTAGTTCAGACCAACGGAGAAGTTTCGGCAAAGGAAGTTTATGCATATTACGGCACAGGTGTAAAAAATGTAGATGTATTGTATGGCTTTTTATTAATAGCAATTGCTATATTAGCATTTACGTTGCGTTATAAATTGGCAAATTACAAACCAGATGCACTTAAGTTTGTGCAAATTTTTTATTGGAGTTCGGCACTAGTTCCATTTTTGTATGAAGGTGTAATTGGGATAATCGCTGAGCAGACTATTTCCAAAACTTCAATTATATCACTATTTATAGGCTTAATTCTTCTATTCATAAATATTATATACTTTGATAAACGTTCCCATTTGTTTGTTGATAAAGAAATATCTGAGGTAAAACCAGTTCAGACATCCTCTTTGAATAGCATCAATAACGCTAATAGTTCAACCGAATATATGACTATCAACACAGCAACTCAATCGCAAATGTCGTTATTCTGCAGAAAATGTGGCATGAAATTGGCAAACGATAGCATTTTTTGCCATAAATGTGGCACAAAAGTTATAATTGATACATCGAAAGTAGAAAATTTGTAAGACCACCGCAGATAGTTTTTTATCGCATCTTTATTGACAAAAACAATGACAACGAACCCACAACATATTTATTTTTGTTGTGGGTTCTCTTTTAAAACAGCAGTAAATGAAAATGGTGAATAAATGAAATTTATTGAAGTTAAAGATGATAAAAAGCAGTATCTTTCTTTATTGTTATTGGCAGACGAGCAAGAAGATATGATAGACCGTTATCTAGATAATGGTAAAATGTATATACTTGATGATAATGGAATAAAGTGCGAATGTGTTATAACCGATGAAGGAAGAGACGTACTTGAAATTAAGAACTTAGCAACTGTTCCTGAGCATCAAGGAAAAGGATACGCTAAAGCCTTGATTGATTTCCTTGTTAAAGAGTACAGTGGACAGTATAATATACTTCAAGTTGGAACAGGGGATTCACCTTTAACTATACCATTTTACGAAAAATGCGGTTTTGTCCGTTCTCATATCATACCAAACTTTTTTATTGACAATTATGACCACCCTATATATGAGTGCGGTGTTCAGTTGGTGGATATGATTTATTTACGAAAAGAAATATAACTAAAAAATGCTATGGTGAAATTTCACCATAGCATTTTTATCACATCTCTATTGACAAGAACAATACTTCGTGATATGATGTATTATGTAACAGGAGGTATTATATGGACGTACAGTTAAAAAGAGGACTTTTAGACGTATGTGTCCTCGCTGCCATTAAAAACGAAGACTCATACGGTTATAAAATCATAAAAGATATGAAACCTTTTATAGAACTTTCAGAATCTACTTTATATACCATTTTAAAACGTCTGGAAAGCACGAACATGCTCACAGTTCATTCAGCCGAGCACGGAGGAAGACTTCGTAAGTACTATCACATCACAAAAGAAGGAGTCCGTCGCATCGAAGACTTCAAGGACGAATGGAAGGAAATTATGTCTATATATAGGTTTGTGGTAAGGGAGGATAAGACAGATGAATAAAAAAGAGTTTCTATTAGAACTTCAAAAAGGTCTCTCGTGTTTGCCTTCAAAAGACGTAGAAGAGCGCATAAACTTTTATAGCGAGATAATAGACGACAGAATGGAAGAGGGTTTAACAGAGTGTGAAGCGGTAGGTGAGATTGGGGAAGTTCAAGACATCGTTACACAAATTTTAGCAGATACCCCTCCCACAAAACTTGTAAAAGAAAATGTCAAGAAAAACAGAAGACTAAACCCTTGGGAAATTGTGTTCCTCGTACTTGGCTCTCCGATTTGGCTATCCCTTTTAATTTCCGCATTTGCCGTCATATTTAGTTTTTTCGTTGTAATTTGGTCGATTGTGATTTCTTTATGGGCAGTAGAGATATCCATTATTGCAAGTTCCCTTGGCGTAATTTTAGCATCTTTACTCTTCTTTTTTCAAGGGAAAACACTCACAGCCCTTGCAGTCTTTGGAGCAGGAGTTCTCTCTTTGGGGCTGTCAATATTCCTGTTCTTCGGATGTAAAGCCTTTACAAAAGGTATTGCCATACTTACCAAAAAAATTGCTTTGATGATTAAAAAATCCATTATCGGAAAGGGGAGAGCATAATGAGATTGACTACAAAAATATGGCTTATCGTTGCTACAATACTTGTAGTTGTCGGCACAGGGGTATTTGTTGGTTCAATGACTGCATATAATTGGGATTTTGAAAAACTTAGTACAAACAAGTATGTGACAAACTCCTACGAAATAAAGGAAAACTTTAATAATATATCAATAAGCGTCGATACTACAGACGTGGAATTTCTCCCCACCGAAGAGAACTTTTGTAGCGTAACTGTCTTTGAAGACGAAAACGAAAAACATACTGCGTCCGTGGAAAATGATACCCTCATAATTAAGATAAAGGACACAAAGAAATGGCACGACCATATAGGCATAAATTTTTCAACACCTAAAATGACTGTTTTTCTGCCTAAAAACGACTACCGATCACTGTTTATAGAAAACGACACAGGTGACGTTAATATACCAAAAGACTTTTCTTTCGAAAACTTAAAAATCGAAGGGGAGACCTCAGACGTTAAGTCTTTAGCATCAGTTTCAAAAGATATGGAAATCAAAGTCAGTACAGGTGACGTCAATATAGACTCAACGTCTATAGGGGAGTTGAGACTCACCACTTCCACAGGAGACGTCAAACTAAATTCCATAAACGTTTATGAAGATGTCGATATAAAAACCGATACAGGAAGTGTGACCTTAAAGAACGTCATAGCAACAGGAAAACTAAACCTCACCACTTCCACAGGAGACGTGACTTTTCTTTATAGCGACGGAAACGAGATTTTCGTCACCACCAGTACAGGTGACGTTTCAGGCACCTTACTTACAGAAAAAGTATTTATCACCGAAACTTCCACAGGTGACGTCTCTGTCCCCAAAACTTTGACAGGCGGACTTTTCAAGATAAAAACTTCAACCGGAGATATAACAATTAACGTCGTAAAATAAAAAATCGGCAGGGTGTTAAGTTACCCTGCCGAAAATGTTTCGTTGATTTATAAAAGACTCATATATTTATCTGTGGATTTTTTACGGAATTTAATATAATTTGCTTTAAAAAGTGGGTTGAAAAACTTTCAACCCGCTTTACTTTTTGTGTTTTGTGTGATACAATTAAAAAAAACAAAAAATGAGGCAAATATGAAAAAGTATCTCTTTAATCCCGATAAGAAATTTTTCAAAGCAAACCTACATAGCCACTCCACCGTTTCCGACGGAAAATATACCCCCGAAGAACTGAAAAAAATATATATGGACAAAGGCTATTCTGTTTTTGCCTATACAGACCATGAGGTTTTTGTCCCTCATAACGAACTTTCCGACGAGAACTTTCTGGCACTTAACGGATATGAATACGAACTTATAGAAGAAAAGTCAGAAGAAAAACCCACAAACCGCGTAAGAAAAGCCTGTCACCTCTGCCTTATAGCCAAAGAGAGCGACGTTACAAGGCAAGTGTGTTGGCACGGACGAGTATGGGGAAACGCTCTTCAAATTCTCGATAAACTCGATTACGACAGAGAAAACCCGCCTTATATACCTGTGTATAGCGGAGAGGGAATAACCGACGTTATTCAGACTGCGAAAAAAGCAGGTTTCTTCGTTACCTATAACCACCCTGCCTGGTCTCTGGAAGATATGGCGGACATTGCAGAATGTCACGGTATGGACGCCCTTGAAATTTATAATACCAATACCGCTATTCGCGGTTGGGAAGCATATTGCCCCTACATATACGAAAGTATGGTGCGACGTGGAGAGCGCATCGGCTGTATTGCCGCAGACGACTGCCACCGCGATGAGCACTTCTTCGGCGGTTTTACTATGATATCCGCCTCCGACTTAAACTACCGCACTATAACAAAGGCTCTTGAAGACGGAGACTATTACGCTTCCACAGGCCCAGAAATCAAAGAACTTTACTTTGAGGACGGCAGAATTTATGTAAAGACTAATATGCCTATAACTATAAAGGCAAACTACGGTAGCCGTTACGCAGAAATGCACCACGAAGTGTCTGAAACCTCTTTTCCCGTCAGGGAAGACGATATTTTCGTGCGTATCACCCTTATCGACGAAAAAGGGAAATGTGCAAACACAAGAGCATACTTTATCGACGAACTTTATAATTGACTTAAAAAATAAAGGAGTTTCTTATGAAAAGAATTTTATTTATAGGTGACTCTATCACCGACTGCGAAAGACTAAAAACCAGTTTTACCGATATGGGTAAAGGCTATGCAAATTACGTAAAAGCCACACTCGGTGCGGAAAACCCCGAAAAATACGAGTTTTTAAACAGAGGAATAAGCGGAAACAGAATTGTGGACCTGTACGCCAGAATTAAGGCAGATTTCATAAACCTTGCCCCCGATATTGCAAGTATCTACGTGGGAGTAAACGACGTTTGGCACGAGATTATGTATAATAACGGAGTGTCCACAGACAAATTTGAAAAGATTTACACTATGTTCATCGAAGAAATCTATGAAGCCCTTCCCAATATAAAACTTATGCTTATCGCCCCCTTTGTTTTAAAAGGGATAAAAACCTGCGATACTGAGGAAATTCCGGATAAACTTTCAAGGTTTATTAAAGACGTTCGTGAAAAAAACGAGGCAACAAAGAGAATTTCAGAAAAATTCTCACTGCCTTGTATCGACCTTCAAGCCGAGTTTGATAAATTAAAAGAGGTTGCCCCCGACGACTACTGGACGGTTGACGGAGTACATCCCACCGAAATGGGACACGAAATTATTAAAAACCTCTGGCTTGATACCTTTTCTAAAATATAAAAAAATATCCGCCGTTGGCGGATATTTTTTTTGTTATATTGCAGAAACTTTTCCGTTACCTGATGCAAGTTTATTATTGTAAACTGTCACCGTTACGTCACCTTTTTCTTTTGCTCTCACAATGGCAAGTGCCCTGCCTTTGTAAGTGTGACATACGTTAGAGGTGTATTGGTCCTCATCACAAGGATTTGAACTGTATATTCCAAGCAGTTCACCACCCTGAATGTCGCACTTTATTTCATATTCGCCATCTACAATGAGATTTTTTTCATTATCGGTGACCGTTATGTCAAAATAGCATAAATCTCTGTTGTCAGAAAGAATTTCTTTTTGACTTGTAGAAACGTTTATCTGACAAGGAGCGCCTACACTCTTCAGAGAACTTCTTCCCACTTCTACATTACCCTTGATAGCCACGGCAGTAAGCACCCCTTTTTCATAAGGAATATCAATTGTCGCAATAGCCTTTTCAGGTACACTTTCACCAACTTTTCTGTCGTTGAGATACCACTCAATTTTGTCAGCATCCGTGTAGGTTTCCACCTTTACAGGCTTACCTAAATATTTGTCTTCAAAAGTCCAGTTCTCGTCAACGTCATACCAATGCCAGAGAGTGCCCGAGAACCCTTCACCGTAGTGTTCGGGGTGAGTTGTGAAGATTTTCGGCTCAATGTCACCAAGCCATACCGCTTCTCTGAAATAGGACTGAGGACGTCTGTAACCGCAAATATCAAAGTCTCCCTGATAGCAACAACGCCAAGGGTATTTCGTATATTCTATTCCCGTTACAAATCTCTCTCTTGCCCAGGCAAAACAACCTGCCCCCGCTTCGCCCATATTATCAAAAGCGGTCCAGGTAAAGTTTCCGATAACGTATTCGTTGTCTTTTGTCGCCTTCCAGGAATCGTAGAAATATATTACTCTTGTCTCCGACCCCCATATAACACGGTCAGGGTATCGAATGTGCTCGGTTTCATATCTGTCGTAATGATAATTATATCCCACAATATCGAGAGGCGCTTCATAGTCTTCAGTCTTCTTGTTGATTACGTCTACAAGATGTCCTCGACCCATTTCAAAAGGCTTCTGCCTTGTGAGGCCACCGTTCTTTTCGTTTATGATATAATTCTTGTAATCATCAGGGTCAATGTCCTCTGTCATAAGTAGAGCAAAGTTCTTTTGAAGGCCGGAGGTCACAAACTTCGTGTCGTCAAATTTTCTCACTTCATCTGCAAGTAACTTCGACCACTTACCCGCATCAGACGTTCCGTCAACCTCGTGAATTTCGTTACCGATAGAATAACTTATAACCGATGGATGATTTCTGTCCCTTAAAACCATATAGGAAATATCTCTTAAACACCAGTCCTTGAAGAAAAGATGATAGTCGGAAGAACTCTTACCCTTGTTCCAATGGTCGAAGGCTTCGTCCATTACTATCATACCTTCCTCATCACAGGCTTCAAGCATAGCAAGGGAAGGGGGATTGTGCGCGGTTCTTATAGCATTAAACCCTGCATCCTTCAACAATTTAATTTTTCTTCTTTCAGCACGAGGGAAGGCACAAGCACCTAAAACTCCGTTGTCGTGATGTATGCAACCGCCACGGAGTTTAATCTTCTTTCCATTGAGAATTAGACCGCTTTTAGCATCTGCATATATTGTGCGTATTCCAAATGTTGTGTAAGAGGTGTCAACTTCCTTTTCACCATCATATATCACGGTTTTAAGTTCATATAAATTAGGGCAGTCAACGTCCCACAAAAGAGGATTTTCAATTTCAATTTCTTCTTTGAATTCACTTTTGCCACAGTTTAAAGTTCTTTCGGTGACAAATGTCTTCACAACATCTTCGCCTTTTTTGGAAATTTCAAACTTAACCTTTACCTTTGTATCTTTATCTGAATTTATTGAGTATTTTATTCCGATTTTAGCATTTTTCTTGTCTGCATTGACTGTGTAAACGAAAATGTCCCAAGGCTCAATTCCAATATTACTTCCTTCCCACAGAAAAACGTCTCTGTATATACCGTTACCGGTGTACCATCTGCAAGTATAATCCATAGGGGAAGTAACAAGGACAAGTTTGTTTGTAACGCCCTGTTTGATGTAACTTGTCAAATCTACAAGGTAAGGCGTAAACCCGTATGGATGCATATCCAGAAGTTCTTCGTTAAGCCAAATTTCACAGCACATATATGCACCGTCAATGTCCAGAATATAACGCTTTCCTTTTTCAAAGTTTAAGTACTTTACGTATCTTCCGCCACCTGTGGGATGAAATCCGTTACACCAGTCTCCCGACCCGTCGGAAACACGTTTTTTTGAAACTTGATAATCGTGAGGGAGGTCAACGTCAACGTAGGAAGATTTCACGTAGTTTGTGTGATGTGCAAATTTCCAACCTGACGAAATACAGTTTTTTAACATAATTACTCCTTAAAACACTTTACTTTTTAAATTTTATATGTTATACTCTGTTTGTATTTTACTGAATTTTTTTGCAAAAGTAAAGTGATTATCTTGCATTTTGTATGATTATCTTGCATTTTGTCGAAAGGATCGCATTTTGAGCACTATCGTATTTAATTCGGGTTCAAAGAAACTTCAATCTCTTCCCATAACTTTTGTCACCGCCTGTGATAATTATAATCAAGAAAGCATAAAAAGACCTCTCGGTATCCCCGACAGTCACCAGATTTTGTTTGTCCTTGAGGGGAATGGAACACTTTTTTGTAACAATAAGCGTTATAAACTAAAAAAAGGTTGCGCTTTTTTTACAGCCCTTGGAGTACCTTCAGAATACGTAAATACAGGAGGCCTTGTCACCGCCTTTGTAACACTTCGAGGAAAGATTGTCCGAGAAGTTATGGAAAACTATAATTGCAATGGCTTTTTGTTCAGGGAAGATGTTGATACCGAAAAGTATCTGTCCCTTATAAAAAAGATTATTTCCGAATACTACGACAGAAAAAGAGAGGGACGCCTTTCGTCTTTAACGTATTCCTTTTTTGTTGAATTCTTTGAAGACGGTATGTTCCGCCTTGACAGTTTTGAAGATAAAGTTTCATTATACCTTGAAAGAAACTTTACAAAGAAAATAACTCTTGAAGAAATAGCGAGTCTGCATAAAGTTTCGGTATCGAAATTATGCCACGACTTCAAAAAGAAAAAGGGAATAACCGTTTTTGAATACCTTTTGGAATTAAGGCTTACGTATGCAAGAAATTTGACGTTGAATTACCCAAATATGAAAATTGTTGAAATCGCACTGTCATCGGGTTTCGACGACGTGAGTTACTTTTGCAGAAAGTACAAACAGAAGTTTTTGAAAACACCTTCTCAAGACAGAAAAGACACCCTTAGTTTACAAATTTCTGAAATATTACGATGAATTTATAGTGCTTTACTAAAAATTCAAACTCATCTTGACAACTATTATTTACATAAAAAGTAATTCGAGTTGGTGGATATTTAGATAAAACTTTGTTAATATCATAAATGAAAAATTAAAGTGGTGCAATTTGTAAAAAATCAGAAAGGTTGATTTGAATTATGACTATAGGAGAAAAAATAGCAAACCTTAGAAATTCGAGAGGAATTTCACAAGAGGAACTTGCAGAAAAAATTTCCGTTTCAAGACAGTCTGTTTCAAAATGGGAAATGGGACAGGCTATTCCGGGTATCGATAAAGTTGTACAACTTTGCGAACTTTTTTCAGTCAGTTCCGACGAACTCATAAAAGAGAACGTAGAAATTGTAACAAACACTAAAAAAAGAAACAAATATTTCGGCACCGACGGTTATCGCGGAGAAGCAAACGTAACTCTTACCTCTATTAACGCATATAAAGTTGGTCGTTTTTTAGGATGGTATTATTCGACAATGGCATCGGGAAACGACGGAACAAGACGTGCCAGAATTGTAATAGGTAAGGACACAAGACGTTCAAGTTATATGCTTGAATACTCCATTGTTGCAGGAATTACCTCTTCAGGAGCCGATGCGTATATGCTCCACGTCACTACCACCCCAAGCGTTTCCTACGTTACAAGACAGGACGAATTTGATTGTGGAATAATGATTACCGCCTCTCACAACCCATATTATGACAACGGTATTAAAATCATCAATAAATACGGTGAAAAACTTGACGACAATACAACGTCCTTGATTGAAGCGTACATAGACGGAGACTTAATGTCTCTTGGAATAAACGGTGACGATTTACCCTTGGCACAAAGGGACAGAATAGGCAGTATAATCGACTACGTATCGGGACGTAACAGATACGTGGGATATCTTATTTCACTTGCCTCGAATTCCTATAAAAAATTAAAGATAGGACTTGACTCTGCAAACGGTGCATCATGGATGATAGCAAAGTCCGTTTTCTCTGCTCTCGGAGCACAGGTTTTCGTTATCGGCGACGAGCCCGACGGACTTAACGTAAATAAGGGATACGGTTCAACTCACGTTGAAAAAATGTGTCAACTTGTAAAAGACGAACACCTTGACATAGGATTTGCCTTTGACGGAGATGCAGACAGATGTATCGCGGTTGACGAAGAAGGAAACGTAGTTGACGGAGATGCAATTCTCTATATCCTTGGAAAAAGACTTAAACAAAGAGGAATACTCAATTCGAACACAATAGTTGCCACCATAATGTCAAATAGCGGATTTGTCAGAAGTCTTGAAGAAATCGGCATTAAGTGTGTTCAGACCGACGTAGGGGACCGCTTTGTATACGAATGTATGCAGAATAACGACTATACTCTCGGCGGAGAACAGTCAGGCCACATTATTTTGAAAAAGTATGCCACAACAGGTGACGGACTTTTAACCGCCATAATGCTCACAGAACAGGTGTGCGACTCAAAATTACCTTTGTCAAAACTTGCAGAACCTGTAAAACCCTATCCACAGCGCCTTAAAAACCTTCCTGTAAAAAATAAGGAAGCGGTTATGAAGGATGAGGAAGTTATTAATGCCTTAAAGAAGGCAGAAGAGAAAATCAACAAAAAGGGAAGAGTACTGCTCAGAAAAAGCGGTACCGAAAACGTAATTCGAGTAATGGCAGAGTGCGAGAACGAAGAACTCTGCGAAAAAATAGTTGACGAAATTGCAGAGGTTATAATTGAAAGGGGATATACAGTTTGAGAAAAGAAGTAAAAACCGAAAGCCTCTTTTCAAGTATTCCCGACTACATAAAACCACTCTTTGAGGGAACTCTTTATCCTTGGGAGGTTCTTCCTAAAATCAAAGGGTACATCACCGAACTTGCAGAAAAGGGAATAGAGGGCTTTACGGAGATAAAGAAAGGTGTACTTGTAGGAGAGAACGTTAAAATTCACCCCCTGTCCGATATCGAAGCCCCTGCGATTATTGGACACAACACCGAAATCAGACCGGGCGCATATATCCGCGGTGCAGTTATTACAGGAGAGGGCTGTGTCCTTGGCAATTCAAGTGAATTTAAGAACGCCGTTCTCTTCGATCACGTTCAGGCGCCACACTATAATTACATAGGAGATTCAATACTTGGAAACTACTCCCATATGGGAGCAGGGTCTATTTGTTCAAACTTAAAATCCGACGGAAAAAACGTGGTTATACATTCTGAAGAAGAAATTGATACTAATTTAAGAAAAGTAGGAGCAATTCTTGCCGACCACGCCGACGTAGGTTGCGCCTGTGTCTTAAATCCCGGTACAGTTATAGGTAAAAACACCTCAGTCTATCCCACCCTTTCTTTAAGAGGAGTCATTCCTTGTGACTGCATTGTGAAAGCCCCTGACAACGTGGTGAAAAAAGAAAATCGAAATTAAAAATCATACAAAAAATAGCATTGATGTATCCGTCAATGCTATTTTTTATTTTTTGTTGAAAAAAAAGAAAGTGTGTGGTATAATTAACCATATATATTTATTTCTATATGTAGTTAAGGAGTCAAAATGGTTGAATATTTAGAAGCGGGAAAACTTATAAACACCCACGGGGTAAGAGGGGAGTTCAAATTTGACGCTTGGAGCGACACACTCTCATCTTATCAAAAAGTCCCCGCATTCTTTCTTGATAAAAACGGAGATAAAAAGTTAGAAGTGGAAAGCATTCGTAAATTCGGCAGATTTATGCTCCTTAAATTCAAAGGTATCGATACCCTTGACGACGCCTTAAAATATAAGTCGAAAATAATATACGTACACCGTGACCACGTAACGAAAAAAGAAGGTTCCGTCTTTATTGCCGACATAATCGGACTCGACGCCATCAATGTAAACACAAACGAAAAGTTCGGTAAAGTAATCGGCTTTGAAAACAGAGGTGGCGGAGACCTCTATGAGATAGAACTAATCAACGAGAAAACTTGCTTTATACCTGCAATCGACGTTTTTGTTAAAAGAATAGATGTTGACACAGGGGTTTATTTTGAATTGATTGAGGGGCTTGTTGACTAATGCGCTTTGATATAATGACCCTGTTTCCCGATATGCTGGAAACTATCTTTAACGAAAGTATAATCGGCAGGGCAAGAAAAAAAGGACTTATTGAAATAGTTTGCCATAATATCCGAGACTATTCTGAAGACAAACACAGAAAAGTTGACGACACCTCTTACGGTGGAGGTATGGGAATGCTTATGGCAGCACCACCTATCTCCAACTGCTACGACGCCATTGTCCGCAACATCAAGAAAAAGCCCCATACAATATACGTTTCGCCAAAAGGTAGAACCTTTAACCATAAAGTTGCCGAAGAACTTTTAAACTACGACGAAATTAACATTTTGTGCGGTCATTACGAGGGTATCGACCAACGTATAATAGACGAGATTGTAGACGAAGAAATTTCTCTTGGCGACTTTGTACTTACAGGCGGTGAACTCCCTGCGGCAATTATTGTAGATGCAGTATCAAGACTCGTGGAAGGAGTACTCCCATCAAAAGAATGTCACGAAAAAGAGAGTATCGCGTCAGGACTTCTCGAATACCCCCAATATACAAGACCAGTGGAATTTCACGGAGTCAGAGTCCCCGACGTATTACTTTCGGGAAATCATGCCGACATTGAAATGTGGCGTTTTGAAAGGTCACTTGAAATAACTCGTGAAAAACGCCCCGACCTCTATGAAAAGATTGATTTAGAGGAAAAGAAAAAACAAGTGAAAGAGTATATAATCAATGCCTGTACGGGAGGTAATGACGATGGAAAGAAAAAATAAGTCGGCTACCTTCACCGTAGTTTTTATGATAGCGGCAATGTTTATATCCAAAGTGCTGGGTATGCTTCGAGGTGTATTACTTGCGGCATCATACGATATTTCCGAAGAGGCAACCGCATTTTCTGCCGCATCCCGCATACCCCTTTCATTCTTTGATATCATATTTGCATCGGCTATATTAGGTTGCTTTATCCCTGTGTACAACTCATTTACATCAGATAACAAAAAAGAAAAACAAAACGAGTTTACATCAATTTATTTAAACTTCCTGTTGCTTCTTACGGGACTTCTCTCTATTTTGGGTATAGTTTTCGCAAAATCCCTTTTAAGCGTAGTTGCCCCGGGACTTCTTCCCGATACCGAAATTCTTGCAGTAAAACTTCTCAGAATAATGTTTCCTCTTATAGTCTTTGCAGCATCGTCTTATATTTTCGTAGGACTTTTGCAGTCTAACGGAGAATATATAGTTCCTGCATTTATCAGCGCTGTATCAAACCTTGTTATAATTTTGTACTTTATTTTCTTCGATAACCGCTTTGGAATTACAGGACTTGCAGTGACTTTCACTCTCGCTTGGTGTGTACAACTTTTAACTCTGGTTTTACCTATTAAAAAAACTCGCTTTAAGTATCGGCTTCTTTTTGATTTTAAGAACCCCGCTTTTTTAAGCGCCCTGAAACTCACCCCACCTATTATTATGGGTTCATGGCTTTCTCCCGTCTGCCTTCTCGTTAGTATGCGCTTTGCTACAAACATCGGCGTATCTGGTGCAGTTCCTTCTTTTGAATATGCAGTAAACTTGTTCACCGTAATAACGGGAATTACGACCTACGGTGTATGTAACTACATTTTCCCCAAACTTTCCGAAAAGGCAGGGGAAGATAAAGAGGCTTTCGGAAGTATGGGCAGAACAGGACTTATCAGTGCCCTTTTGATGACAGTACCCATTTCCATTTTAGTCTTTCTTTTGTCCCCACAGATTATTTCAGTGGTGTATATGAGAGGGTCATTTGACTTGACTGCCGCTAAAATGGTAACACTAATATTAAAAACTCTTGTCCCAGGTATGCTCGGCTTTACTCTCGTTGAATTTTTGAGCAGAACCTTCTACGCTATGAAAAAGCCAAAATACCCTGTAATATCCGTAGTTTTGGGGATTATAGCAGACGTAATATCTTTAAGTATTCTTTCAAATGTAAGTGAACTTGGCATAAACTCACTTGGAATATCCTATTCAATCGGAATTTTAACGTCAGGCGTTTTTATGTTTATCTTTGCTTCAACACGTATAGAAGGCTTTATTAACCGCTCTTTTATTATAGATATTGCAAAAATTATTGCATCTGGAATACTTTCCTTTGCTGTAATTTACGGAATTGACTGTATGATAAGCCCTGTGGCATTTGAAAAAAGTGCTGTTTATAACGTAATCTACTCGACAATACTTGCAGTTGTCGGAGTAATCGTATATGTATTATTACTACTGTTAGTTAAAGAAAAAACCGTCTCTGATTTAAAAATTTTCGCAAAAAAGAGGTGACACCTTGAAAAATAACGTAGGCAAAATCAGAAATGCCTTTTCGTCCAGTGCCTTTGTTGGCGTTTTGAAGAAAATATCCGAATTCTTTTCAAAAAAGATTTCTTCATCAAAGTCTGCCCAGCTTTTCACGTCTTATGATACCCTTGACGAAAAAGCACAAAACACTCTCTTTTCAAAGATTATCAAAAAAGCAAAACCCAAAACTAAGACCCTTATAAAACTTAAAAATAAATTTGCCTCAAAAGTCGAAAACAGTCTTATTTATAAAACGGGCATAAGAATAGTAGACCTGTTTCTCGGCTCTAAAGCCCGACTTTACGGTGTCTTTTTGTTCGTCTTCGGCTTTTTTACCACCTCTGTGGGATTTATCACGCAGTACCTTTTGAAAAACGACGGTACACCGCTTCTATGGCAGGGAATAGGAACTATAATTTTATCCATTCCTCTCTTATCAACCAAGGAAGACTTGTGTCAATTACTTGTAGGCGGTAAACTTGTTCGAGGCATTTTGTCCTTTATCGGATACAAAAAGGAAGACGTAATGCGGGAAAGCGTTGAAGAAAACGCACTTTTACCTGTAGCATCGGGAATCATACTTGGGCTACTTACTTTGGTAATTCAACCAATTTATATTTTCCTTACCCTCATAGCAATCGTTCTTGTATTTGTTATACTTGATAAGGTGGAGTTCGGCATAGTCCTTATGGTAGCCACTCTACCGTTTCTCCCCACTATGTTCATTTGTGCCGAAGTTATTTTCTTGTATTTTGCATATATCTTCAAAATGTTAAGAGGAAAACGCTCACTGAAATTTGACACTCTTGACTTTTTCGTCCTCGTTTTCTCGGTCTTCTTGCTCTTAGGCGGCGCTTTTTCCGTTTCGCCTTCAGGCAGTTTACCCCCATCGTGCGTTTATTTTGTATTCCTTTCGGCATACTTTTTAATTGTCAACCTCATCAGAACGACAGCCCTTGTTAAAAAAGTTTTATTCTCTTCAATGGCGTCACTGTTCTTGTGCTCAATATACGGAATTTTCCAGAATTTCTTCGTTGCCCCCGATACCACTTGGACAGATGAAGATATGTTCTCGGAAATCGAAACACGCGTTGTTTCCACTTTTGAAAACCCCAACGTCTTTGGTGAATATCTTATCTTGCTTATTCCAACAGCGTTAATACTGATGCTTTTAGCAAAACAGTTTTCATCACGTTCGTTCACCTTTGTAACTCTCGTCACAGCCTTTTTATCCTTGATTTATACCTGGTCAAGAGGTGCATGGATAGGATGTATCGCTTCGTTTATAATTCTATTTTTGATTATTTCAAAAAACGCAATCGGAACCTACGTTCTTGGGCTTTGTGCATTACCCGCCGTAATTCCTTTTCTTCCGTCATCTATCACCGATAGATTTACAAGTATAGGAAATATGACCGATTCTTCCACCTCATACCGAGTGTTCATCTGGGAAGCATCCGTCAAAATGATAAAGGACTTTTTCTTCACAGGTATAGGTATCGGAACAGATGCCTTCCAGATAGTTTATACCGAGTATGCCCTTGCGGGAATTGAAATGGCACCCCATTCACATAATTTGTATCTGCAAATAATGTTAGAACTCGGCATCTTCGGCTTTGCCGCTTTCTTAATCACACTTTTCCTTCTCTTTTCAAAAACCTTCTCTTTCTTAAGGGACTGCGAAGAGAGAGAAATAAAGTTTTTAGTCGGTGCTCTTCTTTGCGGAATCGTAGCCTTCTTGGTACAAGGACTGACTGACTACGTGTGGTACAACTACCGAGTATACGCTTTCTTCTGGATGATAGTAGCAATGCTTGTAGCCACAATTAAAAGTGGCAAAAACGAAACACTGTCTCCACAAAAAAACATCTGAAAGGACAACTAAAATGAATACCAAACAGAAAAAACACAGATTTAATATAATTGACGTTTTGATTATTTTGGTCGTTCTTGCTATATGTCTTGTAATGTATTATTACACAACTGCAAGAAACGAGGTAAACGCAAATTCCGAAGTTGAAATTCAATATACCGTGGAAGTAAAAGAAGTTCATAGAGACAATATAAACAAAATATCAATAGGTGATAAGGTAGTTGAAACTGTGCGCGACCAACAAATAGGTGAGGTGGTTAAAGTGGACGTTTCACCCGCCTACAAACTTGTAACAGATACGGAAACAGGTAAGTCATTTGTTTCTTATTATCCCCCTATAAATCCCATAGATAACACAACTGTTACTTTACCCGACACCTCAACGGAAGAGGAAGAAGAGGGAAACACAGAAGAAACAGAACTTGAATACGAGTATTACAATGTAAAAGTCACAATCAAAGATACAGTGAAAAAGAGTGAATCGGGTTATAACGTAAACGGTTTTGACGTTGCAGTAGGACAACTTGTGTATTTTAGAGTACCTCGCTTCGTAAATGAAGGTTACTGCATAAATATCGTTGAGAAATAAAGGAGAGCATTATGAAAATGAAAAAACTCAAATTTAATGCTGTTGATTTACTTATACTTCTTGTAATTGTCGGTGCAGTTATTGCGGTAGCGTACAGAGGCGGATTAAAAGATAGCCTTATGGCACTGCGTTCTAACGACACAATCGTTTACACTGTCCGCATAAATAACTTGCAGGAGAGTTCTTTTAACCTTATCAATATCGATGACAAACTTTTTGCCGACAAGGACGATAAAGCCCTTGGCTCAATAGTTCAAAAAGAACAACGCCCTGCAGAAAAATACGTTACCCTTGACACAGGGGAAATTGTTAAGACTTATATGCCGGGACGCATAGACGTATTTTTAACAGTTGAATGTAAGGGAAGAGTTACCGACGAAGGTTGTATGCTCGGCGGCAACTACTTTATTGCGGCAGGTAAATACATCTCCTCATACACTAAAAATCTCGCATTTAATTTTGAAATAACGGATGCCTACAAAAAGCAGTAAAAAGCAAACACTACTCACTTTGCTCAAAAAATGTTTAATTTTTTAGACTAAATATACAAATATTTAACTATAAATGAACAAAAAATGTCAAAAATTCATAATACTTTTTGATGCAGAAAATATTCTATTGATTTTCAATAAAACTTTTGTTATAATTAGAAAAAGTCGAAATGATGTTACTCGATTTAACTGTAAAAGTTAATCATTATAACAGAAAAGCAAGTATAATAGGAGCAATAAACATGATTTCAAAAGAGGTTACAGTAACAAATAGCGTTGGTCTTCACGCAAGACCCGCAACTTACTTCATACAGAAGGCAAACACTTATAAATCTTCTATTATGATAGAAAGAGGAGAGAGACGTGCCAATGCTAAGAGCCTTTTGGGAGTTCTTTCACTGGGAATTGTAAAAGGCACGGTAGTTAATCTTATAGCAGACGGCGTTGACGAGGCAGATGCTATTGACGGACTCTCAACATTAATTTTAAAAGGTTTTATTGACTAACAAAGGTCCCGCTGTTCAATATAATGAACAGCGGTATTTTTTTAGGAGGCAGAGTGTTGGATAAGGAAAAAATTGAACTTTTGCTTTTAAAAGCAAGATTGTTGCCACAAACCCCCGGTGTCTATAAAATGATTGACAAAAACGGAAAGGTTATCTACGTTGGCAAATCCAAATCATTGAAAAATAGAGTTTCGCAATATTTTCAGAACACAGACTCTCATAATTATAAAACACGTAAGATGGTCGAAAAGGTGGATACCTTTGAATGTGTATTCACAGACACAGAGACCGAAGCCCTTGTCCTTGAAAATGAACTCATAAAACTCTTCAGTCCTAAATTCAATATCCGTCTGAAAGACGATAAGAGTTACCCTTATATAAAACTGTCCACGTCTGAAAGATATCCAAGACTGACAATGGTCCGCTCTTTGAAATCAATAAGGAATAAAAACGACAAATATTTCGGACCGTATTCATCCACTTCATCCGTTTATAAAATCATAGATACAGTTAACGCAATTTTCAAGTTACCCACCTGTAAGATGAAATTTCCCGAAGACTTCGGGAAAAAAAGACCTTGCCTGAACTATCACATAAATAAATGTATGGGAGTATGTCAAGGGACAGTCAGCCAAAAAGAATATAACGAAGTTATAAAGTCTGCAATTTCCTTTTTGAAACACGATTATGAAAACGTTATCGACGAGCTTGAAAAGAATATGTTACAGGCAGCGGAAAACCTGAATTTTGAACAAGCCGCATTCAATAGAGACTTAATTTCCTCGATTAAGAATTTAAGACAGAAACAGAAGGTACTCTTTGACGACAGGGTAGAAAGAGACGTTTTCGGAGTCTTTTCCGACGATATTTCTTCCTCTGTTTCAGTAAACGTCGTAAGAGAGGGCAGAATAATCGACAGTGAAAGATTTTTGTTTACAGGCGACGAAATTTTCGACGAAATAGCCTTCGTCAGTTTCTTAGCCGACTATTATTTAAAACGTGAATTTTGCCCAAAAGAAGTCCTTATACCAAAAGAGTATTATTCAGAAGAACTGGAAGATTTACGTGCCTTTTTTTGTGACAGATTTGAAAAGAACGTAAAATTTATTTATCCCGAAAAAGGTGAACTGAAAAAAGCAGTGTTGATGGCTTGTGAAAATGCTAAAGAATACACTTTACACTTGAGAAACGTTGAGGAAACCACAGACGAAAAACTCGTTGAACTTGCACAACTTATAGGACTTGAAGTTGTCCCTGAGCACATAGAAGCCTACGACGTTTCAAATAACGGTTCCGACCACGTAACAACAGGTATGATAACCATAAAAAAAGGCAAATTTTCCAAAAAAGATTATAGACTATTCAATATCCCGTCTTGCGTTCAGGACGACTATTTTTCTATGTCCGAAGCCATGGAGAGAAGAGTAAAACGTTATATTGAGGAAAGGGCAGAAAAAAAGGTAGCAGAAAAGTGGTCATTACCCGACCTCATTTTAGTTGACGGCGGAAAAGGCCACGTAAACGCCGCACGTCAAGTACTTCAAAAATTCAACTTTGAAGTACCCGTTTTCGGTATGGTTAAAGACGAACACCATAAAACAAGAACACTTGTTGACACAGACAGAGAAATTTCTATTGCCCACAATATGAAGATTTTTAACTTCATATACGGAATACAAGAAGAAGTCCACAGATTTACTTTTTCGAGTATGGACAAAAAGAGAAGAAAGAGCGTATCACACCTCTCTATCGAGAAAATCAAAGGCATAGGCCCCGAGAAAGCAAAATCTTTGATTTCCGCCTTTAAGAGTGTCAAAGCCCTTAAAGAAGCCGACGTAAACGAAATTATGAAGGTTAAAGGAATAGGGAAAAAGGACGCAGAAAACATAGTAAAATATTTTGAAAAAACGAAGTGAAACAACTGTTTTTTAAGAAAAAAGCGTCCAAAATTACGTAATTTCATAAAAAATCTTTACTTTTCTTTAAAATTATGTTATTATGAAGTTGAAATAAATGTTTGAAAGGTTTATTTATGAGTTTCAATAAAAAAGTTGTAAAACTTCTCAAAGAAAAAAAGAAGACTAAGGCTCAACTTGCAAAAGCCGCAGGAATTCCATATACAACTCTTGACAGTATGCTAAAACGTGATTCCGATTCTGCAAGAATTAAGACGGTTTATAAAATTGCAGAGTATCTGGACGTGTCTATCGAGGAACTTGTTTTCGATGAGCAACTTCAAAGCGTGACTTCTAAAAATAACATTACCGACGAAGAGTACGCTTTACTTGAAAGCTATCGTTTAATTGACGAAAGAGGAAAGAGCACCATATCGGCATTACTTAATTTGGAAGTTGGAAGAAAGAACCAACTTTCAATGGCACTTAATAACGCATCTGTAAGAAAAATTCCCGTATATATGTCACCCGCGGCCGCAGGTGAACCCCTTCCTATTCTCGCCGACGATTACTCTATGGTAAGAACAATAGAAGCACCTGAAGAAGCAACTTTCGGTATAAGAATAAGCGGAGACAGTATGGAACCCGTTATTTACGATTCATCTGTCGTTTGGGTAAAAAAGCAAGAGACCTTGCAACCGGGTGAAATCGGAATTTTTCTTCTTAACGGAGAAAGTTTGTGTAAAAGGCTTGAATATTATGACGGAAATTGCACTTTGATATCCTTAAATCCTAAATATAAGCCAATTGAAGTATTTGAAAACGATGACTTAAGAGTTGTAGGAAAGGTGTTAATGTGATGAATAAAAAATTTATTGCCCTTGTTGTAGTAATTCTGTTTTTACCGGCAATTTTTGCAGGTTTTTGGCTTTTGTCGGTAACTAACTCAAACTATACAACCTCTAACGTTACCTGCGTTCAACTTAAATTGCCAAGCGGTGACGTGCTTGAATACACCGACGAAGAAAATAAGGAATTTTTTATTGAATTTAAAGATAATATCGTAAGTATAGAAAGACAGGAATTTGACCCTGACGTCTATTCACTTTTTGAACTTAAATTTGAACGTATCCAAGGTGACGCTACATATTACCTGTGTCTTACGCCCAGCGTTAAAAACTGCCTTGCATATGACGAAGGTGGTAACTGGTATAGAATAAACAAAGACTACGCCCGTCTGTTTTTAACAAAACACGACGTCAGCGAAGTTTATAAGTACAGTGCAGTCCCAAGCCTCAATATATTAACAGGCAGTAACACTTACACCGCAAAAGCTAAAACGTATAATTGGGAATATCTTGTAGCAGACGGTAGTTATACCCATGAAGAAGCAAACGACACCATCGTTTTGGATTCGGGTCTTTCCGTCTTTTCACAGGACGGCTTTGAACTTTATTTCGATATTGACCCCGATTGGTATAACGTGAAGATTTATGAAAACGAACTCTTGATTTTCGACGGTACGCTTAATAACGTTTTCGATTTTTCTCACACTTCTGACTCAACTCTCAGAGCAGTAGTTACAGCAGAGTGGTACGAAAGCACAGGGGACTTCTATCATGGAAGCGCCACCTATACCTTCGACTTTTTCTATAACGTAAAGGCAACGTGTTCGGTTAGCACCGACACCATAAGTACTGGTGATCTGCTTTATATTACTATTGAGAACGCCAATGACGAAACCTTCGTCTTTGATTCGGACATTCCTTCTCTTGAAGACGTAAAACCTATATCATACAAAAATAAGCAACTGTTTATGATACCTATTCCCATGACAGTTGAAACGGGAGTATATAACATAAGTCTAACTTCAGAAAAAACTACCATCACCACTGTTCCTTTGACTGTAAACTCCAAGAATTATTCTACTGCCACCATAGGCTTTATCACGTCAGACTCATCTCAGTCATACAGTGAGGCGACAAAGGCATTTTTGACCGAAATTGATTCTGCCTTTAATCACCGACTTGAAGATAACTACTGGTCACAAGGCCTTATAACCCCCGCCAAGAAGTTCTTGGACGGTGAAGAACAGTATTGGGTTTCCGCCCCCTCTTACGGAGTTCATCAGAAGGTAAACGGAACTCTTATCGACGAACAGAGTTTGGGTATTCACTACGTAAAATCTGTAAACGCCGAAACTCTTGACGTTCGTGCAGTAGCAGACGGTGTCGTGGCCTTCTCGGGTGAAACTTCTCTTTATGGAAACACCGTGGTAATTGAACACGGACTCGGCTTTAAGTCGGTTTACGGTCACCTGAAAACACTTGACCTCACAGTAGGACAGATGGTAAGTGAGGGAAAGGTCATTTCGAGCGCAGACCCTCAAAGTTTTGCGATTGCAAACACTGAATTCTTCTTTGGCATATGTGTGGAAAAGGTAATGCTTAATCCCTACAACTTTATCGTAGAACCGAAACACGAAGACTCTTCCGATAAATCTGAAATAATCAACTTTTTAAATTAAAGAAAAAAAGACGACAATCGTCGTCTTTTTTTATGCCTATTTTTTTCTTCTGTGATAGTTCTTTTGAGGTTGCAACAGAGCCCTTTGTGCCTGCTTTTCTTTGTAGGACCTTGGAATATAAACATCTTCTTTGGTGAAAGGATTTATCCCCGTATAGAACATACAGGTCGATGCGGTTGCGGGAGTAGGGTAGAAGTCCTGCACTTGTTCGGGGGCAAGATGATTTTTCTTTATGTATTCCGAAAGTTTTACAGCATCTTCCATAGTAGACCCTGGGTGACTTGACATTAAATACGGTACGATGTATTGCTCCTTGCCACAACGTTTTGAAAGTTCAAAATATTTGTGACAGAATTTGTCATACACTTCAATATCTGGTTTACCCATAAGGGAGAGAACTCGATGAGAGTTGTGTTCAGGAGCAACCTTTAACTGTCCGCTCACGTGGTCTGACACCAGCTTTTTAAAGAAGGTGTCGTCTTTGTCATAGGTCAAATAGTCAAAGCGAATTCCCGAGCGTATAAACACCTTTTTAACCCCCTCGACTTTTTCTATTTCTCTTAATAACTCAAGGTATTCACTGTGGTCAACTTTTAAGTTTTTACAGGGGGTGGGAGACAGACACCTCTTGTCAGCGCAAACCCCTTTTTCAAGTTGCTTGTCACAGGCAGGATATCTGAAATTCGCAGTAGGACCGCCAACGTCGTGAATATACCCCTTGAAATCAGGAAGTTTTGTAAGTTTCTTCGCTTCTTCTACACAGGATTTGATTGACCTTGAACGCACAGTTCTTCCTTGATGATATGCTATCGCACAAAATGAACACGCACCAAAGCAACCCCTGTTGTGAGTTATTGAAAACTTAACTTCAGAAATTGCAGGAACTCCACCGTCTTTTTTGTAAATAGGGTGAAAATCTCTCATATAATCAAGTGCGTAAACCTTGTCAAGCTCCTCACGTTCAAGAGGTGGCATAGGCGGATTTTGGACAAGTATTTTACCCGAATAACCCTCCGTTAAGGTTACCCCCGATATACTGTCACAGTTTCTGTACTGTGTTGCAAAAGCCTCAGCATAAAGGGCTTTATCCCTCTTTAAATCTTCAATTTCACCTACAAATTGAAAATCCCCTTTGGGAACGTAGTCTCTGTCACACATAACACAAGTTCCTTTAACATTCTTGATTTTCTTTACAGGAACGCCCTTGTCAAGTAACCTTGCAATTTCAACGGAAGCCTTTTCTCCCATTCCGTATATCAGTATATCTGCACCTGAATCCACCAGAATACTGTTTCTTACTCTGTCGTCCCAGTAGTCGTAGTGGGCAAATCGTCTGAGAGACGCTTCAAGTCCGCCTATAATTATAGGGGAATTGGGGAAAGCCTGGCGGATTTTGTTTGAATATACAATAACCGCCCTGTCAGGTCTCTTACCGATTTTTCCGCCTGGTGAATAGTAGTCGTAATTTCTCTTTTTCTTCGCTGCAGTATAGTGAGCAACCATTGAGTCAATGTTTCCCGACGCTACTAAAAAAGCAAGTCTCGGTTCACCAAATTCTTTAAAACTTTCAAGGTCGTTCCAGTCAGGTTGCGAGAGTATTCCCACCCTGTAACCTTTGCTTTCAAGAACTCTTGAGATGATTGCCACTCCAAAACTCGGATGGTCAACGTAAGCATCGCCTGTAACGAAAACAAAATCCACCTGTTCCCATCCTAAGTCTTCCATTTCTTTTCTGTTTATAGGTAAAAACATTTGTTTGTTCCTTTCATAACTTTCACCTCTATTATACAACAAATTTTCACGTATTGCAAATTTAAATAAAGAGTGTTATAATTTATCTGTGAATTTTTTTGGAGGTTCTTATGAACAAAAATAAAGGATATGACAGAAGTGGCGAATTTCTCGCCCTCTTATTTCGTCAAAAAGATATAAACCGATGGGGCCTTATGAGAAACGTGTCCGTTGAAACCCTCAGCGAACACTGCTATGAAGTTGCAGTAATCTCACACGCCCTCGCCGTAATCGGAAATAAAAAATTCGGCAAAAACTATAACGTGTATAAGATTGCCACCTCGGCTCTTTTTCACGATATGAGCGAGATTTTAACAGGCGACTTGCCCACCCCTGTAAAGTACTATAACACCGAAATAAAAACAGCGTATAAAAACATCGAAAAAGTAGCGGAAAATATACTCATCGATTTACTTCCCGAAGACACCGAAGAAGAATATAAAAACCTCTTTGATTTAACTCACGACGAGCGTAGTATCATAAAATCTGCCGATAAAATTTGCGCGTATATTAAGTGCGTCGACGAACTTTCCGCAGGAAATAAAGAGTTTGTTTCGGCAGAAGGGTCAATCAGATGTCAACTCGACTTGTTGCCACTTGAGGAAGTAAAGTATTTTATTTCAAACTACCTTGACGCCTTTACAAAACCCTTAGACGACATAACTCTTAGCGGAGGCGCAAATGACATTTAAGGCAGTAATTTTCGATTTGGACGGAACTCTTGTAAACACTCTTTCCGATATTGCTTATGCAGTGAATAGGACTCGTCTTTATTATTCTTTAAAAGAAAAGACCGAAGAAGAAATAAAGGTTATGATTGGTAACGGAGCACGAGTTCTTATAAAAAGAGCATTTTCAGAAGAAAACGTAACCGAAGACTTTATCGACGAAGCACTGGCAGTATATAAAAATATTTTGGACAATAACCTCACAGTAAGAACGAAAGTTTATTCGGGTATATGTGAAACTTTAAAAAAACTAAAGGACGAAAATGTAAAAATTGCAATTCTTTCAAATAAAGACAACTCTCACGTAAAAGGTATTGTAAAAGAACTCTTTCCCCCTGTCTTTGACGCAGTTTGGGGATACTCTCCCACATACCCTCATAAACCTGACCCCGCATCACTTCACGCCATAATAAAGGAACTTGGGCTTTCGCTAAACGAGGTCTTATACGTTGGAGATATGTCGGTAGACGTTGTCACAGCAAGAAATGCAGGACTCACGTCGGTAGGGGTTCTATGGGGCTACGGGGGAGAAGAAGCCTTCTCTGAAAATAAGCCGGACTTTTTAATTCAAACCCCTGAGGAACTTTTAAACATAATATAACGCAAAAAAGGGCGGGTAATCCCGCCCTTGATTTTTTGCTATTAGCTAAGAGTGAAGAGTATAACTACTAATGCGATAATGATGATCCATATCCAAAGGTCATTACCGAATACGTTAGAGTTACAAGAATTGCAAGTGTTGTTACATGTATTGCAGCAAGCCATCGTTCATCCCTCCTTCTATTTCCATAATATGCCACCTTGGTAGCGGCGTGAAATTGGTTTTGGATTTTGAAAACTAAGTAATGGAAGAAAGTCGCAAAATATAAAAATATTTTGTTTTTGCCTCTTGCTTTTTTTGCCAAAGTATTGAATTGTTAAAATTAATATGTTAAAATAATATGAAATAACTTGTGCAAAATTAAGTATTAAATAAAAACAAAAGGAGTGTATAGAATTGAAGGATAAATTCTATATTACAACAGCGATTGCTTATACATCTCAAAAACCTCATATAGGCAATACTTACGAAGTTGTATTTACTGATGCCATAGCACGTTTTAACAGACTTATAGGTAAAGACGTGTTCTTCTTAACAGGAACCGACGAGCATGGCATAAAGATTGCAGAACACGCTCAAAAAGCAGGAGTCGACCCCAAGACTTACGTGGATAAGATTGCAGGGGAAGTTAAGAATATTTGGGATATGTGTGGCGCAACTTACGACAAGTTCATCAGAACAACCGACGCCGAACACGAAAGAGCAGTTTCCGAAATTTTCAAGAAACTTTATGACCAAGGCGATATATACAAAGGTAAATACGAGGGCTGGTACTGTACCCCTTGCGAAACCTTTTATACTGAGAGTCAGTTAGTAGACGGAAAATGCCCAGACTGTGGCAGAGAAGTCAACAAAGCCCACGAAGAAGCATACTTCTTCAAAATGTCCAAGTATCAAAAGCAACTTGAAGAGTATATAGAAAATAACCCTGATTTCATTGCCCCCGAAGCAAGAAAGAAGGAAATGATAAACAACTTTATAAAACCCGGAATTCAGGACCTTTGCGTTTCCAGAACCACTTTCACTTGGGGTATCCCCGTTGAATTTGACCCGGGACACGTAATCTACGTATGGATAGACGCCCTTTCCAATTACATTACCGCCCTGGGTTACAGTACCGACGACAGTAAAAAAGGCGACCTCTTTAAGAAGTATTGGCCTGCAGACGTGCACATCATAGGAAAAGATATCCTTCGTTTCCATACGATAATCTGGCCCATAATTTTGATGGCTCTGGGTGAAAAACTTCCCAGTCGTGTCTTCGGTCACCCTTGGTTCTTATCGGGCATTGATAAAATGTCTAAATCCAAAGGCAACACTATTTATGCCGACGAACTCATCTCATATTTTGGCGTTGATGCTGTAAGATATTACCTTATCAGTCAGATGCCCTACGTTCAGGACGGAAGCATTACCTACGAAAACGTAGTTAAGGTGTTTAACGCCGACCTTGCCAACACCTTTGGAAACCTTGTTAGCAGAACTGTCGCAATGAACAAAAAGTACTTTGACTCAGTAGTCCCCGAACCTGTATCTCACGAGGACATCGATGACGAACTTGTGTCACTTTCCGAGAGCACAGTCAAAGACTTCTATGAAAAGTTAAAAGATTTCAGAACCGCCGAAGCACTGGAAAGCGTTATGACACTTTTGAAACGTGCAAATAAATATATCGACGAAACTATGCCCTGGGCACTTAGCAAGGACGAGAGTATGCGTCCACGTTTGGCAACGGTTATTTATAACCTTCTTGAAACAATACGAATTTCCACAACACTTCTTTCTTGTGCAATACCCAATTCCGCCCAGAAGATAATGGGAGTGTTCAACGGTGTTCCATTTGATTGGGAAAGCATTCAGACCTTCGGCAAACTTAAAGCAGGTACGGTTATAGGCGACCTTGAAATACTGTTTCAAAGAATAGACGAAGAAAAGATGCTTACAAAAATCTTCGAAGACAATCAGAAGAAGGCTAAAGTAGCCGAGAAGAAAGAAGTTCAGAATAAAGAGAGCGAAAAGACAGAAGCAGGAATAATTACCATAGACGACTTTATGAAAGTCAGTTTGAAGGCTGCAGAAATTCTCTCTTGCGAACCTGTTGAAAAATCAGATAAACTCTTGAAGTTAATAGTCGATATGGGAGAAGAACGACAGATAGTTTCAGGAATTGCAAAATTCTATACCCCCGACGAACTTGTAGGAAAAAAAGTTGCAGTGGTTGCAAACCTTAAACCCGTAAAACTTCGTGGAGTTGACAGCAACGGAATGATTTTGGCAAGTTCGGGAAGCGACGGAAAAATTCGGGTTCTCTTCCTTGACCCCGAAACAGAAAACGGAGCCGAAATAAGATAATGGGACTTTTTGACTCTCACGCGCATTACGACGATGATCGTTTTGACGAAGACAGAGACACAATAATAAAGGGTTTACGCCAAAAAAATGACGTGAACCCTTTGGGTGTATCTTTTGTAGTTAATTCTGCATCGGGTTATGATAGCACAGAAAAAGCAATAGCCATATCGGATAAATACGATTTTATTTACGCCACCGCAGGAATACATCCCCTTGAAGCCGATACCGCCACTCAGGATTTAGAAGAAAAACTGACACACTACCTGTCACAAAACAAAGTTGTAGCCCTTGGCGAAATCGGTCTTGACTATCACTACGACGATGCCCCAAGTAAAGAAGAACAGTTGTCAGTTTTTGTAAGACAGATGGCACTTGCCGAAAAACTTCACAAGAACGTTATAGTTCACGATAGGGAAGCCCACGGTGACTGTATGGAAGTCGTCAGACAGTTTAAGGGCAGAACGGTAGGAGTTTTTCATTCCTTTTCGGGCAGTTTCGAGATGGCGAGTGAACTTGTTAAACTAGGTTGGTATATTTCATTCAGTGGAACTGTAACCTTCAAAAACGCCACAAACGTCCAGAGAAGTGTCCTTGCAGTTCCCGATGACAGACTGCTTATCGAAACCGACGCCCCATACCTTGCACCAACACCATACAGAGGTAAAACAAATAACTCTTCACTTATGTTTGAAACTGCAAAAAAAATTGCCGAAATTCGCGGAACAGACGTTGAAACAATTGCAAATCTGACCTTGAATAACGGCAAAAAATTTTATGGAATTGATTAAAACTCTTCGTTGAAGAATACGGTGAACAAATATCTCTCAACGATAGTATCAAGATTATCACCTGACGAGAACCCCGCCTTGTTACTTGTTGTAACGGGAATTTCGTAAGTGATTTTATATCTATTTTTTATTTCGCGATTTTTTGAAAAACTAAATTTAAAATCATAAAGTTTTGCAAGTTCAAATGCCACGAAGAAGGAAAGAGCAGAGTTCAGAACACTTGTATCGCCTTCACTCACCTTATAAACGGAAAACAGGTCGAAGCGGGATGTGAAGTCGAAGGTAAGTTGCGCCACGTCACTTTCCCCTTTGTCAAGAGACACCTTTATAGAAGAGGATGAGTTAATTGCACAGAACACCAAAGTGTTAAGTATTATATTGACAATATCCTGTTTGCAGATACCTGCCACAAGTTTTGGGTTTTCGTAATTTATATCGAAAACTACGTCAAGTTCGCTTAAATAGTTATCTACTGCAAAAGACACAGAGGTGCATATTTGAGAAAGCACTACCTTCTCATCGTCAAGTCTCATTTTTTCAACGTTTCTGTCAGGATTAAATAGGTTTTTGAAAACGGAAAAGAAATTCACCTTAACAAGATTGTTGTGTACCGAGCGAATGTACCTTCGCTGAGCATTTGAGTCTACTTTTTCACCGTACACACAGTTATCCGAAAACTTCTCCACCTTTTCACCGTAAGCCTTTATAACGTCAAAGGGCAATAAATCCTCACCGAAGGAAGCAAGAGATAAAAACATAAGGTAACAGGGAGTTTTGTCAACGTCACTTTCTGTACAAAAATAAGTATATTCCTTACCGCAGAACACACCTCTTGACATTCCCGACAAAAGATAATTTATATCCGTATAGTTTGATACCTTTGCCCCTACGTGTATAACAGGGAAGGAAATAGATGCGAGATAATTCTTTGCTATAACAAAACCGTCTTTGTCAATTGCCACAACTGCAGACGGATAATTCTCAAGTGATGTTTTAAACTTCATTTTTTCCTCCGGAAGACGTAACTTATATATAAATTATACCAATATTTTCCGTATATGTAAATAGTTTTGAAAAAAATAAGTGCCAAAGTACACTTTGACACTTAACGCTATATATAAAGTGTAACCGAAAAGATATAGGGTTCGTACCTTTATTTTAAACAGACTGTCTTCTCGGGCTATCACGGTTTTTCAGTAGTTATTTTATGACAAAGGAAAAAAATTGACAAAATTAAGGACTATAAATAAATTAAAATAAAGGAGAAAAACTATGATTAAGGTTTCACCTTCCGTTCTCGCATCGGATTTTTCCTGCCTTTCCGAAGAAATTAAAAAAATTGATAATGCGGGAGGAGACTACATACACCTTGACGTTATGGACGGCGTCTTTGTGCCCAACATAACCTTCGGCGCACCTGTAATAAAGAGCCTCAGAAAACACTCAACTTCAGTGTTTGACGTTCATCTTATGATTGTCGACCCCAAAAGATATATTAAAGACTTTGTAGACGCAGGAGCAGACATTATCACCTTCCATTACGAAAGTTGTGATAATCACGACGAAGTTATAGACCTTATACACAGTTTTGGCAAAAAAGCCTCTATGTCCATAAAACCTAATACATCAGCCGAAGTTTTGAGACCCTTTATTGATAAACTCGAAATGGTTTTAATTATGACCGTTGAACCGGGTTATGGCGGACAAAAGTTTATAGATAAAACCCTTGACTCAATTAAAGCGGTTCGAGAAATGATAACTGAAACAGGTAAAGATATCGAACTTGAAGTTGACGGCGGAATATATGCCGAAAACGTTCACCTTCCTATAAACGCAGGGGCAGACGTCATAGTTGCAGGTTCTGCCTTCTTCAAAAGCGACGACCCTGAAAAAACTATAAAAGCATTAAGAGGTCTTTAATCTATTTTTTGTGAGGACAAAGATTTGAAAGAGTTTTTTATTAAAAACAAATGGCTTTTATTTGCACTTTTAGGACTAATAAACGCCACTTCGTTTATCCATAATGCTTTGTTTTTCATCTCTTGGTTTTCTCTTTCCCCATTTATGATTTTAATTGAAAAGGAGTCAAGAGAAAACACCTCTAAAAGACTATTCTTTCACGTTTTCTCATTTTACTTCACTTTCTATTTTGTGGTCTATAACTTTTTTATAGCACTATACCCAATGGATTTTGTAGGACTCGGACACCTGTCCTGTGCAATAGTTCTCCTTTTAGGATGGTTGATACTGTCCGTGTTCCATTCAGCCTTTGTTGCTTTTTTTACTTTCCTTGCCCTAAAAGTTAAAATAAACAGGTTTTGTAAATTTCTCGCAATAGGCTTCGTTTTTATTGCAGTTCAATATATCCAGTCCCTTGGTAAATACGGCTTCACGTGGGCTCGTTTTTCATTCCCGCAGGTATTTTTCTTACCTACCATTCAGTCGGCATCACTTTTCGGACCTTACTTTATTGACTTGATTTTGGTGCTCTTTAACGTCCTTGTTGCTATGACGTATATTACTAAGAAAAAAATATATCCTTTTATTGCAATTATTATTTTTGTCCTGAACCTTACTTTTGGACTTGTTAATATGACCTCAACCGTTACAACTTCTCGTGAGAGGGATGTTGTAATAGTTCAAGGAAACGTCCTTGAAAACGAAAAGTGGCGCACACGGTCTTCTTTTTCAGTTTATATGACAGAAAGCGAAAAAGTGAAAAATTCAAATTCTCTTGTCATCTGGCCCGAGACTGCAATTCCCACCTACCTTAATACCTCGAACCTTGCCTTAAGTAAACTTGAAAACTATTCCCTTGAAACAGACAGCGATATGATAGTTGGCGCATTTTACCTTGGAAATACAGGCAGAGAGTATAACGGTGCATATTATATTGAAGACGGAAAAGTCACAAATGACGTCTATTTTAAGCGCAGACTCGTTCCTTTCGGCGAATTTTTGCCTATGAGAAAGGTTTTGTCCGCATTTGATTTTCTTGACGCAATAAATTTGTTTTCCTCAGACCTGACCCCTGGAACAGACACTAATATAATGACCACAAAATACGGAAAAATCGGAACACTTATTTGCTTTGATACGATTTTTTCAAGTCTTGCGCGTGAGAGTGCAAAAGACGGCGCCGAACTTTTAGTGGCAATAACTAACGACTCGTGGTACAAAGACTTTCCCGCAGTTTATCAGCACAACTCACATTCAAAATGGAGAGCAGTTGAAAACGGTAGATGGGTAGTCAGAGCGGCAAATTCAGGTATTTCCTCGGTTATTAACCCTCACGGTGAAATGATTTCAAGTTTGCCCCCTTTAACCAAGGGAACTTTAAAGGAAAAAGTATATTTTATTTCCGACACCACCCTTTATACAAAAATCGGTGACGTCATTTTGATACCCGTATTTCTGTATTTGATTTTTTACTTTTTCCCAATAAAAAAGGCTTTTGCCAAAAGGCAAAAGCACTAATTTAAGTATTTGAAAATTTCGTCGGACAGTACTGACAGTTCCTTAAGACTCAGTGTCTCACCTCTCAGGGACGGAGAAACTCCCGCACTTTCAAGGCAAGAAGTCAACTCTTCTTTTGACAGAGAGGAAAACTCAGTTTTCAGCGAATTTATTAAAGTCTTCCTTCTCAGCGCAAAAGCACCTCGAATTGTTCTGAATAGATATTCTTCCGACAGTGGAGTCACAACAGGAGTTTTCCTGACGTCGAAACTCACCACTGCAGACGTTACGTCAGGACGTGGCATAAAGTTTCCTGGTGCAACTTCAAAAAGTTTTTTCACCTCGGAATAGTATTCGACAGTTGGCGTTATAGAGCCATATTCTTCACTTCCTGCACGGGCTGTAAGCCTTGTTGCCACTTCCTTTTGTATCATTACTACAATTCTGTGGATATCCGCTCTTGATTCAAAAAGTGACATAATAATCGGAGTTGTTATGTAATAGGGAAGGTTAGCGCATACAGACACCGTATAACCCGACAGATTGTCTTCAATAAATTCTTTTAAATTTACGTCAAGTATGTCCTTGTTTATTACAGTGACGTTTTCACATTCCAATAACGTTTTATCAAGTATGGGAATTAGTTCACTGTCAATTTCAAAAGAATAAACTTTATCATATAATTTTGAAAGTTCCGCCGTCATAACCCCAATACCGGGACCGATTTCTATACAGGCAGTTTTTGTAGCTCCGGGAATTACGGAAGAGGTAGCAATTCTTTTTGGAATTTCAGGATTTATCAAAAAATTTTGACCAAACTTTTTTTTGAAAGAAAAACCGCTTTCAGCCATAAGGTTTTTAATTTCAGAGGGATTTGTCAAATTCATTTTTATATACCTTTCAATTTGATATTCTATTTTAACCTAATTTTTGAAAAAAGTAAATACGTTGATATGATTTTTCTTGAGAAAGGATAAATATGTCAGATTTTTTCACACTTCGTCAACAATACCCCGAATTTGTTTATAACTCTTATAGCGTTACTAAAACAAATGACAACTTAAAAATTAAATACTTTTTTGAAATAAAGGGTCTTGAAAAATTTTCACCCGAATGGAATTTTCCCATTACGGAAGATATAAGAGTGCCCGACCTTTTGCTTGATAACCTTGTCTTTTCACTTGGACTTGTTGAACTTATCAGTTATTGGAAACTGACCTGTTCACCTGTTGTGAGGATTTTACCCCACGGATTAACGAAAGAGATGATCGACTGGTGGAAATCTTTATACTTTGACGGACTTGGCGAATTCTTTTACGTAAACGGTATAAAGACAGATAAAGATACCTTTATGACAGTTATTGCCGATGGAGAAGTACTTAAACCTAATACCGAAAAAATCGAACTTTCGGGAAACCTCGTAACAGTCGGAGGGGGTAAGGACTCTGCCGTGGCACTCAGCATTCTTTCGGACTCGAAGTCTGAAACCACCCCTTATATTATAAACCCAAGAGGAGCGACAACACTTTGTTGTGAAGTGGCGGGTTACAACTCGGATAAAACCTACACAGTCGGCAGAACCCTTGACAAAAATATGCTTGAACTTAATAAAAAAGGTTTCTTGAACGGTCATACCCCTTTTTCTTCCATTGTGGCATTTTCTTCAATTATTGCTGCATTGTTCAACGGTAAAAAGTACGTTGTCCTCTCTAACGAATCAAGTGCAAACGAAAGCACAGTCCTTGGTGAAAACGTAAACCACCAATTTTCAAAGAGCGAAGAATTTGAAAAGAATTTCATTGAATACCAGAGAAAATATTTGAACCACACAGTAGAATATTTCAGTATCCTTCGTCCGTTAAGCGAAATGCAGATTGCCGCACTTTTTGCAAAATATTCTGAATTTCACCCTGTGTTCAAAAGTTGTAACGTAGGTAGCAAGAGCAATATCTGGTGCTGTAATTGCCCCAAATGCCTCTTCGTTTACATAATTCTGTCTCCGTTTTTGGAAGAAAAAGCCCTTGTGGATATATTTGGCGAAAATCTACTTGACAAAGAAAGCCTTATTAAAACCTTTAAGGAACTTATAGGGGTTTTACCTAATAAACCTTTTGAATGTGTAGGAAGCAGAGACGAAGTTGTCAGTGCCTGTGTAAGAACCCTTGAAAAGTATGAGAAAGAGTCTAAAAAAGCACCAAAACTTCTTGAATACTTTAAATCTCTTGAAGGTGTGTCTTGTAAGGGCGTTGAATACTATATGTCATTCTTTGACCAAAATCATCACCTTCCCGATTCATTTATAACAAAACTCAATTCTGAACTTAAGAGGATAACAGATGTTTGATAAGATAAAAAAGTTTCTTGACAAAAAGAACGTTTTAATTCTCGGCTTTGGCAGGGAAGGGCGTTCTACACTTGACTTTTTGACAAAATACGTTGACTGTAAAAAAATTACAGTTGCCGATAAAAACGACTTGTCACACCTTTTGAAGGAAGGTATCGAAGGCGTTTTCGGCGAAAACTATATGGAAAACCTCGACTCCTATGACGTAATCATAAAGAGCCCGGGAATCGTATATGAAAACGTTTCACCGAGTGTAATTGAAAAAACCACTTCCCAGACCCACCTGTTCCTTATGGAGTTTAGAGATAATACCATAGGAATTACTGGCACAAAAGGAAAGAGCACCACAACAACTTTGATTTATCATATATTGAAAAATAGCGGTGTCGATGCAATCCTTACAGGCAATATAGGTATTCCGCCTCTTGACAGTGCACCCCTTATGAAAGAGGGAAGTGTGGCAGTTTTTGAAATGTCTTGCCATCAACTTGAATTTGAGAATATTTCGCCACGCAGAGCCGTTATACTCAATCTTTTTGAAGACCACCTCGACCATTATAAAACTCGTAATAACTACGTAAAAGCAAAAGAAAATATATTCTTAAACCAAGATAAAGAGGACACCCTTTTCATTTCTTCAGACTGCCTTGAACAGATTGAAAAATCCCCCTCGAAAGTTATAACACTCGGAAAAGAAAATGCCGACTTTACCTATAAAGACGAAACGGTCGTTTCTCATAACGGAAAAATTAGTATTCCCCTTGATTCTATTTCCCTTGTGGGAGAGCACAACCTCTATAACGTTATGACCGCCTTCGCTGTAACCTCTGATTTTGGAGTTGATGAAAAATCTTTTATATCGGCACTTTTGACTTACAAATCACTTCCTCACAGACTTGAATTTGTAGCGACGAAAAACGGTGTAAACTACTATGACGACTCTATTTCCACAGTCTGTCAGACAACCATTCAGGCAATCGAATCCTTGAAAAACGTCACCACCGTACTTGTGGGCGGTATGGACAGAGGAATTGATTACAGTGAACTTATCGAATATTTTGAAAAAAATAAAATCCAAAATATTATCCTTATGTACGAGTCTGGAAAACGTATTGCAGGTGAACTTTTAGAGAAAAACATAAAACATTTCCTTGTTTCAGACCTTGAAGAAGCAGTAAAACTTGCAAGTGACCTGACAGGAGAGGGTAACACCTGTGTCCTTTCTCCCGCAGCCGCAAGTTACGGATATTTCAAGAACTTTGAAGAGCGAGGAGAGAAGTTTTCCGAACTTGTAAAGAAATTATAATTTAGCAAATTTTATTTTTCTTTTCATATCATTATCACAAGAGGTGATTGTATGAAAACGAAAACAAAAATTAAGCCCGAGAACTTTACTTTCTCTCGGACAAAAAAGAAGTTTGGAATTCAATATAAAGACGCAGTCTTTTATGAAAGGACAGAGGGTTTTCTTTTTAAAGGGTCCTATCCTTTATTTGAAAGTGAAAACTTTAAAAATTTAAATGACCTGTCCCTTTCTTTGATAGAAGCATATTTTGACTATGCCAAGAAGAAAAAATCAGGAAACGTTAAAATTGTATTTCAATTTGCCACAGACAATTACCTGTCTCTTTTGATTTACACTTCTTCAACTTGTCGCAGTATCAATTATTTGATTACTGAAAGAGAAGTTATTACTCCAAAAGAAGTCTTTAAAATACAAGGGATAAAAAGAAAAAACAAAAAAATTCCCAAAGGCTATAAAGTTATAAAAGACACAGTACACTTTTGTCATAACGGAATAAAAATTTTTGCCCAAAACAAACACCTTCAAGATAACGTACTGATAAAACTTGAAAACCACACAAATACTTGACCTCTAACAAAAATATGTTATAATAACATAAGATTTAACAAGACTAAATTTTTACAAAATATAAGGACATACGGTGAAATCATGGAAGAAAATAAGAAAATAATCTTTTCGGGCGCTCAACCCAGCGGAAAACTGTCTATTGGAAACTATATAGGCGCATTAAAGAATTGGGTTGACCTTCAGGATGAATATAACTGCTTTTACTGCGTTGTGGATATGCACGCAATAACTGTAAAACAAGACCCCGCAGAACTCAGACGCAGAACTCTTGAAACCCTTGCGATATATATGGCTTGTGGCATCGACCCTGAAAAAGTAACCCTCTTTGTTCAGAGCCACGTTCCTGCCCACGCTGAACTTTCTTGGGTACTCGGTTGCAGTACAATGTTCGGTGAACTTTCACGAATGACTCAGTTCAAGGATAAATCAAAGAAATATTCGCAAAATATTAACGCAGGGCTCTTTACATATCCTGTGCTTATGGCAGCCGATATTCTTCTGTATAACGCTGACCTTGTACCTGTTGGTATTGACCAGAAGCAACATATAGAACTGGCACGTAATATCGCAGAACGTTTTAACGGTCAGTATTCACCTACCTTCACCGTTCCCGAACCCTATATCACAAAGGCGGGGGCAAAAATTATGTCCCTTGCAGACCCCACTAAAAAAATGTCAAAATCTGACCCCAACCCCAACGCAAACATAAATCTGCTTGACACCAAAGACGAAATTATAAAGAAATTCAAGAAGGCGGTAACCGACTCCGACGCTCTTGTAAAATATGACGTAGACAGACCCGGAATTGCAAACCTTATGACAATTTACTCTGTCTTTTCAGGCAAAACTTTTGACGAGATCGAACGTGAGTTTGAAGGTAAGGGCTACGGCGACTTTAAACTTGCAGTAGGTGAAGCCTGCGCCGACTCACTTTCAGTTATAAGAGACAGATTTGACGCCCTTATTAAAGATAAGGCGTACTTAGAGTCCGTTATGAAAGAGGGCAGTGAAAAAGCAGCAAGAGTTGCCTATAAAACCTTATCCAAGGTTTACAGAAAAGTGGGATTCGTTCCCCCTGTAAGATAGAATTATCAACGTCACAGTTTTATAAAATAACCGTCGAAATTAAAAAGGAAGTTTTTATGAATGTAAACTCATTGATTTACGGAATTCTTGCGGTTTTACTTGCAGGTCTCTTGACCTTCACTTTAACTCCGCCTGTAAGAGTTCTGGCTCATAAACTCGGTGCAATCGACGTACCTACAGACCAAAGAAGAATGCACAAAAAACCCATTCCAAGAATGGGCGGACTTGCTATATTCATATCTTTTACACTTTCAATTTTACTCTTTTGTGAAATCAATTTACAGGTTCTCGGTCTCATTGTCGGCACCACAGTTATCGTTATACTTGGTATGCTTGACGACGTATACAGACTTAACGCGTGGATAAAACTGCTTATCCAAATTTGTGCCGCATCTGTTGCACCCCTGACAGGTACAACGATTGAATTTATTAATTTCTTTGGAAACTATGTCGTTTTCGATAAAGTTATGTCTTTTGTAGTTACAGTATTCTGGATAGTAGCGGTTACAAATGCGGTAAACCTCGTTGACGGTCTTGACGGACTTGCCTGTGG
This sequence comes from Oscillospiraceae bacterium, assembly GCA_015065265.1. Taxonomy (GTDB): domain Bacteria; phylum Bacillota; class Clostridia; order Oscillospirales; family SIG627; genus RGIG6353. The sequence goes on along the minus strand of SVQQ01000008.1, from coordinate 26,178 downwards.
TATTTCAACCATTTCTGCCTTTTCCATAATGATAGTGGCGATTTTGCAACTTGATTATACCGTTGCAATAATCGTTGCAATCCTTGCAGGTTCTTGCCTTGGCTTTTTACCTTATAACAGAAACCCTGCAGTCATTTTTATGGGAGACACAGGTGCACTGTTTTTAGGATACGCACTTTCCGTCGTGTCAATACTCGGACTTTTCAAAATGGACGCTATCGTTTCATTCTGGATACCCTTTTTAATATTTGGACTCCCTCTTGCCGACACTCTCTTTGCAACAATAAGAAGACTTGTTCACAGACAACCTATTTTTGCACCCGACAGAGGACACTTCCACCATAAACTCATTGACATAGGCTTTACTCAAAAACAGGCAGTTACAATCCTCGATTCCGTAAGTGCAATGTTTGCAGTATCTGCAATCACTTTCTCAGAAGGGAAAACCGTTGTCTCAGTACTCATAATAATAGTTTCCTTCGTAATCGGAATTCTCAACTACAGAATTCTTGTAGGAGACGCAAAAATGAGAACCCAGACAGGACTGAGACTTAAAAATTACCTGCAAGGACATGAAGAAAACACCCCCGTTGGCGAAGAAACAAATATTAACGAAAAGGAGTAACAAAAGACGATGAAAAGAAGTGTATTTTCGAAAATCTTTGACGCTATAATAACCGTCATAGTAGTCGTATCTCTTCTTTTTGCTCTCGCTTGGTTTGTTCACTCTTTTAATATTTTTAAACTTCCGCCATTTATTGCCTATATTTTTGAAGGTAATACCTCCGACATAAGTTCCGATATGTACGAAAAAAACTTTATTGCCCTTATTTCAGACACAGATTTTAAAGAGTCTGAGTACGATTTCGTAACTCTCACCTCTGAGAGTGCATACGATTTACTTTCTGCAATTGAACCCGAAACTAACTTCTATTGGGAAGTAGAAACAGTATATTCCTACGATTATTCTTCAAGAAAACAAATTCACCGTATCTACAAAAAGGGCGACAAAATAAGAATTGACACATCAGACGACGAAATTGATACAACTATATTGCTTGTAGATGGAGATATTACCACCGTTAACAACAAAAACGGAAAAGTAGACGTGCAAAGCGGCAATACCGATTTTGAATACGATTCACTCATCAATATCGCCGCGCTTAAATACGTCTTACTTAACAATACTTCTTCTGTAGGTAACGTGGCTGTTGTAGAAATGGACGGGGAAAAATATTTGTACGCCGAGTTTTCTAAAAGCGAAATGAATTCCATAGACAAGTTCTTTGTCTCCCTTGATCACGGACTTGTATTAAAAGCAACCTCAGATTTTGAAAACAAAGAATATTTCAATCAGAACACTTTGAAATTTGATGAAGTTTCAGTCATTTCCGATAAAGCCTTTGAAATTACTAGTCAAGGAACAAGAGAATCGCTAATATCCCAATGAGCAAATAATCTTTGTTAACTTCAAAGAGCAGAAGCATAATTAGTATTACAAGAATTATATCCTCATTATTTAGCATTCCAAAGATTTTTTTAAGAGTATCGTTTTCTTCCGTTGCAGCGTCAACCGATACTGTGTCAGATATCTCTTCCTCTTTTATTTCAGAAACCTTTTCCGGTGAGCGAAAAGAGTTACGGTTGTTATATTGAACTCTCAAATTCTCATTGAATTGTTCAATCTTTTTTTGGGTTTGGCTGGGGTTATACATAATGCCTGTTTTTCTTGAATACATTATTTCACCTCTTAGGATAGTATATTTGCCGCATTAAATATACTTATTGCCTTTAACACTTTAATTATTAAAGAAAGCGAATCCTGTTTTTCTTTGCTTAAAAAAGGCAACAAAGCGGTTAAAAGAGCAATTCTTTCATTTTTGTTTTGTCCAAGAAGACTTCCAAGACTCGATAGCAGATTGCTGTCACCAAGGGTATCGAGAATAGAAGAAATTGACGGAGTTTCTTCTACTATTATGTCTTCCGCCTTTTCTTTCTCCCCGAGTTGACCCAGTATGTTCCTTACGTTGTCCATAAGGTCAGGAGAATTTAATATTTCCGTGATTTTATTGTTTATAACGTCGTCCATCATATCACTCCTTTGGCTTTTTGGAGTCCATAAATGAACTTGCTAACTTCTGCAAGTCGCGATTTTTTACCAATGAACTTATTTTTTTAATATCATCTTCGCTTAAAGAATTTATTAAATTTTTTATCTCACCATTGATTTCGCTGTTTTGGCCCAAGATGTTCGCCACAGCCTTTTGTAGATTATTTTTAGCATTTTCATTAGAGTTGTTTGTCATATCAATAACCTCCTTTTCTACATTTTATGATGAGACTCAACCTTTGCTACAAAAAGAGGTGTACCCTTTATGAAAATTCTTGTTTTTTCAGACAGTCACTTGAACACATCCAATATGACAAGCATCATAAATCACTATAAAGGTGAAATCTCCCTTATAGTGCATCTTGGCGATATGTATTCCGACTTTGAAAAAATCAAAATTGCTTTCCCCAACGTTCCTACAGTTGCAGTCAAAGGGAATAACGATTTTTTTGAAGTTGTACCCGAAAGCGAAGTGTTTTCCACCTTCGCAGGAGTGAAATGTTTTTTTACCCACGGTCACAGATATAACGTAAAAGGTGGTCTTGCAGGAATTTCAGTCAGAGCAAGAGCCTTGAATGCCGACCTGGTGCTCTTCGGTCACACCCACCTACCGTTAAAAGAAACAAGAGGGAAGACTCTCTTTATAAATCCGGGTACAGTTGGCACAAATTACGGCAAAGCGACCTTCGCACTTATTGAACTTGATAACTCTTCTGTCGTTTTTGCAGATATTATGTCTTTTGACACGACAGATAACAGTATAGATGTTTTGAGGAATTTGAAATGACACATACTCCAATAAAAAATTGTTTTAAAAATTTTCTCATTGTTACCGCCTTGATAGTTTTCTTTATCATCGTTTTTTATCTATGCCACGTTGGACTTTTTTCTCCTATCGTGTGGCAGAGCGCCTTTTTCTTTGTCGCTTTGACTGTTTGTGAATTGCTGATTAAATTTTTTCTGCCTGAGTATACGTACATTTTAGATGACGAATGCTTTAAGATAACAAAAACTCTGGGCAAAAAAATAACTACCGTTTGCGATATTGATTTATCGAAAATAGTAGCACTTTATTCCAGAGAAGAATATAAAAAACAAGAGGAATATAAACCTCGAAACTGTTATAATTATAACGGTAACGTGTTTGAATCCTCTTGCTATGTATTAGTTTTTAAGTATAGCGACTGTTGTGAATGTGTGTTTTTTGAACCTGATAAAAAAATGGTAGAAGAAATAAATAGAATTTTACTCTCTGCCTGAAAGAAAATCGATAAAATCGTTTATCATTTTTCTCTGTCCCATTGAAAGCGAAAGATATTTTTCGAAGAAAGCATCGCCCTGCTTTATGAGATTTGTGCTCAAAGGGAGCGTTTGCTTGTTTGAATCCTCTTGCTGAAAACCTATTGCGAATAAATAGTCTTCCATTTCAATGTCACCCGTTGAGTTATCAACTATCTTTTTTAGAAGTTTAACTCTGGGCGGGTTTTCTTGTTTACAGGTTGCAAGTTTTCTCATTTGTACGTAACTGATTTCACAGTCAGAGGCGAATTGTCTCCAACTCCTGTCACCCCTTGAAATATCAAGTAAAATTGAGAAAATCTTTTTATTGAAATCTTTTGACATAACATGCCCTCACTTTTTTAGTTGCCTTATAATTTTAATTCAAAAAAATAATAAAGTCAAGCATAAATTTGATATGAAAAATAGGATGTATAAATGGACACTTTTGATTTTGACGAATTTTTAAGAAATACCGAACCGCCCAAAACCAAAAAAGAAAATCTACACGCTAACCACCGTCAGCGTGTAAAAAAGAAATTCTTGAAGTTTGGACTTGACGCTTTTTCCGAGCACGAAGTATTGGAAATGTTACTTTTCTACGTTCTTCCTCACGTGGACACTAACGAAATTGCACACAACCTTATAAATAAAGCAGGTTCTTTCCCCGCAGTCTTTGATTTGCCCATCGAGGAAATGAAAAATGTCAAAGGAATAAAAGACCAGGCAGCCTCGTTTTTGAAACTAATCCCCGAGATTTCAAGGTTTTACGCCAAAGAGTGTATAAAACAGACTATAAAACCTAAGATGACCTATGACGAAATAGGGGAGTATATCACAAGTTGTTTTATCGGAAGGTCAAATGAAACACTTATGGGCTTTTACTTTGACGCAAATATGCACCTTATCAGCGAAAACGTAATCCGTACGGGAAGTTCTTCTAACGTTTCAGTCTTCGTTCGTGAAATTGCAGACGAAGTAATAAAAGTGGGCGCTACAAACATCATTATCGCACATAACCACCCCGAACACAGAGTAGCACCTTCCTATGAAGATATAGACTCAACAAGACATTTAGCAAAACTTCTTGAACAGTTGCAAATTAAACTTGTCGAGCATTTCGTAATATCTGCAGGTCGCTATATTGGCGTTTTGAAGTTTGTAGATGATCAAAAGGAAAAATATAACAGAGAATAAAAAAACAGACCGCCTTGGCGGTCTGTTTTTGCTTTATTGATTTATATATTCGATATACTCTTCAAGACACATATCAAGTTCGTGCATCTTTGTGGCGTGATATCTTCCAACGTATCTGAAATGCCAAGGCTCGTAATTGATTCCCGTTATTTTAGTTTTGTCGGAAGGATACCTTAGAATAAAGCCAAATTTGTGCGCGTTTTCTTCAAGCCACTTTCCTTCTTTTGTATTTCCGAAAGCGGTGGATGCCGCCGACATATTGTGCATATCTACTGCAAGTCCTGTCTGGTGTTCACTAATGCCTGGAGGGTTAACGTGCTTTGCCGCTTCCTCTTCACTGCCTCTGATTGCAACCTCTTGAACGAAAAGTTGATTTTGATAGTCATACGACCTGTAAGCACTTGTAACTGTCACGTTCTTTATACCATTTGCCTCCGCCTCTTTTAAGAAAGCCTCAAGAGCAAGACAAGCATATTTACGTAACATTCTTGTGTCTCTGTCACTTCTGGTGTATATACTTCCCGTTAAATCATCGGGAGCATAGTCACTTGTCAACGGGTTTTCTTCACTTACTAAAATTAAATAAGCATCACGGTCCTTGGGATTCATATATTCTTCGTAGGAAGATAGATCAAGCAGAAAATCCATGGGACTGTCGGTAATATCAGTAACACCGTTTTCGTCAACAGGTGTTGTGTTTTCTGGCTCTTTAAAGATGAATTGAGGTGTGCTCTCGGCAGATAAAACGTAAACGTCCTTCTTATCGTCAATTTTAATTGTTAAACCTGTCATGTAGGTTGTAAAGAAGTCAAGAGGGAGATACAACTCACCGTTTACAATTTTCGCTTCACTACTTAATTCTATTGCATTTGAGTTAATTTCCGCAAGTTTAGAACCTACGTTGAAATTTGCATATTCTGAGTTTTCCTCAATTATAAAGTTTATGTTGTCCTTGTCGCCTGTAACTTTGATGTCCGTAAGTTTGTTTATAACGGATATGGGAAGATAACAAATACCGTCAAAATACAAATCAGACTTTTTGATTGTCTCAACCTTGTCGTCTTGATGCTGTATGTTAATGTCTCTTTGAGGCTCTTCCTTTTCACAAGATTTAAGAGAAATTGAAAAAGCAAAAAATATCGCAAGAATAACGAATAAGTACAGAATGAAAGTTAATATCAAAAATCTTTTCGTTCTATTTCTTCTTTGTTGACGAAGTTTGATTTTTCTGTTTCTTTCGTAGGCTTTGCGTCTTCTTTCACTTTCTTTGTAATTGTTTTTATCCATTTTAACTCCTGCTTTTTAATATCTTTGTGTACTCATTATATCACTAAAAGAAAAACATTTCAATAAATAAAAATAAATATAGAAAATTTAGTTGCAATTTTTTATAAAAAATAGTAAAATACCAAGTGGAAAGAACTATCCTATTTTTTTAGAGGAGTATATGAAATTAAACCGTATTGCCATAATCGGCGGAGGTGCCGCAGGACTTTTCGCCGCCGCTTCTTTAACGAATACAGTTGATAACGAAGTAACTGTGTTTGAAAAAAATGAATATACAGGCAAAAAACTTATGATAACGGGAAAAGGTCGTTGTAACGTTACCACCTCTTGCGACAGGGAAGAGTTTTTTAAGAATGTCCCCGTTAATTCAAAGTTCTTATATTCTTCATTTAATTCCTTTTCAAATCAAGATACGATAGAGTTCTTTGAAAACTTGGGCCTTGAACTTAAAATCGAAAGAGGGCAGAGAGTTTTCCCTGCCTCAGATAAGGCGAAGGACGTAAGAGACACCCTGTTAAACCGCGCAAAAGCACTTGGAGTAAACTTTGTTTATTCCTCGGTTTTAGACGTAGATAAAACGGATAATACCTTTTTTATTAAAACAAAAAGCAGAACCTATGAATTTGACAAGGTAATAATCGCCACAGGAGGAGTATCATATAAAAGTACAGGTTCAACAGGTGACGGATATACCTTTGCAGAAAAGTTTTCTCACAAAATTGTTACCCCAAAGCCATCACTCGTACCTTTTATATGTAAAGAAAAATGGTGTTACGGTTTAATGGGACTAGGTCTTAAAAATATCTCACTAAAAATTATAGATAAAGAAAATAAAAAGACAGTATACGAAGACTTCGGAGAAATGCTATTCACCCATTACGGTGTAAGCGGCCCCGTTATATTAAGTGCATCTTCCCATTTGAGAAACTTAAGTGAACAAAAAGAGAAATACGTACTTGTTATCGACTTAAAACCTGCACTTGACAGTGAAAAACTCGATAAAAGAATACTGTCCGACTTCTCTTTGAATATCAATCGCGACTTTTCTAATTCACTGTCCGATTTACTTCCCTCAAAACTTATCCCCGTAATAATAGAACTGTCGGGCATTAGCCCTAAAAAGAAAGTATGCGAAATCACAAAAGTTGAAAGAAACAGACTAGTCTCACTTCTTAAAAATCTTACCCTTACTATTGTTGGCACCAGACCTATAAATGAGGCTATTATCACATCAGGCGGAGTGAGTGTTTCCGAGATAAACCCAAAAACAATGGAGTCAAAACTTGTATCTGGACTTTACTTTGCAGGGGAAATAATTGACGTTGACGCCTACACGGGTGGATTTAATCTTCAAATTGCCTTTTCCACCGCCAGAGCCGCAATAACAAATGCAGAAATTTAAATTAGAGGTATATGAAATGAAAATAATCAACATAGCAATCGATGGACCTTCAGGAGCAGGGAAGAGTTCCCTTGCGAAAAAAGTAGCAAAAACCTTAGGATACATCTACGTGGACACAGGTGCCCTTTACCGTTCAATCGGTTACTACGTAAGGAATAAAGGGATTTCTCTTGAAGAAGTAAATAAGACAATTGACTTACTTCCCGAGATAAAACTTGACCTTTGCTACGATAACGGAGTTCAAAAGGTAATGCTCAACGGTGAGGACGTCTCGTCTTACATAAGAACCCCCGATATTTCTATGTACGCTTCCGCAGTATCTGCTATACCTGAAGTGAGAACTTTCTTACTTGATATACAGAGAAATATCGCAAAGACCAAATCTGTGGTAATGGACGGAAGGGATATCGCCACAGTGGTATTGCCAGACGCCGACGTAAAGATTTATCTTACCGCAGACCCCAAAAAGCGCGCCGAAAGACGCTATGAAGAGTTAATTGGCAAGGGCGTTGAAACAACCCTTGAAGAAGTGTATAACGATATGACACTTCGCGACAAAAACGATTCCACAAGAGAAGTAGCTCCTGCCATCAAAGCAGAGGACGCTATCCTTCTTGATAATACCCTCTTTACAGAAGAGGATACCTTAAAGAGAGCCATCGAAATAATAAACGAACAGGTAAAATAAGAATGAAACTCTACAATTTTGTTATAAAACTTTTAAAAGCCCCAATAAAGTTTCTTTTAAGAGTAAAGGTAATTGACGAGCGCACCAATAAAGATACCGACTCAAAGTTTATAATCTGCGCCAACCACCTTTCAAACTGGGACCCGATTTTAACTATCGTATGCACGGAACTTCCCATAAACTTTATGGCAAAAGAAAGCCTTTTTAAAGTGCCTATCATCAAGGACGTAATCTCTCGTTTTGGAGCATTTCCCGTATCAAGAAGCGGACAGGACCTTGCCGCCATAAAAAAATCCATCGAAATTATCGAAAACGGCGGATGCTTTTCACTTTTCCCTCAGGGCAAAAGACTTCACGTAGAACCTAAACCCGAACAGGCAAAGAAAGGTGTTGGCTTTATCTGTGCAAAATCGGGAGCAGGAGTTTTGCCGGTTGGTATTTATACAAAAAATTACAGAATAAGACCATTTAGAAAAATTATTGTAAGAATTGGCGATATTATACCTGCCAAAGAAATTGATTTTGGAGAAGACGGGCGTGATTTTCAACTGGCATCTGAAAAAATATTTGAAAAAATTTGTTTTTTGGCACGACCCGATGAAGAGTAATGAAAATAACAGTATCTGAATACGCAGGCTTTTGCTTCGGCGTAAAAAGAGCCGCCGATTTAATAGAAGAAACTATTAACAATACTACAAAAACCGTATATACCCTCGGCGACTTAATTCATAACGAAGACTATATTAAATATCTTGAATCCCGTGGCGTTAAAAAACTCGAAAGCGAAGAAGAACTGTCACACCTTACCCCCGAAGACTCTCTTGTCTTTATAAGAGCCCACGGTGCTTTGAAACAAACCTACGAAAAACTCGAATCCCTTGGAATCGAATATGTAGACACCACTTGCCCATTTGTCAAAAAAATATGGCAGATAGCAATTAAAGAAAATAAAGTAGACGACCCGTATTTCATAGTTGTTGGCAACGAGAATCATCCCGAGATTCAGAGCATTTGCAGTTTTATTGGCAAAATGGGGGACAAAAGTAAATACGTTGTTGTTAATAATTCCAAAGAACTTGAAGAAAACGTCCATTTTATCCCCTCAGATGACAAAAAACGCAAGGTAGTTATTGCGCAAACTACACAAAATATTAACGAATGGAAAATTTGTGTTAAAATTCTTAAAAAACTATATACAAATTTAACTTTTTTTGATACAATATGCAGTGTTACACAAAATCGTCAGGAAGATGCTAAGAAAATTGCCAAAAAATCAGACCTTATGGTAATAATTGGTGGCAAGAACAGTTCCAATACAGGAAAACTTTACAAGGTATCTTCTGAGTTTTGCGACGCCTTTTGGATATCAGGTGAAAAAGAGATTACCCCCGATATGATAAAAGGCAAAAATAAAATTGGTATTACTGCCGGTGCTTCGACACCCGACAGAATTATACAGGAGGTTATAAACAAAATGGCAGAAATCACAAATGCTGAAAACACCGTGGCTGAGACAAACAACTTGGCAATCAATGACAATATGAGTTTTGAAGAAATGCTCGATATGTCATTCAAAACACTTACTACAGGAGAAAAGGTAACAGGCGTTATTACTTCGGTATCACCTGCAGAGATTCACGTGGATCTCGGCGTTAAACATACAGGTATACTTACTTATGATGAAATTACAGACGACCCCTCACTTGACGTTATGTCTGAATTCCATGTTGGCGACGAAATAACAGTTCTTCTTATGAAGTTTAACGATCAGGAAGGAACGGTTCAGGTTTCTAAAAAGAAAATCGACTATTTCTCAAAATGGGTTAAAGTTGAAGAAGCATACAATGCCGGAGAAGTTCTTGAAGGTAAGGTTATCGACGTTGTTAAGGGTGGCGTAGTTGTTATCTGGAACGGAATCAGAATATTCATTCCCGCATCCCAGACAGGCGTTCCCATGGGTGGCGATTTGACAAAACTCGCATCTCAGACAGTAAGATTCAAACTTATTGAAGCAGACCAGCAGAAGAGACGTGCAGTTGGTTCAATCAAAGTGGTAGTACGCGAAGAAAGACGCGCTATCGCTGAAAAATTCTGGTCAGAAATCGAAGAAGGAAAGAAATACACAGGTAAGGTTAAATCACTTACAAGCTTTGGTGTATTCCTTGACCTTGGCGGAGTTGACGGTATGCTCCACATCACCGAACTCTCTTGGCTCAGACTTAAACATCCTTCACAGGTAGTAAACGTTGGTGACGAACTCGAAGTTTTTGTTAAAGCCTTCGATAAGGAAAACAACCGTATTTCACTTGGATACAAGACCGACGCTACTAACCCTTGGAAGATATTCAACGATACTTATAAAGTAGAAGACACAGCACGTGTTAAGATTGTTAACATGATGCCCTTCGGTGCATTCGCAGAGATTGTACCGGGCGTTGACGGACTCATTCATATTTCTCAGATTTCTAATACTAAGATCAACAAACCCGAGGACGTTTTAAAACTTGGTGAAGAAGTTGAAGCGAAGATTATCGAAATCGATGACGAAAATCAGAAGGTAAGCCTTTCTATCAGAGCGCTCCTCCCCGAAGAAACTGTTGAAGAAAAGGAAGAAGCACCTGAAGAAGAAGTTAACGAATAATTTATGTTACTTTCATGCCCGTGACTACCACGGGCATGTACTTTTGTGAGGTTAATTATGAAAAAAAGAAAACTCAGAATATTTCCTGTCATAAGTTTGATAGTTTTTGTAATTGTGGTGGTATATGCTTGTATTATAATAAAAGACGTCTTCAAAAAAGATGTGGAAGATAATACCAATACACCTGACACCGAAGTATCTTTACCTGATAATACAACGGAAAACGTCACTCCAGACAATGACTCCAACGAGGACCCTGACGACACTCCTCAGACTTCTGTCGAGATTCCCGAGGAAGATAAAACCGAGTTTAAATCAGATGCACCAAAACCTCTCTATACCCACGCAGAACTTCTCGAACTTTTTGATGATACAATCCTTGACAAGAGCGAAGACGCGGGACAAGAGTATATTGACGACATGATTTTCATAGGTGACTCCACCACTCACGGAATGGCTTATTACGGTGTCCTTAAAGGCGGTAAAAACACAAATCAAGTGTGGACCCCTAAAAGCGGTACACTTGCTATGTGGAATTTGCTCACCGAGAATATCGTTTACCCCGAGGACGACTCTGAAATGTCAATCGCCGATGCAATTCATCTAAAAACTCCCAAGACCGTTGTTTTAACTCTCGGTGTCAACGGAGTTTCAAGTTTAAGTGAAGAGAATTTTAAAAAGTATTACAATGACCTTGTAAAAATAATTAAAGAAAAATCACCCGAAACAAACATAATTCTTCAATCTATTTACCCCGTTTGCGACTACTATGAAGTAAAGTCAATAAGTATGGAAAAAATAAACCGTGCAAACGTATGGATTGCAGAAATCGCAAAGGAAAACGAAGTGTATTACTTGAATACCATTTCAGCACTCGTGGGTGAAAACGGTTACCTTATAAACGATTATTGTAACGGTGACGGTATTCACATTTCAAAGGCAGGCTTTGAAGTAATTCTCGATTACATCAGAACTCATGCAATAGACTAAAAATATATCGTTAGCAGACTTTTCTGCTAACGATATTTCCTTTATATAAAGGTTATAAATAATTGACATTATAATAAAAATGTGGTAAAATAAATAAAATTCATATAAATCGAGAGGTCATTTTCGTGTCCACAAAAACGTATAAAACTTTTTCCCCCGAAGAAACGGAAAATATAGGCGCAAACCTTATGAAAATGTTACCTTACCCCGCTTTCGTCGCCCTCTTTGGCGATTTGGGAGCAGGGAAGACCGCCTTTGTCAGGGGAATGGTTAAAAGTTTTGATAAAGACGCAGTTGTCACAAGTCCCACCTATAACATTGTAAACAAATATACTTCTGATAAAAAGAACTTTTACCACTTTGATATGTATAGAATAGCAGACGAAGACGACTTGTATTCAGTGGGCTTTTACGATTATCTCGACGACGCCGTCGTAGTTACCGAGTGGAGCGAAAATATTACCTACGCTCTCCCTGAAGACGTCATAAAAGTCAGCATATTAAAAACCGACGTTGAAAACGAAAGAAATATAGTTGTGGAGTTTTAAAAATGTTAATTCTTGGTTTAGATACAACTGCTGTTACCGCAAGTGTTGCACTCTTTGACGGAGAAAGGGTAATTGCAAGTTCCTCTGTGCATAATAAACTCACCCATAGTGAAAAATTACTTCCTATGATTGACGAAATACTGAAAAATTCAGGTTACACTATAGACGACGTGGAGTTAATCGGAGTATCCCGAGGCCCAGGCTCCTTTACAGGTGTGAGAATCGGTATTGCCACCGCAAAAGGACTTGCTTTTTATAAAAACACTAAAATCGTGGGTACCTCTTCGATTTTGGCACTCGCAGAAAATTTTCGATTTACTACCTTTGATAAGTTTTCTGAGCCCGTTATTTTGTGTCCTGCAATGGATGCAAGAAGAAACGAACTTTATAACGCCCTGTTTTTGTACGACGGAGAGTGTATTAAAAGGCTGACGGAAGACAGACCTATATCCCTTGAAGAACTTGAAGCTGAACTTGTAAAAGAAAATAAAAAAGTGTATATAAACGGCGACGGAGCAGAAAAACTCTATAACTATCTTAAAGAAAAAAATACCCCAATTGATTCTGTCCTCGCAAGTGAAATTCAGTTAAGACAGAACGCAGTGTCAGTTGCGAAACTTGCATATCAGTCTTATTTGAAAAACGAATACCAAACAGCATCACAAATTACTCCGCTATATTTAAGAACTTCACAAGCGGAGAGAGTAAATAATAAGGAGAGATAATAATGATAGCAATTGCTTGTGACCACGGCGGATACCAACTTAAAGAGGAAATTAAAAAGTACCTTGAAGGAAAGGGAATAGAAGTTAAAGACTTCGGCACAGATTCCACCGCATCCGTTGACTATCCCGTTTATGCAAAGAAAGTAGCAGAATGTGTTGCCACAAAACAGGCAGAAAAAGGTATTCTTTGTTGCGGAACAGGTCTTGGTATGATGTTATGCGCCAATAAGACTGAAGGCGTAAGAGCAATATGCACCAATGACAGTTATAGCGTAAAGTTTTCAAGACTGCACAATAATGCAAACGTAATTTGCTTTGGCGGTCGTACTATGGGTATTGAAGCAGTGCTTTATAACCTTGAAATTTTCCTCAATACCGAGTTTGAAGGCGGACGTCACCAGAAGAGAGTAGAACTCTACGATAAAATTTTATAATTTTACTTAAATTGTTGCCAAACACACACTTTTGTGATATACTAATTGTGTTTAAAAATAATTAAAAAGAGGACTTGTACAATGAAAGAATTTCAAAACTTTATGGTATGCAATCATCCTTTAATTCAGCACAAACTTTCTATTTTGAGAGACGTCGAAACAGGTTGCAAAGAATTCAGAGAACTTGTTAGCGAAATCGCAATGCTTGTAGCATATGAAGCAACCCGTGATTTACCTCTTGAAGACGTGGAGATAGAAACTCCTCTTGAAAAAATGACAGCCAAGAGTATTGCAGGTAAAAAACTTGCAATCATTCCTATCCTTCGTGCAGGACTTGGTATGGAGCCTGGAATTCTTACTCTTATACCTGCAGCAAAAGTAGGACATATAGGTCTTTACCGTGACCCCGAGACCGCACTTCCCGTAACCTACTATTGCAAACTTCCTCAGGACATTTCAGAAAGAATTGCAATTATCATTGACCCAATGCTTGCAACAGGCGGTTCAGCAGTGGCTGCAATTGACCTTCTTAAAAACTCAGGCGTTAAACACATAAAGATGATGAACATTGTAGCGGCACCCGAAGGAGTTGAAGCAGTACTCTCTGCTCATCCCGACGTTCAGATTTACGCCGCAGCACTCGATAGAGAACTTAATTCTCACTCCTACATTTTACCTGGACTTGGTGATGCGGGAGACAGAATTTTCGGAACTAAATAATTTCAATACACAAGATACGAATTAAGACCATGCTAACCGGGGAGACAGCGGCACCTTGTAACCTGAAATCCGCTATAGCAGGGGGTAATTCCTTCGATGAGGAATACAAATGTGTAGCTGCTCTTATTTAAGGGCGTTGACGAATGGGTCTTGCGCAATTGAATCCTGTGAATCATGTCAGGTGGGGAACCAAGCAGCATTAAGCAGTTCGTTCAATGTGCCGCAAGGTCGCCTGTTCTGAGTCTGGAGATAGGATAACGGACATGTTTGTATATTCGAGTCAAGGTGCATGGTCTCAATTCGTATCTTGTGCTAATTTTGTATTTAGGAGTTAAATAATGTATCAGGCATTATATAGAAAATGGAGACCTCAGGTTTTCAGTGACGTGGTAGGACAGGAGCACATAACTTCCGTTTTACAACATCAGGTATCTAGCGGTAAACTTTCTCACGCATATATGTTTTGCGGTTCGAGAGGCACAGGTAAGACCACCTGCGCAAAGTTACTTGCCAAGGCGGCAAACTGCACAAATCTTCAAAACGGAAACCCCTGTAACGAATGTGATTCCTGTAAGCAAATCAATGCAGGTACCTGTGTAGACGTAGTAGAACTTGACGCCGCTTCAAACAACGGTGTCGATAATATCAGGTCCTTGTGTGACGAGGTAGTTTTCCCGCCTTCCGTTGTAAAGAAGAGAGTATATATCGTAGACGAGGTTCATATGTTGTCGGCTTCCGCCTTCAACGCCCTTTTGAAAACCCTCGAAGAACCCCCTGAACACGCTCTCTTTATTTTGGCTACTACCGAACTTCAGAAAGTTCCCGCCACCATAATGTCCCGTTGCCAGAGATTCGATTTTTCCAGAATCAAGAAAGAAAAAATCGTTGATCGCTTAATGGAAATATGCTCGAACGAGGGCATAAATATGGAGAGGGAAGCAGCCGTTATTATTGCTAATCTCTCTGACGGCGCTATGCGAGATGCACTTAGCCTTTTGGAATCTTGCGCATCTAAGGGCGGATTTATCACTACCGAATACGTTATAAACCTCCTTGGCTTATCTAACAAAGAACAACTAATAGAACTTATTTACTCCTGCGCAAAGCAGAATACAGTTAGAGCCCTGACCATAACCGACGAACTTCACGAAAAGAACGGTGACATCACATCTTGTTTCTTTGAACTTTTGTCAATATGCCGAGATATCCTGATTGTCAAGAACGTTTCTTCACCGTCAAGATTTATAAATTGCACGGAGACAGAACTCAACAGACTTACAGAAATTTCGGAAATTCTTTCAAACGATACTTTAAGTTACTTTATCGACGAACTTAAAAAGTTTATAAATTCCCCCGACTCCTTCGGAGTCAATAAAAAGGTCAGCGCGGAAATAACCGTTATAAAAATGACCTCCCCATCTGCAATTAAGAGTTTTGATGCTCTGTCAGACAGAATTTCGCGTCTTGAAGAAACTATTAAATCAGGAGTCGTGGTAGAGAAAAACTCTACCCCTGTAAAGGAAAAAATCAAGACATCAAAAAAAGAAGACCCCCCGACCCCTGAAGTAGTTGTAGAAGAAGAGACTAAAGAAAAATCAAAACCTAAGTCTACTTCTAACAAAGACGTCTTCGAACACGTCAATGAACTTGTTAAAAAATTCGGTGAGAAAGAATCAATGAAACAATTCTTTCTTGCAAAGGCTAAAATGAAATTGCAGTCGGGAACACTTGTCGTTATTGCAGACGACTTTGTAATCCAGATGCTTAATACTCCTTCTTGTACGTCTCACATTCTAGAATGTGCAAGAGAGTTTGACAGTACTATTGAAAACGTTCAGTTTTTTAACGAAAAAGCCCAACAGTCTACACAGAATTCAGATTTAGATACTTTATAATTTAAGGAGAAAATTATATGAAAGCACGTTTACCTCAGGGTATGGGTGGCGGACCTCAGAATATGAACGCCATGCTTAAACAAGCACAGAAAATGCAAGAAGAAATGAACACAGTTCAGGCAGACCTGGAATCGAGAGAACACGATATTTCTGCAGGTGGCGGAATGGTAAAAATCAAGATTAACGGAAAAAAAGAAGTTAAATCAATTTCTATTTCTCCCGAAATCGTTGACCCCGACGATATAGAAACACTTGAAGATATAATCACGGCCGCAGTAAACGAAGCAATCAAGAGAGTAGAAGATACCGCTGCTGAAGAAATGTCAAGAATTACAGGCTCACTTAACTTGCCTGGCTTGTTTTAACAGTTATGTTTAATTTTATAGAACCTGTCGAAAAACTCATAGAGCAGTTCAGACGACTTCCCGGCGTGGGCTATAAATCCGCAGTCAGAATGGCATTTGCAGTTGTTGATATGGATAAAGAAAAAGCAGAAAGTTTTGCAACTGCCATTTTAGATGCCAAAGAAAAGATAACAGTTTGCTCAATTTGCAAAAATATCAGTGATAGCGATATTTGTCCCATATGTGCAAGTGAAAGTCGTAACAAATCTGTCATATGCGTTGTAGAAGACGTAAAAGACATACTCGCCATTGAGAAGGCACAGGAATTTCGTGGAGTTTATCACGTCCTTGGCGGACTCATTTCACCAACAGACGGTGTAGGCCCTGAAAAGCTGAACATAAAAGAACTTCTTGCCAGAATAAACGAAGAAGTAAAGGAAATAATTGTAGCCACCACTCCAAGCGTTGAAGGAGAGGCGACAGCACTTTATTTGTCAAGACTTATAAAACCCCTTGGCGTTTCGGTTTCACGACTTGCCTATGGTATTCCCGCAGGAGCAGAACTTGAATACGCCGACGAAATGACTATAACAAGGGCGCTCGAAGGTCGCCTTACACTTTAATTTTTAAGAAAGACTAACATACTTATGAAAAGAAGAGAAGCACGAGAAATTGCATTTTGCTTAATTTTTGAAAAAGACTTTATGAAAGAGGTTTCCTGTACGGAAGTTTATAACAACGCACTGATTTACCTTGATTATAATGAAATTGACAGTGAACCGTATATTCTTTCCACCTTTAAGGGCGTTTATGATAACATCGAAGATATCGACACTCTCATAAATAACTCGTCATCTAACTGGGAAAGCGACAGAATATCCCGCGTGTCAAAGGCTATTTTGCGCCTTGCTACCTACGAACTTAAATATGCAGAGGATATCCCTGTAAAGATTGCAGTAAACGAAGCAGTTGAACTTGCCAAAAAGTTCGACGACGAAAAAGCCTTTTCCTTTATAAACGGTGTCCTTGCAAAGATTGCCCGTGAAGTAGGGGAGAAAGATGAGTAAAGTTTGGCTCGGAGTTGATACAAGTAATTATACAACTTCCGTCTCTGCAGTTTTAGAAGATGAAACTGTATATAACGTTAAAATTCCGCTCTGTGTTAAACCTGGTGAAAAAGGAGTAAGACAGAGCGATGCTCTATTTATGCACGTAAAAAATCTCCCCGTAGCATTTAACAAATTAGCATCTGAAATGGGAGAAAAGTTAAAGGTCGGGGAAATTTCGGCAATAGGCGTCTCCACAAGACCGAGAAACGTAGAAGGCTCATATATGCCTTGCTTTCTTTCAGGAATAAGCGTTGCCACTTCCATAAGCGAACTTTTAAAAGTTGACCTTTTCGAGTTTTCTCATCAGGAAGGACATATCAGAAGTGCAAGTTTTGGAGCGAATATGAACTTGCCTGAAACCTTTTACTCCTTCCACCTTTCTGGTGGCACTTGTGAACTTCTCGAATGTAAAAAAAACGACTTCGGCTTCACTTGTGAAATTCTCTCTTCTTCATCTGACATAACGTTAGGTCAACTGGTTGATAGAACAGGAGTTATGTTGGGGTTGAATTTTCCCTGTGGCACAGAACTTGAAAAACTTGCCCAAAGGTCCACAAAGACTTTTAAAGTAAAGGTCACTGAAGGTAATGGCAATGTAAATCTCTCAGGCTTTGAAAACAAAGTTGAAAAGATGATAAAAGAGAATACTCCCTCAGAACACGTTGCTCGATACGTCTACGACGTCATTTTGAATACAATAAATAAAATGCTTGAAAGAAGAAAAGATATTACACTTCCCGTGATTTTTGCAGGAGGCGTTTCGGGAAGTAAGATTTTACAAAACTACGTATCCACTGTTTGCGATGCCTATTTTGCGCCACCACCTCTTTCTTGTGACAATGCAGTAGGCGTTGCACTTTTAACCCGAGATAAATTTTTGAAGGTAAACTCAAATGAATAATAACATACTGTCAGTTACCGAACTAAACCAATATATAAAATCCTTTTTCGATACAAGCCCCTATCTCCAAGACGTCTATATAAAAGGTGAAATTTCAAATTTTACAAACCACTATAAAACAGGACATTTTTATTTCACCCTTAAAGACGAAGGTGGAGTATTGAAATCCGTAATGTTCCGTTCAAGTGTTAGCACCTTGAAATTCCTTCCTGAAAACGGAATGAAAGTTGTAGCCCACGGAAGAATATCACTCTACGTTAAAGACGGTTCGTATCAACTATACGTTGATTCAATGGAACCCGACGGAGTAGGCGCCTTGTATATCGCCTTTGAACAACTCAAAGCAAAACTTGAAGCAGAAGGACTGTTTTCGTCACAGTATAAAAAACCGATACCTAAATATCCCGCAAAAATCGGTATCGTCACGTCACCCACAGGCGCTGCTATCAGGGATATGATAAACGTAAGTAAAAGACGTTTTCCTCTCGCCGAAATTATCTTATTTCCATGCCTTGTCCAAGGGGATAACGCCCCCTCACAAATCTGTAAAGGCATTATATATTTCAATACCAAACTTCCCGTTGATACTATCATCATAGGCAGGGGAGGAGGTTCCCTTGAAGAATTGTGGGCGTTTAATAACGAAGACCTTGCCCGAACTATTTTTGCTTCAAAAATTCCCATCATCTCGGCAGTAGGACACGAAACCGACTTTTCAATAAGTGACTTTGTCAGCGACCTGAGAGCACCGACTCCATCTGCCGCCGCAGAATTGGCACTTCCCGATTATAGAAGCGAACAGGAAAATATTTTCTCAAAGCATAATAAAATCTCTGTACTTCTTAATAATAAATTCTCGAACCTTCACACGAAAATTGACTCAATTTCTATGAAGAAGTGCCTGACGTCTCCTAAGAATTTCATTGACGATAAAAGAATAACCCTTGATAACCTGTCAACAAAACTTGACGATAAAGTTAAGGTCTTACTTGATAAAAAAGGACTTTCAATGTCGGCAGTTGTCTCAAAACTTGACGCCCTTAACCCACTTAAAGTAATATCGCGAGGTTATTCCGCGGTATTCAAAGAGGACGGAAAACTTGTAAAAAGTATCGACGACGTGAAAGTCGGAGACAATATCGACTTTACCACCGTGGGTGGAAGTGTGTCGGCAGTTGTAGAAAAAATAGTTAAAAAAGGAGAATAATATGGACTTTTCTAAATATGAAAATATGAAGTTTGAAGAAGCACTCAGAGAACTTGAAACTATCGTTTCAAAACTTGAGAATCAAACTGCGCAACTCGACGAGTCCCTTGAACTTTACGAGAGCGGAATATATCTTGTTAAAAAGTGCAATAAAATGCTCAACGACGCAGAACAGAAAGTCAGCATTCTTTCAAGAGACGAAGACAACAGCGTAGTCTTAAAGGACTTTGTCCCTGAAAGTACAAACTAATTTTTGTATAAACTTGCACTTTGTTGTATAAAAACTTGATTTTTACGTTTTTGTGTGATAAAATAAAATGATATAAGGAGGTGAGTTGAATGGACTTTTTGACAATTAACGAACTTAAAAAACTGTCCTTGGAAGAAACAAAAGAATATTGCGACTTCTTGCGCAGTTACGTTATAGACAACGTGACCGCAGGAGAAGGACACCTTGCGTCAAACCTTGGAGTTACTGAAATTTCTGTAGCCCTTATCCGTTTATTTAACTCGCCTGAAGATAAAATTATCTATGACGTAGGTCATCAGAGTTATATCCACAAGCTTCTTACAAACAGAATTTTCGACTCAAAGAACCTTCGCACCTATAACGGATATGCAGGTTTCACCAAGAGAGACGAGAGCGAACACGACCCCTTTGGTAGCGGGCATAGCAGTACCGCTTTGTCGGCAGCCCTTGGCTTTTCAAGAGCGGCAACAATTAAAGGAGAAGATTCATATTCCGTTGCAGTTATCGGAGACGGTGCCTTCTGTACGGGAATGACCTTCGAAGCACTCAATAACGTTACAAAAGACGATAAACTTATCATTATCTTAAATGATAATGAAATGTCAATATCCAAAAACGTAGGAACTTTTTCCGCCTACCTTAACCGTATAAGAATAAACAGTAAATACTTAAAATTCAAGCGTGGCACAAAATCAACTTTCAGTAAAGTGCCCCTTCTTTCAAAACCTTTACTTAGTATTGCATCTAAGATAAAAACCTTTGTTAAACGAGTATTTATTAAACCTAACTTTTTTGAAGATTTGGGTATTGAGTATCTCGGACCCGCTAACGGAAACGACATTGAAACAGTAGAAAGACTTATAGTTGAAGCCAAAAGCAGAAACTGTCCCGTCCTTATCCACTTTGTTACTAAAAAAGGAAAAGGCTTAAAAGAGGCGGAGGAAGACCCTAAAAAATTCCACTTCGTTTCCTCATCTTCTCCCAAGAATAAAACCTTTTCAACTGAATTTACAACTCTTTTAACTGAGTATTCTAAAGAAAACGAAAACACCGTTGCAATTACTGCTGCTATGGCAGAAGGTACAGGACTTGTAAACTTTAAAGAAAAGTTTCCTGAAAGGTTTTTTGACGTGGGTATATGTGAGGAACACGCCCCCACTTTTGCTGCGGCACTGTCGGCAGGTGGAATGTTACCTTTCTACGTTGTTTACAGTACCTTTTTCCAGCGCTCATACGACCAGATAATTCACGATATAGCACTTCAAAACCTTAAAACTGTAATCGCCCTTGACAGAGCAGGTTTTGTCGGCTCTGACGGACCTACACACCACGGTTTGTTTGATGTGTCTATGATGCTCACCGTCCCCGGTAGCACTATATATTCACCCTCTACTTTTGAAGAACTTAAATATTCATTCAAAAAATGTGTAAAACACGACGGTGTCTCCGTCCTTCGTTACCCTAAAGATGCAGATAACGAATTTTTATCCCAGAACTTTTCCTCATCTAAGGACTTTTTGCTTGATACGAAAGACACCTGTGACGTTCTTATCGTCACTTACGGACGTGTTAGTGAACAGGCTTTAAAGGCTAAACTCTTACTTTCCAAAACAGGTGCCAAGGTGTCAGTGTTGAAGTTTGTAAAACTTAAACCTTTAGATTTTAAAAAGATTTCAAAATTGATTTTAGCACTTAATCCAAAGCACATTTTCGTTGTTGAAGAGGGAATGAAAACAGGAGGATTTGGTGAATATTTCTTCTCAAACGTTGATTATTCTTGCCATAAAGAAGTTTTCGCAATAGACGAAACCTTTGTACCTCAAGGAACTTTAGAGGAACTCTATTCACATACAAAACTTGATGCGAAAAGTATATACACAAGGATTAAAAAATGGATATAATTTTTCCACCAGAAAGACTTGACGTCTATCTTGTACGCAGGTCAAAAGTTTCATCAAGGGAACTTGCAAGAAAACTTATACTTTCCGAATGTGTTTTAATTGACGGAAAAATAATAACAAAACCGTCTCATAAAATTGAAAAAGAAGTGGAAATTGAAATAAAAGAAAACGAACTTACAAAGTACGTCAGCCGAGGTGCATTGAAACTTGAATGTGCCCTTGATACTTTTAATATTGACGTTAAGGGACTTGTGGCGGCAGATTTTGGCGCTTCAACGGGCGGTTTTACCGATTTGCTCTTGCAAAGAGGAGCAAAAAAGGTTTATGCAATAGAGAACGGGAACAACCAATTACACGAGAAACTTCGCTGTGATAAGCGAGTTGTAAGTCTTGAAAATACAAATGCAAGATATATTGAAAAAGGATTTATCCCGCCTGTCGATATCGTAGTAATGGACGTATCCTTTATTTCACAGACAAAACTTTATTATAGCACAAGAAATGTCCTGAAAAAAGGTGGTTCTTTTGTATCCCTTATCAAACCTCAGTTTGAGGCAGGAAAAAGTGCGCTTAATAAACGTGGAATTATTAAAGATCCCGAAATTTACAAAAAGGTTATTGAAAACGTTGAAAAGGAAGCGAGCCTTTTTAACTTTAAAAAAATTAACTGTGTCGAGTCTTCTATTTTAGGCGGAGACGGAAATAAAGAATTTTTAATTCACTTCATATATGACGAAGAGGAGGTGTCAGAGTGAAAAAAATAGGTATTATCACTAATCCCCAAAAGGACGAAAATCTTTTACTGACAAAAGAAATCGTGTCTATTTTGAACTGTCCTGAAGCAAAACTTTTTATGCCCGAAGATTTTTCAAACTCTGATATTTCAGGAGTCGATTTTCTTTCAAATGAAGAAATTTTTTCTACGGTCGATTTTATCGTCACAGTAGGTGGAGACGGCACGATTTTACGAATTGCCGAAAAAGCATCTAAAAACTCAATCTCAGTAATAGGAATAAATCTCGGCAGACTCGGTTTTATGGCAGAACTTGAACCTAACGAAATAGGTCTTCTTTCAAAAATCATTACCGACGACTTCACCATTGAAAGTCGTATGATGCTTGACGTTTCTATCATACGCGACGGAAAAACTATAGAAAACTTACTGGCACTCAATGAAGTGGTGGTAGGAAAGGGAAGCGTGTCAAAAATTGCAGAACTTGAACTTTACTGCAACGATACCTTTATATGTCCTTTCCATTCCGATGGCCTCATCGTTTCCACCCCTACAGGCTCTACCGCATATTCGCTTTCAGCAGGTGGAGCAATTATAGACCCCACCTTGAACTGTATGTTGTTGACACCTGTGTGTCCCCACTCTTTCACCAATTCCCGTCCCATTGTTTTTTCTCCATCTTCAATTCTGCAAATTAAAGACGTCCAGTCCGAAGAAAATACATATCTCACAGTTGACGGAAGAATAAATCTTAAACTGAACTATTTAGATACCGTAGAAGTTCGTGTCTCCGATAAGACTACCGAACTTGTAAAAATCAAAAATACAGAATTTTACGATAGAGTAAATCGAAAGATTGCAGAGAGGAAATAGAGATGAAAGCCCAAAGACACGCTAAAATTGTTGAACTTATAAAAAAGAACAACGTCGAAACCCAAGAGGAATTAACTGCAAAATTAAAAGAATGTGGCTTTGATACAACTCAGGCGACAGTATCCCGCGACATAAAAGAACTTAAACTTGTTAAAGTTCCCGACGATAACGGAAAATATAAATACGACGTAAAACTTGGCGACGACGAAATCAGAGTATCGGCAAAGTTCAAAACGATACTTGAAGAAACAGTTTTAAGAATTGACGTTTCAACTTCCATTGTGGTTATTAAAACGTTTCCGGGTATGGCACAAGCCGCCGCTTCCGCTATCGACAATATGAACTGGTCCGAGATAGTGGGTACTATTGCAGGTGACGATACGATTTTCGTAGCACTGCGCACTTGTGAAGACGCCATTCTTCTTTGCCAAAAGGTAAAGGAACTTCTCAACATCTGATTATTATAAAGAAAGGGGCTTTATTGGTATGCTTACATTTTTACATATTGAAAACGTTGCTCTGATAAAGCAACTTGATTTAGACTTAAATAAAGGCTTCACCGTTTTGACAGGTGAAACAGGCTCGGGAAAGTCTATGATAATAGACGCCATAAATATGGTACTGGGTCAACGTCCGCCAAAAGATATTATCAGAAATCAGGAAAACGAATGTTATATATACGCAATTTTTGATTATTTGTCGGAAAACACACAAAAAGAACTTTCAGAACTTGGTTTGCCCCCGGACGAAGAAGGTACACTTATGCTTTCCAGAAGATACAATGTTGATGGAAAGTCCACCTTCAAGATAAATAATCGCACAGTACCTGTTTCTCTTGTGAAAGAAGTTGCATCCCGACTTGTCTCAGTAAATGAGCAACACGACTCCTATTCGCTTCTCAACGACTCAACTCACGTTGACTTTTTGGACGGTTTTGCCACTTCAAATTCTCAAGAACACGAGAACGTTTTAAACGAATATAAAAAAGCATTCTCTGAATATTTAACTGCAAAAAGAAATTATAACGACTTTTTGGAAATGTCAAAAGACAAGGACAATAAAATTGAATTTTTAAAGTATCAGAAGAACGAAATTTCCGCCGCTAAAATCAAAGTCGGGGAAGAAGCAGAACTTCTTAAAAACAGAGAAATAGTTAAAAACAGCGAACTTGTGTCTAACGCTATTAAAGGTACCTTGTCACTTTTGTCAGGCGGTGTTAAACCTGGCGCTTATGATAAAGTTTCTTCATCTGCAGATAATATTGAAAAGATACAGGACATCATTCCTCAAGGTAAAGAGATACACGAAAAACTAATTTCCATAACCGAACAAATTGAAGACGTTATAAGAGATGTTTCTGCTATTGATATAGGTATTTCCGAAGACCCTACCTCTGAACTTGACAGAATTGAATCACGCCTTGACTTGATTTCGAGAATTGAAAATAAATACGGTGAAACCGAGCAGGACGTAATCGACTATTTTGAGAAAATTTCAAAAGAAATAAGTGACATAGAACAGTTTGACTTCACCCTTCAAGAATATGAGGAGAGTTTAAGAAAAACTCAAGCAAACGTCATCAAATGCGGTAAAGAATTGGGACGAAAGAGGGAAGAGAGCGGAAAGAAACTTTCCACCCTCGTAAACGGAGAACTTGCTTTTCTTGATATGGAAAAAGTGGAGTTCAAAGTGGAGTTTGAAGCACTTTCAGAGCCTACAGGAAAAGGTATCGACAACCCTACGTTTTATATAAGAACAAATCCTGGTGAACCCTTTAAATCACTTTCAACCGTCTCGTCAGGCGGTGAACTTTCGAGAATTATGTTGGCACTGAAAACTATTCTTTCAGGTTGCGACAAAATTGACACCGTGATTTTTGATGAAATAGATACAGGGGTTTCTGGCAAGACTTCAAGTAAAATAGGAATAAGTTTGAAAAACTTATCAAAGTCCTGTCAGGTCATCTGCGTTACCCATTCCGCACAGGTTTCGGCAATTGCCCAAAACCACTTCAAGATTTATAAAGAAGAAACGGGCGGAAGGACCTTCACTCACGTAACTAAATTAAGCGGTGACGACAGAGTAACGGAAATTGCAAGAATTCTTGGCGGTGTTACAATAACCGACAGCGTTATAAACAGCGCAAAGGAACTTATACAACAAGGAATAAATAATTAAATAAAGAGGATAAAGAAATGACAGTTTACGAAGATTTACAAAAAAGAGGTTTAATCGCCCAAACTACAAACGAAGAAGAAATCTCAAAACTTATAAACGAGGGAAAAGCAGTATTTTATATAGGTTTTGACCCTACCGCAGATAGCCTTCACGTAGGTCACTTTATGGCACTTTGCTTAATGAAGAGAATGCAAATGGCAGGAAACAAACCTATCGCACTTATCGGTGGCGGAACAGGTATGGTAGGTGACCCTTCAGGCAGAAGTGATTTAAGACAGATGCTTACCCCCGAGATAATTCAGCATAACTGCGACTGCTTCAAAAAGCAGATGAGCAGATTTATCGACTTTTCCGACGGAAAAGCATTGATGGTGAATAACGCCGATTGGCTTCTTGATTTGAACTATATTGAATTTCTCAGAGATATCGGTCCCTGCTTTAGCGTAAATAAAATGCTTTCTGCAGAATGCTATAAACAAAGAATGGAAAAGGGTCTCACCTTCCTTGAATTTAATTATATGCTTATGCAGAGTTACGACTTCTACGCTCTCTTCCAGAAGTATGGCTGTAATATGCAGTTTGGCGGAGACGACCAGTGGTCGAATATGCTCGGCGGTACCGAACTCATTCGTAAAAAACTCGGAAAAGACGCTCACGCTATGACAATAACCCTTCTTCTTAACTCTGAAGGAAAGAAGATGGGCAAAACTCAAAAGGGCGCAGTATGGCTTGACCCCGAAAAGACAAGTCCCTACGACTTCTTCCAG
>SVQQ01000033.1 GCA_015065265.1 Oscillospiraceae bacterium | reverse complement strand
GGTCATACCGACCATGGGGTTGTTACCTGCGCCGATGAGTCCCATCATCTCTACGTGAGCGGGTACGGAGGAAGAGCCTGCGAACTGTGCATCGCCGTGAGCACTGCTGTCGCAGTGCTCCAAGAGGGATTTATACCTCTGAGTCAGACCCATTAAACATGCGTCTCTTGGCTCACATTGTAACAAATCAAGCTTAAATTGTCAAGATCGAAATTGATTATTATAAATCGTTCTAAAGTGATAACTTTTTGATATTCCAAAAGGCAAAAACAACAAGAAAATATTTACATTTCCCGAAAATGGTGCTATAATAAGATTACCACACAAAAAACTAAATATTTACTATTCTAAAGTGTACATTTTTTACTTTGGTAAAAATGTAGGCTCATTTTTGCATTTTAGAATAGTAATGCGAAAAAGTTTTTTGTGTGGTAACAAAACGGAGCCGTGCATTTTTCGGTGTGTGCGACTTCTATTGTTGCACACACTTTTTTATTTTAGGGAGGGGGTGAAGGAGGATGGAACACCCATATTATGAATTGCTTTATTTGGTTTTCAATAGTCAACCATGTACAAGATTCAAGTTAGAGCATTGGCAAAGAGGCAAATTCAAAAACCAAATTGATGAATGTATCAAACAAAGTTATATAACCACAAATGGAAAAAATGCAGATGGTTATACCTTGTATTACATCACTACTAAAGGCAAAGAGATTATTGATTAGCAAAGGAGACTTAAAATGAAAAAATCATTATCCCTTATCCTCGCCATGCTCATGGTCATGCTGAGCATACCCATGACTGCGGTGGCGGTTGATGCGGCGACGGATGGATATTACACCTACACTGTATCAAATAGTAAAGCAACTATCACCAATGTTAACACATCTGTCAGCGGTGCCGTTGTGATTCCTGATACACTTGGCGGATATCCCGTGACGAGCATTGGTAGTTATGCATTCTCCTATTGTTCCGGCCTCGCGAGCATCGCGATCCCTGACAGCGTAACAAGCATTGGTGCTGGTGCATTCGAGGACTGCAAAAGCCTCACGAGTGTAACCATCCCCGACAGCGTGACGAGCATTGGTTATGGTGCATTCTACGGCTGTACCGGTCTCACTAGCATCACGATCCCCGATAGTGTAACGAGCATTGGTGATAGTGCATTTTATAATACAGGATATTATAACAATTCTTCAAACTGGGAAGATGGTGTTCTGTACATAGGAAACCATCTCATTAAAACAAAAACAAGCATAAGTGGTGATTATACAGTAAAAGACGGTACTATTACCATTTCTAGCAATGCATTCTACAAGTGCACAAGCCTCACGAGTATTACTATCCCGGACAGTGTGACCTGTATTAGTAATGGTGCATTTGAGGATTGTACCGGCCTCACGAGTATTACACTTCCTTTTGTAGGAGCCACAAAAGACGGAACGGCCAATACACATTTCGGATATATTTTCGGTGCATCATCGAGCAGCGATAACGATAACTATGTTCCTTCATCGCTTAAGGAAGTTATCATAATCGGTTGTAATGCTATTGGTACAAATGCATTCAGTAACTGCACAAGTCTCACGAGCGTGACAATCGGAAACAGCGTAACGAGTATTGGTAACAGTGCATTCTTCGGTTGTTCCAGTCTTACGAGCGTAACAATACCCGACAGCGTAACGAGCATTGGTAACACTGCATTCTATGGCTGTACAAGCCTCACTAGCATCACGATCCCCGACAGCGTGACGAGCATTGGTGACAGTGTATTCAACGGCTGCGAAAGTCTTACAAGAATAGATGTGGATGAGAAAAACGCGAAGTATAAGTCTGAAGACAACATATTGTTTACAAAAGACGGAACACAACTTATCAAATACCTCAGTTGCAAAATAGATGTATCGTACACGATCCCCGACAGTGTTACAAGTATTTGTGGTGGTGCATTCTACGGTTGTTCCAGCCTCACGAGTATAACCATACCCGATAGCGTGACGAGCATTGGTTATGGTGCATTCTACGGCTGTATAAACCTCGCGAGTATTACACTTCCGTTTGTAGGGAATACAAAGGATGGTACAGACAACACCCATTTCGGATATATTTTTGGTATGTATTATCCTTCCAATGTGTATGACTATAACTATTTTCCTTCGTCACTTAAAGAAGTTGTTATAACGGGTGGCTCAAGCATTGGTTTTTTGGCATTCGAGGGCTGTACAAATCTTATAAGCATCACAATCCCCGAAAGTGTGACGAGCATTGGTGACTATGCATTCTACGGCTGCAGTAGCCTCACGAGCATCACTATCCCCAATAGTGTAACGAGCATTGGTGCTGGTGCATTCGAGGACTGCAAAAGCCTCTTCATTTACTGCGTTGAAGGCTCAGCGGCACATTTTGCCGCTGTCAGACAGGGTATTCCGTATATATTTATTACTCTTGAATCCATTGAAATCACTCCTCCCACAAAGCTCACATATTTCGTAGGCGAGGAGCTTGACACCACCGGCCTGATCGTTAATGCGGTCTACAATAATGGCACATCCGAGGTGATCGAGAGCGGCAAGTATGCCATCGAGGGATTTGATTCTTCTGCTGTTGGAACCAAGGATATTACAGTTTCCTACAACGGCAAGACTCAGAGTTTCTCTGTAACCATTGTTGAAGCTCCCAAGACCTTTGTCTACGGCGACGTAACAGGCGAAGGCAAGATCAACCTTGGTGATGTTTCACTCATGCTCAAGAAAATTGCAAAATGGGACGTAACACTTGACTCCGACGCTGCCGATGTAACCGGCGACGGAAAAATCAACCTTGCGGACGTTTCACTCCTCCTCAAATATATCGCAAAATGGGACGTTGTGCTCGGTAAGTAGAATAACATTAAGGCTCTGCGGTTAATATCCGCAGAGCCTTTTATCACTTTTAGTACATCCAATCATCCGAAGCTAAAGTATCGTGAGAACTGTCAGGAGCCATCCAGCCTAATACAGAAAGACTAACGATTGTGCTTTCAATGCTTTTTTCTTTTTCACCCTTCCAACGAGATTTCCAATTCATAACATGATCAAATATTTGTTTTTCGGTAACAGACCTTTCAAGTTTCGATAATTCATCGTAAGAAAACAGAACGGTTGCAATGACCTCCGCCTGTTCTGTACTTCTAATACGACTCAACAAATCAAATGTTTTATTTGCTCGATTAACTTCATCTTGTGTGTAAACTGAATAATCAAGTTTAAATTCTGGAGAAACAACAGTTTCAACCATTTTACCGAGTTTACGTTCGGTCATCAAATTAGCATTGGAAAGGGTAACAAGAGCTTGTTTAGCTTCAATTGAGTACGGTCCGTAACTTCCTTCGACAAATTTAAACCCTGTTGATATTCCTGAGTAAGTCAGAAAATAACAAATTTTTTGAAAAATTGTTCGTCCAACATTCAATGAATACGTGTCATTATTCAGTTTTCTAATGATGTAGAGAATCAAGTACCAATATTTATTGATCTGTTGTCTTTGATTTCCAATAACTTCTTTTGGAGATTCAACTGAATTAGAAATTAAATATTTTTCTGTTATTTGTTCGGGAGCAGTTCCATAAGGTGCAAAAATTTCAATATCAATTGGCAAATCATTAAGTTTTGAATACATTAAAGGGCCTACAACAGACCACGGAAGACCACCATTGCCACACCCCAAAGGAGGGAATGCAATAGATTTGATTCCTAATGAGTCATAATTATCCCTAAACCAATCCAAACCGGATATGATGTACGATAATTTTGATGGCGAACGCCAATGATTCTTCGTTGGGAAGTTAATTATTGATGTTCCCAAAAGGTCATGATAATAGTATGGTACACCGGGTTTAACAAAACCTTTATTACACAAATCAACGTATTCAGAAAACATGTTAGGATACTTTTTCTTAAATTCGAGAGCGATACCTTTTCCCATAACCCCAACACAATTAACTGTATTTACCAAAGTGGTCGCTTGACTTTCAAAAATATTGCCTATTTTGATAATCATAATGTATCGCCTCCTCTTCTGTAAAACACTTTGGAATTAACAACGATTTTTTTATCAAAGCCCGCTTGGCTTAATGCTTCGGCACTTTCTTCACTGACTACATATGCACCAAGAATATAATCATATGGAATATAATCGGGAATTAGAATTTCTGCACACTTTGTAGCTTTTTTGAGTCGATTTGTATATGGGTTGGAATCTGTCCAATCTTGCGCAAATACTAAATCAAAGTCAATACTTTCCAATCCATCTTCCGGTGTATAAAATTTCACCAAATCCGTTGATGCGTTTCGATCCGATAAAACGCATCCATCAGTGTATATAATTTGTTGATCAACAGCTAATACACATATATAATCGGCTTTTCCTTGCAGTCTATACAGCATCGGATTGTGATAGGTGAAATATAAATTCGCATAACTGTGAAGACGATTTCCGTTTGGAATATATACTTTTTCACGTCGCGATTGAACCTCTGTAAGCGCAACTGAGGTATGTGACAATGATTGTGCCATATCAAAACTTAAAATACCATTACAAACTACAGATGGGATATTTTCAATAGGCATAATATTATAGAAGTAATTGCTTTTACCACCTGAATTGGCTTTCAATAATTTAATTAAATCAGTCATTTAATATATCACCACCCTCATACACACAACCTCCCACTATTAGTGTACCATATTTTGATTAAATACGCAAGCATTCATTCAATTATTAAAAAACTTTTAACAAGGATATACCGTTTTAAAAAACGATGTTTTTTCTGATAGTGTGTATTTGCTCAATCATCACTCATACATCTTACTTATATCACTCAAATATTCCTTCATCTTCCCCACAGTCTCCGGTGGATATACAATTGATGCATCACCTCTGAAACTGCAAATCCAAGAGAAGAATTTATCGCTGACTTCAACATTTGTTGATACTGAGAAGGTTTTATCGTCCACCTTCGCATAAAATGCATCCCTCGTGCCGAACTGCTCAATGACCGTATCAAGGAGCTTGTTTGCGAAATGCATGGTCACCCTTGTTCCCTCTCCACTGTACATGGAGAAAACACGCTGTGTATAGGTGTTCAAATCCATTTCCTTGTATACGTCCTTGCCCTCCCGGTCTTCCTCTATCAGTTTTACGCCTTTCATGCGGTCAACTCTGAACGTAAGCATCTTTTTCGACCTATGACAATATGCCAAAAGATAATAGTTGCCCTCGTTACTCAGAAGTCCAAAAGGAGAGTAAACGTAAAATGCACCCTTGCGACGTGGAACTTGTTCTCTGAGGTTATCAAGGGTATAATGCATGTATTGGAACTTTATTTTGCGGTTCTGTTTTATTGCTTCATTTATGGTGACGAGAGTTCCCATAATGTTTTTGCTTTTGGTTTTCGTTCTTCCGAACACAAAAACATTACTTTCAAGTTCCTTGCCTTGACTCACACTGCAAAGTGAGTATTTGATAATATCCTTGAACCGCTCTGCTTGTGCGTCAGATATAAACTTTGCGGAATTGACACACTCTGCAAGAAGTCTGATTTCCTCGAACTCATAAGGACGGCTTTCAACCTTGAAACCTTTTTGCCCCGCTTTACCACTGCGGTCATACACTATTTTATAGCACGGTCTTTCATCGTCCTCTAATTCTATATCTCTGTCGGGATCGAAAAGCTCTGTTAATTCCTTTATGTCTCGGCTTATGGTATGAATATCGGCTTCAACTCCGTAAAGCTCTAATTGCTCTTGTATAGCTTTCAGGGAGAGCTTGTGGTCTTCGTCTGTAAATCGGAGAAGTATATACGCTATGAGAAGTGATTTGAACTTCTGATTTAGTCTTTTGCGTCCTGCCTTGCGGTTTTCCATTATCATTCCCCTTCTTGACTTTGTAATAATATTATATATTTTCACAGGGGCAATTGCAATATTTTTGAAAGTTAATATTCAAAAACAGGGTAAAAGAAAAAGGGTGCAATTCTCAAATTACACCCTTGCTTGTTATATTTACGCTGTTGTTCCCATACCCTCCATTACTTCAACCATTATCCGCGTTGCTAATATAAAACCATCGGTAAATGCTTGTCGTGCGGTGAGGTCACTCAGTTCTATCTGACATTCCTTGAACTTCTCAAATGTATCTCTTTGTTTGGCATCAAGTGTTGTATCAAGGCATTTTTCGTTCCTGCAAATGAGTCTTATTATTTCGTCCATGCGTGAACCTCTTTTTGTGTCCTTGTTGCATGGGCAGATATTCCCATAATAAATATCTTCAAGTGTTGTCATTTTCATTTACCTTCCTTTTGGCTCTGATAAGTGTGCTTTTGCTTATTCCTGTGAGTCCATGTATCTGTTTATAGCTCTTTCCCATATCCAAAAGATAAAGAGCGTGTTCTATTTGTTCGGCGGAATACTTTTTCGGTCTGCCGTCTTTGAAATTTGGGTTCTGCCTTGCCGCAATTTTTCCGCTTTGAGTCCTCTCTATAATTGTACCTCTTTCGTACTCAGCAAACGCAAGCATTACAGTAAGTATCAAATTGCCTGTTAATGTGTTTTCTATAAGTCCCATATTCAGAATATGAACTCTGATACCTCTGTCAAACAGTTCTCTGACAGTCTGAACCCCTTCAATTGCGGTTCGTGCAAATCTGTCAAGCTTACACACTACAAGCGTATCACCCTCTTTCAGATCGTCCAAGAGGGATTTGAATTTGGGGCGTTCCATCGTCTTGCCGGTAAAGGCTTCCGTAATGATTTCTGTACATCCATATTTTGTGAGTGTGGCAACTTGGTCTTCAAGGCTGTTTCCGTCACGTCCTTGCGTTGCGGTTGACACTCTTGCATATCCATAAATCATGTGTTTTTACTCCTTTTTTATGACACTAAGTTCTGACACCGATTTTCGGTTTTTGGTTCTATCTTTTGATACCCTTTTTCATCGGTGTCAGAACTTAAAAGTTATGGTTCTGTTCTCTATCGGGGAAAAAGTAATTCTTTTTCCCCTAATCTGCATTTATCATTTGCTCTCCGCAATCCATACACATTATACGAACCGTCTTTGTCGCTCTGACGCTCATTCCGCAACAAGGACAAACATACTTGCGTGAGCTGCTTTTTCGTTTGGGAAGTCCATCGGTGTTTCCTGTTCCGTTGTGTGTTCCTGTTCCACCGATTCTTGTTGTGTATACCTCGTCGTTCCGGCAAAGTCTGATATCTCTGAGGTCGTTGTCGATGCAGAAGTCAATCAAATCTTCGCTCGGTGAGGTAATCGACCATCCGTATGTTGGATGATGGTCAATTACAAGTCCGCATCTTTCCGCAAGTCTTTTGAAGTTCTTGTTGTGGTATGTGTTACCGCGACTGCAATCTTTGATATTCTTCATATCGTTGTAAAAGTGAACCATTTCATGAAGAAGTGTTGCGGTGATTTCCTCAATCGGTCTTGCAAGGGTTCCTGCACCGATGTTAATTTCTCTGAATCCTTTGTCGCCGTCTACGCTCCATGCGTCATAGAGTGTGTAGTGACCATACGCTTTCGGTGTTGATTGAATTGTGATAATCGGTGTTGAAAGTTCACTTTCAAAAAAGCGTTCATTCAGAAGTCTGAATATTGTGTTGAGATATCCTGCGGCACGATTGTAAGTAGTAAGCTGTTTCATGATTTTTCTCCCTTTTTGTTTGACATTTGGGAGTGGATATATTATAATTTCTATATCCACTCCCTTCGGTGTGGTGGAGCTCCTTGCTATTTGCTTTGGTCGGCGTAGTGGCAAGGAGCTTTTTCTTAGTCGCTGATTGAAAATCTGCGGCTTGCGGACTGCTTTGTGAACTCTTTGTAGAGATCACCGTGAACCTTTTTGAAGGCTGTGGTATCGAACCGAGTTGTAAGAACCGAAGTCCATCTGATAATGTACGCTCCCACTTCCATTTCCTCGGTGTTTCTCTCAGTCATTTCTGCTTTGATCTGATCTCTGAGAGCATCGACCTCAGCTTGTGCTTCCGCGATGATTGTTTCCCATTCTCTGAGAGCCTCGATTTTGCTTGTGAGTTCGATTGTTGACATTTTTGTTTCTCCTTTGTGTTTGTGGTGTTTTGTTTTAACTGTCTATATTATACACTAAATTCAGTGCATAGTCAATTGGTATAGTGCACAAAGTTTAGTGCATATTTCTGTGCAAATTGTACACTTGACTTTGTGCATATTATTTGGTATAATCAAGTAAAATGGAAAAGGAGCATCTTTATGCCTATTATCTACGACAAACTTTTTGATCTTCTGAAATCAAAAGGGTATACCACTTATAAAATCAGACAAGAAAAGCTTATCGGGCAAGGAACACTTACCGCCATCAAAAACGGTACGGGGGGAC
This sequence comes from Oscillospiraceae bacterium, assembly GCA_015065265.1. Taxonomy (GTDB): domain Bacteria; phylum Bacillota; class Clostridia; order Oscillospirales; family SIG627; genus RGIG6353. Next base: position 3,668 of record SVQQ01000033.1, on the reverse strand, counting down.
TTGATGCTAAAACGATTGGCAGACTTTGCGAAGTTCTTGACTGTCAACCCGGTGATATCATGGAATATGTAAAGGACGAGAAAAAAGATTAAAAGGGCGGGGTACTATTATGGGAACGGCAGATTTTGAATGTTAACTTTCAAAATGTGTGGATTCTTCTCCCACGAAGTGTGACATTCGTTTTGAAAAACGGCTGTGTGCGGTTGTCACGAAAATAAAAAAACGCGGAAACCGCGTCTGTTTCTCCTATTGTTTAGATAAGAGATCATAAAGCGACTTCCGCAATTATAGAGAACTTAGTATTTTGTCAATTGCTTCAACAATTGTCTTTTCAAGTTCTTTTTCATCAATGATGATTTTTGTTTTGCTTGTATTTTCAAGTATTTGTTGTTTTTGCTCTTCATAATTTTCTTGTGCTGTCTTGACGTTTAACTGAGCATAAAATCTATCGGGGCATTTTCCAATTTTTCTTGATATTCTTGTTGTATCATCCATTATCTTTTCTCCTTTCTTTTGGAATATGTTAGCGGTGACTTGTCACCGCTAAACACGAAATGAAAATCTGTGATTTTCATTTCGATTTATCTTCAAGATAAAGTGAACTTTGCTGTAAATGTATTATCTTTTACTGACCATATAAATAAAACAATTACTTTTTCCATCGTAATAAAATATATTACTATATTATCAAGGAAAAAGTAATTGTTTTTTATTTATTCCACCACGCGGTTAATTGTACCTCGTGACCTAATGTAACAAAATAGTTTTCAGCACGTTTTTCATGTACAACTTCCTGTATAATTGCCGCAAACTCCTGTGATAAAACCTTTTTTGCTGATGATATAGTTGATTCAGAAGTGTTTAAGTGTGAAGCTAATATAGCATCTGTTACCAATTGTTCTTGCCCGATAAATGAATACAAAAGATATAATTTCAAAACCTGTTCCCACGCAACAGAGGGTTCTTTGTTTTTGCGGTTCATTATTCGGTGTACCCATTTTCGGTATATTTTGATCTCGTTATCTTTTGGGACAACCCTAATGGTGTAAGTATTACCGCTTTTGTTTGATGTTATGTACCCTCCATCTGTCAATGTTTCAATAGATTTTTTTATTGTTTCACGGTGATTTTGCTGAACGCTGATGTGAAAGTAGTTGCAAATATCACTCAGATTACCATTAAACTCCCCCACATCCGCAAGCATGGAAAGAATATGAAACTCTTTTTTGTCAAGTGTTAACCAATCGTAATAATAGGTTATCTTTTCATTTTCGTTATTCATAAAAGCTCCTTTCAAAATCCACTTGCCTTGTCAAGAATGATAGCGGTATCGCCATTTACTTTTACTGCGACATCGGCACTTTCTACGATTGCGGTATATTCCGCATCGGATGAATAATTTGGGAAGGTGTTTTTGAACCAATCGCTGACGTACTTGTAAGGACTCTTTTGCACCTTTGATTTTTTTACAGTATACTCGAATTCATCCAATAATTCGTCCTTGTTAGGGAATGTGGATATGTATAGTTTCATGTTATTATAAGTCAGACGCTTTGATTTGCTTGTGGATTTCTTGGTTCTTCCCGACTGAATCTCGGTTCTCATACCGGGGAAATCTGTAAGGATCGCTTTTCTCAGATTATATTCCTCAGAGCCATAAACCATAGCGGCTTTACTGAACTTGTAGTTCATGATAAGGGTGTTAGTCTTAAAATCAATTTTGTAACCATTTATAGTATTCATTGTTCTTATTACCTTTCTTTAATTATTTTCAGAATGTCTCAACGGTCTCAAAGTCTTCGGAATCTGCATCAGCAGCGTCCTTATTGTCCTCTATTTCGAATGCAGTCTTAAAGTCTTCGGTATCAGAGAACTTCTTGATGAACCAAGCAACGATTGCGTGATAAGGAGAGGGAGCGATCTGAGCAATCTTTTTCTGATGCTCGAACTCACTCATGAGTTCTTCGGAGTTCTTCTGAGCATCGATGAACTTCGTCATTCTGTCGTAAGTCATGTTACGGTTTGTCTTCTTGTTGGGGTTTCTCTTGATACTCTTGGTTACCATTTCAGCTTCGGGGAAATCCTGCTTGAACTCTCTCCAAAGCTTGTATTCCTCAGTACCGAAGATTACAGCCTTCTTTGCGAATGCCTTAGTTACCTGTGCCTTGTTGATTCCGATAAGCTTAATTGTTGTAGTCATTTTTAATGACCTCCTTTAAAAAATATTTTTATTTAGTGGGGATTTTGTTTCCCTCACTTTCTGTATATATTATAACACCCATCCAAGCTTTCACATGCACACAATTATGCATGTGAAAATCTTTTTTGAGAAAAATTAAAAGAAAAAACCGCGGCAAAAACCGCAGTTTATTTTCTTGTCGGAGAGGGCTCTTCCTTACGTGTTAACACTTATTAAAAGTTGTCGTTTTAAAGTGATTTGCAATGATTTGGAACACTTAAAACGCATCAACGGAGAGGGAATACAGATTGCACGGTTTTAGTTCATTTTAATGCTACGTTTACCGCTGTATTTTGCAAGAAGATTTATTTCATCGACCTCATGGGAGAGATCGCTTACAAGAAGATTTACGTAGTTCTGAGTAATATTCAGATTACTGTGACCGAGAAGACGAGAGAGGGCAACCACGTTTCCACCACTCATTACCCATTCCTTTGCGAACGTATGTCTGTATCGGTGAATGCCTGTTGTTTCAACGCCACGTCGTTTATTGTACTCATAGAGCATGTGATAATGTGTACTCTTTACAAGTTGAGCTCCATAAGCGTTACAGAAAAGATAATCGTCTTTGGATTTGTACTGTCTGAATCTAAGGTACTCCGCCAGTATCAACGACAAAGACTGATGGAGAGGGATTACAAGCGGTGTTCTGTTTTTTGTGACATTTATATACGCAATATTATTATCAAGGTCAATATCTTTTATTTTTATATTTATAAGGCTTCTCTGACGAACTCCGGTGCAGAAGAGAAAATTGGTCATTACCCAACATTGATATTCTATGAAACTGCATTTTTTGATGTTTGGCTTTTGGAGAAGTAAAGCGAGCTCGTCTTCGGAATATGTGTCAATATGGCTTTTGTCAACCTTGATGCTCTCCATCTTGAACTCTTGGAGATAACCTTCTGACATGAGATAACGAAGTGTTGTTATAAGATCTCTCAGATATGCGTTGATGCTTCTATCATTGGTAAGCGTTTTTCGGAGGTATACCACGTACTTTTTGTACATTACACTGTCAAGCTCTGCTATTGGCATTTTTGGATCAAAAAACTTGTAAAACTGCTTGTAGCTTTGCTTGTAATGGTTAATCGTTCCTTCCCTCAGATTACGCTGTTTGCAATAATCAAGATACTTGTTGCAACCATCCTCGAAAGTGACTTTTACTGTGTTTTTCAGAGTCAATTTTTTCATAAAAACCTCGCAAAAAAGTTGGACACATCATGAGGTATTCCTCAAAATAATGTGTCCAACTCAATTTTTTCGGTTTTTACAAATCAGAATCGCCGGAATCCCTTATAAATAAAGGATTACTTGCTTGCCTCTTCAACAGCAACGGCAACAGCAACGGTCATACCAACCATGGGGTTGTTACCTGCGCCGATGAGTCCCATCATCTCTACGTGAGCGGGAACGGAGGAAGAGCCTG
>SVQQ01000007.1 GCA_015065265.1 Oscillospiraceae bacterium | reverse complement strand
TTCGAAAGGGTATTCTTTATCGTATCCGGATTCTTGATTCCGAGACTTATGGTAAGGCTTCCTTGAGGATCGGCATCGACAAGTAAAACCTTTTTACCGAGTCTTACAAGACCGACTCCTAAATTTAAAGTTGTAGTTGTTTTTGCAACTCCGCCTTTTTGATTTGCGATTGCTATTACTTTTGCTTCACTCATAATTGCTCCTCCTGTGCATTGAATTTATATATGAAACACGGTATTTTTCGAAAACAGAGAGTTAAATTTGAATTTTGAAGTGATTTGATCCAGCAATAACCGTGTTCACATTTCGGTTTACAATCATTTGGAAGAAGCCATCCTAATGTAAGGAAATACACCGGAAGGGAAAATCCCCATAAACGCAAAAAAAGACTTGAAAACGTAATGTTTTCAAGTCTTTTTGTGGCTCCCCCTGCTGGGCTCGAACCAGCGACATCATGATTAACAGTCATGCGCTCTACCGACTGAGCTAAGGAGGAATATTGTGGAAAATCAGCATTTATTTTTGACTCCTCTTTAGCAGCTAATTTTCCGGTTTATTTGCTTTCAATCGCTCTACCGACTGAGCTAAGGAGGAATATAAAAGTCAGCGACGACCTATCTTCCCGGGCAGCTTCCCACCAAGTATTGTCGGCATAGTTGAGCTTAACTACTGTGTTCGGAATGGGAACAGGTGTACCCTCAACAACAAAATCACTGACTAACCTTTCTCAAGGCTTGTTTATTATAGCACAAGTTAAAATAAAATGCAATACCTTTTTTTAAAAAAGTGAAACTTTTTTTAAAATCCCTGAAAAGCCCTTTATTATAGAGTTTTTTTAGACGTTTTTACACCTTTTTCGTCAAGAAAGTGAGTCTTTGGAGATGGCAATTTTCTCAAAACCTTTGCCCAAAACCTGTCTCGTGTCGGTTACCGTCACAAAGGCGGCAGAGTCAATTTCACTGACAATTTCACGAAGTCGAGGTATCTCGTTTTTGGAAACCACGGTAAAGAGAATCTTCCTAACCGTCCCAGTGTACATACCTTTTCCGTCAATTTCCGTTGCCCCTCTTTTAAGGTCTGTGAAAATGCGACTTGCAATTTCCCCCGACCACACCGAAACAATAAACACCGCCTTCGCCGACTCACCGCTACTTATGACAAGGTCGATAATCTTGGCAGAAAGCACAAGGGCAACGATTGCATAAACACTTATTCTCAACCCGAAAACAAAGGCGCCAACACCGATTATTACAACGTCGATTATCACAATCAGGCGGGAAATAGGTAGGTGAGGGTGCCTGTACTTAATAATGGAAGCCAGCATATCCGTACCCCCTGAAACCGCCCCCGACCTTAAAATCAAGCCAAGCCCAACACCTGCTAAAACACCGTATATAAGGGTAGAAATTATCAGGTCTCCCTCAAAATTGAAGGGGGGTGCAAAGTACTCGAACAAGGCTAAAAAAACGGTCATTACCAAAAAAGAGAAAAGTGACTTTGCGATAAAACTTGCTCCCCGCTGAATAAGGGAAATGACAAAAAGAGGCACGTTGAGAAGAAAACTTGTAACGAAAATGGGAACAAGTCCCCCTGTAACTTCCTTTACGACTATACCGACGCCCGACACTCCCCCTGTCACAAGTCCCACAGGAGACGCCACCCATACTACCGACAAGGAAAAAATCAAGGAGCCTGACAGAATAAACAAAATTTCCCAAATCCTCTTTTTCATAAAAACACCCTTTCTTCAAGGTTATCTTAATCAAAAAAGTTTTAAATATGCAAAGAACTATTCTTTGCTTGAAAAATTGAAGGAATGTGCTATACTATAAATAATGAAGAAAACATATTTTAAGGATAGAAAAATGACACTTACACTTATCGGACTTCCCTCCTCGGGAAAAAGCACTCTGGGAGTGCTTCTTGCCAAGGCACTGGGACTTAAATTCATAGACTGTGACCTTGTCATTCAAGAAAAGACGGGAAAACTTCTCCACGAAATAATCGCTGAAAAAGGAGTGGAAAACTTCCTCGCCCTTGAAGAAGAAATTAACTGTGAAATCTTTAGCGAAAACGCCATAATATCCACAGGTGGCAGTGCGGTCTATTCCCAACGGGCAATGAAGCATTTTAAAAGTCTTGGCAAGGTTTTATACATAAAAATAGATTACGACACCTTAAAAGAAAGACTTGGCGACTATTCCCACAGAGGAATAGCACAAAGACAAGGCGAAACCCTGCTTGATATGTATAACGAAAGAGTGCCCCTTTACGAAAAGTGGGCAGACGTCACCCAAGACAGTCTCGATACCATGTCGGAAACGGTCACCTCACTAATTCGTACAATTTCGGAGCAGATATGAATAACTTCCTGTGTCCTATATGTAAAAAAGAATTAACCCTTGTAGAAAAGAGTTTTAAATGCCCTTTAAACCACTCCTTCGACAAGGCAAAATCGGGCTACGTAAACCTTTTGCCTGCAGGGAAAATGAACTCGAAAACACCTGGGGACTCAAAGGAAATGGTGCTCTCTCGGGACGAGTTTTTAAAAAAGGGCTACTACGAGCCTTTAAGACTCGCCCTGTCACAATGTGCAAAAGACGTCACCCTTCCCCCAGACTCCCTATACTTTGATGCAGGGTGCGGTACAGGGTATTACACCTCGGGAGTAATAGATGCACTTGGCACCTGCGACTGCCTCGGCGTTGACATATCCAAGTTTGCCGCCGACCTGTCGGCAAAAAAAGAAAAGAGGGCTCTCTTTTCGGTAGCAAGTGTCTACAACCTACCCCTTAAAGACGAAAGCGTTGACCTCATAACCTGTGTCTTTTCGCCTATGGCAGATGAAGAGTACCTGAGAATTTTGAAAAAAGGCGGTGCCCTTCTCTACGTAGTTCCCGCCCCGAGACACCTTTTCGAGTTAAAAGAACTACTCTACGAAAACCCTTATGAAAACGAAGAAAGTTTTATAGAATACAAAGGCTTTACCGAGGAAAAGAGAGTAGGGGTAACCTTCCCCATTCACCTTGAAAACTCTGAGGACCTTGAACATCTTTTCACAATGACCCCTTATTTCTGGCGTACACCCAAAGGTGCTCTTGAAAAAATAAAGGAGCAGTCCACCTTTGACACCACCGCCGACTTTTATATTATTATATTGAGGAAAAAATGAAAAAGTTACGGTTTTTATTTGTGATTTTCGCCCTCATTCTTGTCGCCTTCGGGGTTTTTCACACCGAAAAGCAGAAAGAAGAGCGGTTAATAGAAAAAATTGTAGAAAAATATAACGGAGTATACCTTGCCGACGACGGAAACATAATTTCCCTTTACGCTTTTCACGGAGAAGAACCTTTTTTAAAGAATTTATCGGTTATAACCGACTTTGGAAAAGAGTGTGACCTGCCTGTATTTCTCGCAATTCCGCCAAGGAAAATGGACGTGCTCTTGTCCTCTCTTCCCGAAGGTTTTTCCACAGAACCCGCAAAGCGCCTTTTCGACCTTGCAAAAAGTGAATGTAAAAAGGCAGACGTAAACTATATCGACCTTACGGGCATTTTCACGTCAAAGAGTGAGAGTGTGGGAGACCTGTACTTTGCTACCGACCACCACTGGACATCACACGGTGCATATCTTGCCTACCGAAAGATAATTTCAAGCCTTGGAAAAACTCCTCTTGAAGAAGACTTTTTTAGAAAAGAAGTTGCTCTTTTTAACTATCTTGGCAGTGACTACAATAAAATAAAAGAGAAAAAGGTTTATGACGCCTTAACTCTTTACTACTCGGAAAACTATACTGAATTTACTACAACACTTGTGAACTTCCCCTACGACAGTGACCTTAATAACGTGACCCTTGAGGGAATGTACGACTTAAAAAGCCTGACGTCTTTTGACCCCTATACAGTTTATTTCAAGGGAAATAACCCATATATAACAATAGAACTTCAAGGGGAGAAAAGAGAAACTTTACTTGTGGTGCGAGACAGTTTCGCTTCGGCTCTTGCCCCTTTTCTTGCAGAGCATTTCGACGTGATTTTAATTGACCCACGCTTTTACCCCACAGGGCTTGAAGCCCTTATAGAAGAAAAAGACCCTGTGGCAATCTTGATTGTGGAAAATATGGGTTCCTTTACGGAAAATACTATAAAATTCACATATTAAACTTTAAGGAGAGACTCAATGCTCGACAACCTTTTAAAAAGAAAAAGTTTTTGGAACGTCTATATTTTCTCTCTGTTTGTTTTATCCGCCTTTACTGCAATTAACGACCAAGAAGTGTCGGGGGCAATCTTTTTCGGACTTATCACCTGTATCACGCTAATACTCTTTTCCGACCTGACCCCCTCAATTCTGCCTGTCCTCTTGCTTTCGGCATTTGTCACCGAATGTTACGACTCCGCCGCCACCTTTTTATCTATGTGGTATTACGGGCTTTTCCTTGTGGCAGCGGTAATTTTCCACCTTTTAAAATATAAGAGAAAAATCACAATCGGGCCCTCTTTTTCGGGAATTGTGGCTGTAACGGTTGCTGTAACTCTTGGTGGGCTTGGCTCAATTTCAAGAGGTGAATACCTTAGCCCCACCTCTCTTTACTACGTTTTTTCTTTGGGGCTTGGAACTCTTCTTTTTTACCTGCTCTTTTCAAATCACTTCTCAAAGAGTTCCGCCTATCACCTTGCCCAGATTATGTACGCCGTGGGACTCTTTGCGTCCTTCCTCGTTCTTCTCTTTTTGTATCTGAACAGAGAAACCCTTTTAGATGAAAGCAAAACCTTGCTTTTTCAAGCGTCAAATAACCTTTCCACCTTTATAATGCTCTCTCTTCCTTTCCCTATGTACTTCGGGAAAAAGAGAGGTGTTGACGTTTTTGCAACTCTCTTTATGTACTTTTGCGCCATAATCAGTACGTCACGCGCCGCCATCATCTTTGCCACACTTGAACTTATAATAATCTTTGTTTGCTACATATGTTTTTTTGAAAGAAAGAAACTCCTAAAGTTCTTCTATATCGCAGTGCTTGTGGCTTTGGGATACGTTTTTTTAAAGATTTTGCCCGAAATTGTGGAAAACGTCCTTTATGCAAGTCAGAGAAGTGAAAACTTTGGACTCTCTGAAACCTTTGACGCCATTAAAAACTTCTTCACTTCCCCCAATGAGAGCAGAGGAAAACTGTTAAAGAGAGCACTTGAAGACTTTAAATCCAACAAAATTTTCGGTGTGGGACTGGGATACACAGGAAACTCCGACATATATGCTCCAAAAAGCGGGGCTATGAACTGGTATCATATGTGGACCGCCCAAATACTTGGCTCTATGGGACTTGTAGGAGTTTTGGCTTTCCTCTATCAACTTTTTGTAAGAATAAAAATATATTTTAAAAATACTTCTCCCCTTAATATGACCTTCCTTTTGTCATACGTGGGACTGTTTTTAATGTCACAGGTAAATCCGGGTGAGTTTTGCCCTCTGCCCTACGGAATTCTCGCCACAGTTTATTTTATTCTTATGGAAAAGAAAAGTTAAATATATTGATTTTTTGTAGTTTTTGTTGTATAATGTAAAAAGAAAAATGTTAGGAGATGTGATTATGTTAGTATCAGCAAAAGAAATGCTCAAAAAAGCAAAAGAAGGTCATTACGCAGTAGGTCAGTTCAATATCAATAACCTTGAATGGACAAAGGCTATCCTTCTCACCGCAGAAGAAATGAAATCCCCTGTAATCCTCGGTGTTTCAGAGGGAGCAGGAAAGTATATGTGCGGTTTTAAAACAGTTGTAAATATGGTTGAAGGTATGATTGAGGGACTTGGCATCACAGTTCCCGTTGCTCTCCACCTTGACCATGGCTCTTACGAGGGCGCATATAAATGTATCGAAGCAGGTTTCTCTTCCATTATGTTCGACGGTTCACACTACCCCATCGAAGAGAATATCGCAAAGACACGTGAACTTGTAGAAGTTTGCGAAAAGAAGGGTCTCTCCCTTGAAGCCGAAGTTGGTGCAATCGGTGGCGAAGAAGACGGAGTTGTTGGCGGCGGGGAAGTCGCTGACCCCGACGAGTGTAAGATGATTGCCGACCTTGGCGTTTCAATGCTCGCCGCAGGTATAGGTAACATTCACGGTAAATATCCTGAAAACTGGGGCGGTTTAAGATTTGACACCCTTGAAAAGATAAACGAAAAGGTTGGAGAGATGCCCCTTGTTCTTCACGGCGGTACAGGTATCCCTGCAGAAATGATTAAGAAGGCTATCGACCTTGGCGTTTCAAAGATTAACGTAAACACCGAGTGCCAACTTGCATTCGCTGCCGCTACCCGCAAGTACGTTGAAGCAGGAAAAGACCTTCAGGGCAAGGGCTTTGACCCCAGAAAACTCCTTGCAGACGGCGTTGAGGCTATAAAGGAAACTGTAAGGGAAAAGATCACTCTCTTCGGCTCAGCCAACAAAGCGTAATTTAGTATCTTTTATCGTCTTTTTGGTTAAAACCGAAATGAAAAGTTAGTATAAAGATTTAGTAAAGCGTAGCTTATGAAAATATGCTACGCTTTATTTGTTTTTTTGTGTTATTTTACACTTCTTCTGATGAAAAAATTTCTTCGAAATTTTCTTGATTTATTTTCATTTCTTTCGCCCTCCCTCGCACTGCTGTACGTAAGTACAGCGACGGGGCTTCGGGATTGCGAATTTTCCCTCAAAAATACTCTCTCTTTTCATTTAAACTGTGTGCTTAAATTTTCGTCTTTTTGGTGAAAATACAGAAATGAAATGATATTATAAAGACATAGTAAAGCGTAGTCTTTAAAAAAGGCTACGCTTTATTTATTTTCTTTTTCTTTGTACAACTCTTTTAATGTAAGAAGTTCTCACGAACTTCTTTTTAATTATTCCAATTTCATTTCTTCGCGTGTTGCTCGGACTGGCGTACCATTGTACGCCGACGCCTTCGCACTCCGCGATTTTCCCTCAAAGATACTCTTCTCTTTTCGGGCTGTGTGCTTAAATTTTCGTCTCTTTGGTGAAAATACAGAAATGAAAAGTTAGTATAAAGATTTAGTAAAGCGTAGCTTATGAAAATATGCTACGCTTTATATATTTGATATTCTAGTGTGTATGTTGTAAATGCAGAGTGCAAAATGCAAAATGCAGAATAAAGGAACAAATGCTTCGCATTTGAGTTGGTTTTTATATAAGTTTAGCGGATTTTCCGCTAAACTTATAATTATTGAAGATTTGCAAAGCAAATCAACCTTAATTCTGCACTCATCATTCTGCACTCTGAATTATATTAGCGATTTTCCCTCAAAAATACAAAAATAACAAAAAAATAATTTTACATAGATTTAACACTTGTATTTTGCTTTCTTTTATGTTACAATGTATAAAACTTTAAAAGGAGAAAGCAGAATTGGAATTTTTGAAGATTTTTACAGACGTTAATTCCGAATGGATGTACATAATCAGAATACTTATTGCCTGTCTTTGCGGTGGCGCAATAGGAATAGAAAGAACTTTGAGACAGAAAGACGCAGGATTCAGAACTCACGTAATCGTTGCGTTAGGCGCAGCCCTTATTATTATAGTGTCAAAATACGGATTTTTTGATATCTTGCAGTTTGAGGGACTTCGAGCAGACGCATCGAGAATTGCATCAAACGTTGTAACGGGAATATCCTTCCTTGGCGCAGGTATGATTTTCGTTAAAGGCACAAATATTAAAGGTCTTACCACAGCGGCAGGTATCTGGGCGACAGCGGGCGTAGGACTCGCAATCGGTTGCGGACTTTACATAACGGGTGTTGTGGCAACGGTTATAATTATCGTAATACAGATTCTTTTCCATACCTTCCTTATCGGATTTGACAAAATCCTTGCCAACGACAATTCCTTTGACGTAGTTATAAGACTTGAAAACAACGACGCTTCAATAGAAAGACTTAAAGAAGTTCTTGCAGAAAACAATATCGTCGTAAGAGACACTAAAATTTCCCTTGGCGACGACGGTGTATTCACTATTATTATGTCGGTTGCAGGAGATGCTGATCTTGATGCGGCGAAGGTGCTTGATCTCTTTAATGCAGAAAAAGAAATCAAAGCAATTAGTTTCTGACGTCTCTTTGGTTAAAGCCTAAAAAAGTTTATTTAGATTTTAAAAAGTATAGCCTATATAAACAGGCTATACTTTTTTGTCTCTTTTTTGAAAAAACATTCTCCGTGTTTAGCGGATTTTCCGCTAAAAGTGTCAAAAAAGTGCAGTTATAACTGCACTTTTTATATTCTTTTCTCACTTGACAGCCCAGAGATAAGAGCGATAAAAATCAGAAAGAGGAAATCCCACAACGTTAAGATAGTCGCCTTGTATGCCCTTCACAAGAACTGCGCCCTTTCCTTGAATACCGTACGAACCTGCCTTGTCATAAACTTCTCCTGTGTCGACGTAATCTAAAATTTCCTCATCTGTCAGTTCATAAAAGGTTACGTCGGTAACAACGCTTCTGCTGACCCTCTGCCCTTTATAAAAGAGAGTATAGGCGGTAATGACCTTATGAGTCTTGCCCGAAAGGGCGCGCAGCATCTCGAAGGCGTTTTGTCGGTCTTTGGGTTTTCCCATAATACTCTCCCCCAAAACCACCACCGTATCGGCAGAGACAACGGGAGTATCGGGGTAAAGTTTTTCTGCGTCAAGTCCTTTCTCAAGGGCAAGGAAGGACACCTTTTCTTCCACTGTCAAGTTTTCTGGCGGAGGATTTTCGGGTGCAGAGGGTACTGTCACCACCTCAAAGCCGAAACTTGAAAGAATTTCTTTTCTGCGAGGGGAATTTGAAGCAAGTATTATTTTCATAACTATCCTTTTCTTGTATACCTTTCAGGCAAGATGCCATTCAACACCTTTTTAACTGTGTCAAAAACGTTCTTTTCATCAGTTATAAGAATTGCCCTGTAATTTACAAAACTTTCTTTGTCGGCAATAAAGGTAGGCACACTGTTATAAATCTGACATCTATGGAAAAATTCAGGGAAAACGGGGAAGTCGATACCCTTTCTGTCGTGCAAAGTCAAGCCCTTTTGACAAGTGTGCCAGTCGCATTTATCTTGGCAAGAGTCCTTTATGTTCATAACGCAGTTTTCCATAGTCATAAGGGGTGCACGACCGTAGATAAACTCACCTGTCGGCATACTCTTAACTGTGTCACGCCTTGCCGAAGGGTGCATCTCGTGAGAGAGAATTGCCCCCGAAAATCCCATATCTTTCAGAACTTTTACAGTCCTTGAATTATATGCGTTCATGCGAGGTCCCGCAAGAGTAATAAAGCCTTTTTCTATGGCGATTTTCCCTACACCTAAATTTTCAGTGTAGGCATACTTTACGCCAAGCTTTTTAAGCCTTACAAGTTCCTTTTCAAATTCTTCCCTTTGAGAATCAAATAGAATTGTAGGCAACACAAGACCAATTTGTCCTATGTTTTTAATTTTCTCGGGGAATCTGAATGCAGGAAGGTAAATTCTCTGGATATCAAGGCTTAGAAGAGAGGAAATCTCTTCGTTTGTCACCTTTCTGTGAGGAGCGAAAATCAAAACGTTTTCATTTTTTTCGCTCATTTCGGGCAAAATAGGTTTAAGGGGATTTTGATTTACGTTTTCTTCTCTTTTTGTGATGTTTTTATAAAGTTTCTCCGCCACCTCTCGCCTTGCGCCATTCAAAACAGACTTTGGATAGAAGTATTCACCGTCTGCAAAAAAGTTGAAAGTCTCTATTTCAAAGGGCGTTGCGCCGAGTTTTGACACCTGTTCATAGGCGGAATTATAATCAAGGGCAAGTTTTTCAGCAGGACTTGGAGCGGGGAGTGAAACCTTTGCAAAATATCCTTCTCTTTCAAAAGAAAGGCTTCCGCCATCTTTAAGAACCTCAAGTTTTGCCTGAAGGGGAATTTTAGGAAGAGTGGGAGTTACGCTTTCTATCTCTCTTGTCCTCTCTTTGTCAAGGTCACGTCTGACACCGAACATATCCCGTCCTAAACGCTTCTTAAAATAACCGTCGGTAAAGCCTTGTCGGCTGAATATTTTTTCAAGTTCTGTTACTTCTTGGGGCGTTGCATTTCTCTTTTCGTCAAGGAGTCGTCTGAACACCGACACAACTCCCGAAACGTAGTCGGGACTTTTCATTCTACCCTCTATTTTAAGGGAGTTTACTCCCATTTCAAGCAGTTCTTCAACGTGCTCTGACAAGGTCAGGTCACGCAGACTTAAAGGGTATTTGTTGTCAAGGTTTTTAACTGTATAGGGAAGTCGGCAAGGCTGAGCACATTCGCCTCTGTTACCGCTTCTCCCTCCTACAAGAGAAGAGAAAAGACATCCACCGCTATGCGAGACACATAGCGCCCCGTGTACGAAAACTTCAATTTCTAAATTGGACGTACGACAAATATGTCTTATGTTGTCCCTGTCCAGTTCACGTGACAAAACCACTCTTTTAACGCCCAGCGTTTCAAGGGCTTTTATCTGTTCTAAGCTATGGGTGACACACTGGGTACTTGCATGAATTTCGGCACAAGGGAAGGCTTCCTTTATTGCCGAAATAAGTCCTAAATCCTGTACAATAAAGGCATCTGCGCCCATTTGTAAAAGGGTTTTAACAGAAGAAAGAACGTCGCCCATTTCCCTGTCGGAAACAAGAGTGTTTAGAGTTATATAAACTTTTCTGTTGTAAAGACGTGCTTCACCGATGGCTCTTTCAAGTTCATTTTCGGTGAAGTTTTTCGCGCCTATTCTGGCGTTGTGGCTTCCTGTACCGAGATAAACGGCATCGGCACCTGCTTTTATTGCCGCAACAAAGGCTTCATATGAACCTGCAGGGGCTAAAAGTTCGCATTTTTTCAAAACAAAAATTTCCTTTATCTTTTCTTTTATATTTGTAGTTTACCATAATTTTTTACAAAAATAAAGTGTTTTTTAAAAAAGAGATTTTGACAGAAGTCACGAAACAATCTTTCCTTTCGGGGCAGAATATAAAAAGGGAACAAAAGTTCCCCAAAAGTAAAAACAACAGGTGAAAAAATGAAAAAACTTATCAATATTTTTCTTTGTGTCTGCCTTCTGTCAACAGGCGTTTTAGCAAGTACAGGCACAAAGCGTATAGAGTGGTACTACAACCCCACCTGCGACAACACTCGTCCGTCGGGGGCAGTTGAGGGACATTTTTTAGACGAATACGGCGGTTTTTATATAGGTCCAGATGAAAAAAGCGTATATCTAACCTTTGATTTAGGATACGAAAACGAAAACGTTAAAAAAATCATCGACACCTTGAAAGAGGAAGACGTAAAGGCAACCTTTTTCCTCTTGCGACACACCGTAGTAAACGGTGAATACCTTGACTCAATCGTGTCAGACGGACATTTATGTGCGAACCACACGTCTCATCACAAGGATATGACAAAAATGAGTGACTTTGAAAGTTTCAAGGAAGAAATAGAAGGTCTTGAAAAGGACTTTAAAGAAAAGACGGGAAAAGATTTGGCAAAGTTTTACCGACCCCCTTGCGGTGCATTTTCGGAACAAAATCTGAAATGGGCGCAGGAATTAGGCTATAAAACGGTATTTTGGAGTCTCGCCTATGCAGATTGGGACGAAAAGGCACAGATGTCCCCCGATGCCGCCATAAATAAACTTTTGTCACGTATGCACAACGGTGCTGTAATTCTGCTCCACCCCACTTCTTCCACCAATGCCAAAATTTTAGGTGAGTTTATTAGAACGTTAAAAAGCCAAGGCTATACCTTCAAAACTTTAGATATGTAACCAAACAAAAAAGAAAATATATAAAGCATAGCCTATTTTTATAGACTATGCTTTACTATTTATTATAATTTCATTTCGGTTTTAGCCAAAGAGACTCAAACTTTCAACACACAGCCTAAATGAAAAGAGAAGAGTATCTTTGAGGGAAAATCGCTAATATAATTCAGAGTGCAGAATGATGAGTGCAGAATTAAGGTTGATTTGCTTTGCAAATCTTCAATAATTATAAGTTTAGCGGAAAATCCGCTAAACGTATAATAAAATTAACTCAAATGCGAAGCATTTGTTCCTTTATTCTGCATTTTGCATTTTGCACTCTGCATTTACAACATACACACTAGAATATCAAATATATAAAGCGTAGCCTTTTTTAAAGACTACGCTTTACTATGTCTTTATAATATCATTTCATTTCTGTATTTTCACCAAAGAGACAATCACTCAAGAGTGTAAATATAATCTTCAGGGTCAACCTTTTCTCCGTCTTTTATAACTTCAAAATGACAGTGGTATCCAAAGGAATAACCTGTTGAGCCAACTCTGGCGATTTCTTCGCCCTGTTCAACTACGTCTCCAACTTTTACAAGGAGTTTTGAAGAATGGGCATAGACGGTAACAAGTCCGTCGGCATGTTCAATTTTCACTACGTATCCGTAGGAAGAACTGTAACTTGCCAAAATTACTTCTCCCGATGCCGCAGCATAAATGGGAGTTCCCTTCATGGCGGCAAGGTCAAGACCTTGGTGATAAGTACGTCTTCCGTTAAGTGTACGCCAACCGAAGTAGTCGCTGACATACGCCAAGGGAACAGGATTTATCATATATTTTCCGTCATTTTCATCAAGGGTCATAGTTTCGGGAAGAATTCTCGTTCCAACCTTTATAATGCAAGAACGTCCTTCCTGAATAGTTGTAGAATTAATAAGTACTCGGGAGTCTTCAACTCCGTTTACGTATTTTACTCGGTAAGTGTTACTAGCCTTTCCGTTTTTACCTGAACGTTGTACAACCTTCTGACTTGTATAATAAGTGTCGTCGGTAATATACTCGGTCTCAAAAGGAACAGTCTCTCGAAGAGTTACTTCTTCATAAGTTACAAAGTCAAGGACGATTGTGTTTTGTCCTTCTTCGCCGGATACCGCTTCTGCAAGGCGTTGTCCGAGGGGTACAATCTCGCCGCCAAGAGTAAAGGAAACGTTTTCGTTAGAAGAAAGAAGCGCGTCAACTCTTGCGTTATCCTCTTTCTTTTCAGGGACAACCGAGAACATAGAAACGAGTGTTTCCTTGTCTATAATACTGTTTTTAGCGTATTCCTGATACTTTATCTCGATATTATTTGCAATATCCTCATCTTCACCCGTCAGTGCCATGTGCTCGGATTTAACGGTGTCAAGGACGGATACAATATCGTCTCTGGAATTCAAAACCGCAATAAGATGAGAATCAACGTACAACCCATAGGCTGTGGTTATGTATTCTTCAGTGTAAGTATATAAAACGTCGCAAACGCTGTCTATATCCATACAATCGGAACTGTTCTTGTTCTTTATAGTAAAGGAAACTTCATGAGGGAAAGTGAAAACCTCGCCCATAAGAGAAGAAATCTTGGCATTAACTCGGTCGAGCGCGGTGTCTACCGTTTCAAGACTCTTAACTTCGCCAATTACCACACCGTCTATCTTAACTTCCACAACTGTGTTCTTTTGACTGTTTATGTAAATGGAAATTGCGAAAAGCAGTGCAGCAGCTGTTACACAAACCGCCTTTGAAGAGCGTTTTAACAAGCAGAGCGCCTTTTTAAGACAAGCCTCACTGTTGTCGAAAATTACAGGTGAATTGCCCTTTTTCTCAACACTTCTTGTAAGAGGGGAAAGAATTTTCGCAACCCTTTCAAGAAAACTAAGAGTTCTTGTTTTCGCCGCACGTCTGATGCTCTCTGCCTTGGAACTGTAATAACCTGTGGGATGACTAAAGAATCCGTCGCCCACGTTGTTGGAATTCAAGTTCTCACGACAACACCTGTTGGTCTGGCATATGTAAAGAGCGTTGAATGCCGAGTCGATTTTACCCAATCCCGAACGCCTGAACGTACGGTAAAGACCGGTAAAAGTCTGTCTTCTCGCAGGTCTTCTTCCACTTTCGTTGATAGTTGAAGACTCCGCTGTCTGAGAGTTCTCGAGATTATCCTGTCCCATGGGTAACACCTCCTTTATGGCATATCTTTCTTAGTGTAGTTATTTTATCATAAAGGCAAAAATAAATCAAATCACAATATTTTCCTGACCCGTCTTTTTCCGTCAATTTTCCACCAAAATCTTGACGCTTTTTTGTTAAATTTTACGTGTTTTCGTAAAAATATTATCAAATCCTCTTAATTTTGCCCAAAAACAAGCCTGTATTTTTGTCACTTTGCTAAAAATTTTTGCTCATCCTTCCGCAAATTTGCCAAAGCCGACCTGTGAAGTTGAGTTTTTGGGAGCGATTTTTAAGTGAAAGACACTATATCTTGTGTTTTTTTGCCCCAAAATCCAAAAACACAAATTACGGATAATCGTAAATAAAAATAAAGTATAGGGTGCTCCTGTGACTTGCTTTTTGTATTATTATATGCTATACTCATACTGAACTACTTTGAATTTAATATATTGCAAGTCGGCAGAGGATAGTCTGTTTGGCAAGAGTAACAAGAAAAAAGCAATTCAGAGAGGACGTGTTTGGTGTGAACGTCTATTGCTTATTTTGTGAAAGTGCGGCCGCCGAGAAATCGGGACAAGCAAAAAAGAAAAAGTTATAAATAAGAGTGGAACCGCGCAACCGCGCCTCTTGACAGAGGGCGGTTTTTTATTTTACCCAAAACCCGCTTCCCCTTATATAATACATAAGGAAGATATGTAAAATGCAGTCCGACTCGCTTTAGCCTCACACACTGCTCGGCTACGCTCCCTGTATGGCTTGAATTTTTGTAGGTTTCGCTAAACGCTACACCACAAAAATCCCCCGCTCAAGTGCGAAGGCGTCGGCGTACAATGGTACGCCAGTCCGAGCAACACGCGAAGAAATGAAATAAAAAATTCAAGAGAAATTCGTAGAATTTCTTTCCGAAGAAAACTGTATATATAGAATGCTTTGAAAAAGTTAAGATTTGTGAATGGTTTTTGTTTTATTAAAAACTTAATAACCTTTTCATTTCTGTATTTTAACCAAAAATGCACACCAAAGAGACGAAGAAAGGACTTTGAGCCTTCAACACATAACCCAAATGAAAAGAGAGAGTATCTTTGAGGGAAAATCGTTTATTGCGAAGGCGTAACTGTACTTATGTACAGTAGTCCGAGCAAGAAACGAAGAAATGAAATTGAAATAGATGAAAAGAAGTTCGCAGAACTTCTTACTTTGAAAAAATTATATATTGGAACAGATGACAAACAAAGCATAAACTTTAAAAACAGATTACGCCTTACTATATTCTATACCCAATTTCATTTCGTTTTTCACCAAAGAGACGAAGAAAGGAACCTAAATGAAGATATTTGAGGATTTGAAGTCGATTAAATCCCGCGACCCCGCCGCGAGAAATATTTTTGAAATTTTCTTCCTGTATTCAGGCTTTCACGCCTTGATTTATTACAGAATTGCGAATTTCTTTTATAGACACCGACTTTTCTTTATTGCCAGACTTATCTCCCAAACGGGCAGATTTTTTACAGGCATTGAAATACACCCCGGTGCGACTATTGGCAGAGGGCTGTTCATTGACCACGGTTCAGGGGTAGTTATTGGCGAAACTGCCGAAATTGGTGATGAATGTACACTTTACCAAGGAGTAACCCTTGGCGGTACGGGAAAAGATATTGGAAAGAGACATCCCACCTTAGGTAACGGTGTCCTCGTTGGCGCAGGGGCAAAGGTTCTTGGCCCTTTCAAAGTAGGGGACAGGGCAAAAATTGCCGCAGGGTCAGTGGTTCTTACCGAAATTCCCCCCGATTCAACTGCTGTTGGCGCTCCTGCACGAGTTGTAAAAAGGGACGGTCAGAGACAATCCGACCTTGACCAGATACACATTCCCGACCCCGTTTCCCAAGAACTTTGCAGAATGAGGGCGGAAATTGAAAAACTACAAAAGAAAATAGAGACACTGGAAAAAGGAGAATAATATGAAGTTTTATAATTCACTTACAAAGAAAAAAGAGGAACTTGTTTTTAAGGATAACACCGTGAGAATGTATGCCTGTGGCCCCACGGTTTATAACTATTTCCACGTAGGAAACGCACGTTGTTTCGTTATTTTCGACCTGCTTCGCCGATACCTCGAATATAGAGGAAACAAGGTAACTTTCGTACAGAATTTCACCGATATCGACGACAAAATGATAAAGAGAGCAAAGGAAGAAAACACCACAGTCAAGGCAGTTGCAGACAAGTATATTGAAGAATATTTCACCGATGCAAAAGGCCTTGGCATAACTCCCGCCACCTTCCATCCAAGAGCCACGGAAAATATGGAAGAAATTATAAATATCATTAAAATCCTTATCGAAAAAGGCTACGCTTACCCTGCCGAAAACGGTGACGTTTACTTCTCGGCACGTAAATTCAAGGACTATGGCAGACTTGGCGGTTTTGACGTAGACGACCTTGAAAGCGGAGCGAGAATTGACGTAAACGACGTAAAACACGACCCCCTTGACTTCGCTCTGTGGAAAGCGTACAAAGAGGGTGAACCCTATTGGGACTCCCCTTGGGGAAAAGGAAGACCGGGTTGGCATATCGAGTGCTCGGCAATGGTTGATAAATATCTCGGAAAGACAATCGACCTTCACGGAGGCGGTCAGGACCTGACTTTCCCACATCACGAAAACGAAGTTGCACAGTCTGAAGCCGCTTTCGGCGTTCCTTTCTGCCGTGCCTTTATCCACAACGGATATATAAACGTGGATAACAAGAAAATGTCAAAGTCTCTTGGCAATTTCTTCACCGTCCGTGACGCTGCGGCAAAGTACTCCTATCCTGCAATTCGCTTTTTCCTTGTCTCTGCTCAGTACAGAAGTCCCATTAACTTCTCTGCAGACATTTTAGAGCAGTCAAAGGCTTCTCTTGAACGTATGTACAACTGTGAAAACGGAATAAAGTACGCTCTTAAAAATGCAAAAGAAGGCGGTGTCACAAAGACCGAAGACATAAATGCACTGGGTGAATACCGCGAAAAATTCATTGTCGCAATGGACGACGATTTCAATACCGCAGACGGAATTTCTGCCATTTTTGAAATGATAAGAAAGATTAACACCCTTATTTCCGACACTTCTCTTACAAAAGGCGACCTTGAAGAAATTTACGCTATATATAAGGAACTTGTAGGACTTATGGGCTTCCTCGTTCCCGAAGAAGAAGAGGACACAAAGTGGATTGAAGACCTGATTTCCGAGAGAATTTCGGCAAAGAAAGAAAAGAACTATGCGAGAGCCGACGAAATCAGAGAAGAACTCAAAAACAAGGGAATTGTCCTTGAAGATACCCCTCAGGGAACTAAGTGGAAGAGGGCATGAAACGTCACGCCAATATCCCTATTTTCGTACCCCACATAGGATGCCCCAACGATTGTGTTTTCTGTAATCAAAGGACTATTTCGGGAAGAACTTCCTTTGACGTGGACGGAGTTGAAGAAGAAATCGAAAAGGCACTTGGGACAATTTCGTCCTTTGTGCCTCAAGTGGCATTTTTTGGCGGAAGTTTTACAGGAATTGAGCGTTCTCTTATGATAAAACTTCTTGAAACCGCAAATAAATTCATCAAAGAGGGGCGAGTTTCGTCCATAAGACTTTCCACCAGACCCGATTATATTGACGAAGAGATACTCAGTATTTTAAAGTTTTACAAAGTTGCAAATATCGAACTTGGAATTCAGTCTACAAACGACGAAGTTTTGACCCTTAACAAGAGAGGTCACGACGCCAAAACCTCACTTTACGCAATGGATTTGATTGTAAAAGAGGGTTTTGAACTGACAGGGCAGATGATGACGGGTATGTTTGGGGGAAACGAGGAAAATGAAAGGCAGACTGCCCTTGACATAATCTCCCACGGGGCTACAAGCGCCCGAGTTTACCCCACTGTCGTATTTAGTTCCACCGCCCTTGGTGACCTTTATCTTTCGGGAAAGTATCAACCGCCTACCCTTGACGAAACTGTGGAGCGTGGGGCAAAAGTTGTTGGTCTTTTTTTAAAAAACAACGTCGACGTTATCCGAATAGGCCTTCAATCCGGAGAAGGTTTACACTCCGACGACGTTATTGCAGGAGACTATCACGATGCAATAGGGGAGTTAATTTTATCTCGGTTACGCCTTGACGAAATGCGGGAAAAACTTCGCAAAATGGACCTTAAAAAAGGTGAAAAGGTCTTTCTTGAAGTTCCTGAAAAACTCCTGTCCCAATACCTTGGGCAAAAGAAGGTTAACCTCAAAAAGTTGTCTGACGAATTTTCCGTTGACGTCTTTCTGGTGAAAACATAAAAATAAAAAGTTAATATAACTTCAAAAAGTGTAGCCTATGAAAAATAGACTGCACTTTTTTATATAAGTTTAGCGGAAAATCCGCTAAACATCTTAAATGCAGAGTGCAGAATGCTGAATGCTGAATTTAGGAACAAATGCTTCGCATTTGAATTAAATATTATATAAGTTTAGCGGAAAATCCGCTAAACGTATATGATATCATTTCGTTTTTAACCAAAAAGACAAAAACTTAAGCACACAACCCGAAAAGAAAGAGAACAGCAAAGTATAGTCCATAAAAACAAAGTGCACTCTATTAAAAATTAAGTAGTTTTTTCATTTCGTTTTTAACCAAAGATACGAATTTAACTCTTGCAAGATTGAGGAGAATGTGTTATAATGTAACTGTTGAATATTATTATATATGTAGAAAATTTTTTGGAAGGAAAAATAAATGGATTCGTTAAATGAAATTTGGTCCTGCGTTTTGTCAAAAATAGCAGAGAGCGGTGAATTCTCAGAACCCACCTACAATTTGTGGTTCAGAGACCTTGAACTTGTGAAACTCACCAACGATTTTGCCCTGATAAATACAAAGACACAACTTAAAAAAGATATTGTGTCATCCCGCTACCTTTCAACCCTTGAAAAATATCTTGCCGAGGTCATCGGTTTTAACGTTGCAATCAACCTTGACATCTTCGACGATAGGCCCGACTACGAAAAGGTTAATATCGTGGAACGTCCCGCTTTCAGACTTGACGACGAGGTAAGTGACGAGAGGATTCAGGGAGAAGTTGGAGACGGTGGCGAAATTTATATGACCTACAATCCACAATATACTTTTAACAACTTCGTTGTAGGAAATACCAATAAATTTGCCCACGCTGCCTGTCGTGCTATTGCGGAAAATGCCGACCACATCTATAACCCCCTTTTCATATATGGGGACTCGGGTCTTGGTAAAACTCACCTTCTTTATGCAATTACAAACGAGATACTTCTCCGTCGAGAGAATACAAACGTTGTTTACGTTCGAGGCGAGGATTTCGCAAACGAACTGATACGCTCTCTGTCAAAGAAAATACCCATGCAATATTTCAGAGACAGATACAGAAAAGCCGACGTACTTCTGGTTGACGACATTCAGTTTATAGCAGGTAAGCCCTCAACACAGGAAGAATTCTTCCACACCTTCAACGCCTTACACGAGGACAAAAAGCAGATAATTCTTGCCTCCGACCGTCCTCCAAAGGACATTCCTAACCTTGAAGAACGTCTTCGCACACGCTTTGAATGGGGTCTTTCCGTTGACGTTCAACCCCCCGACTACGAACTCCGTCTTGCAATACTCAAAAACAAGGCACAAAGCCTGAATATTACAATTCCCGACAGTATTCTTATTTTCCTTGCGGATAACTTAAAAGGCAACATAAGACAACTTGAGGGGGCAATAAAGAGACTAAGGGCTGCAAGTATGCTCAACGGAACACGTCTTGATCAGGATTCCGTTAAATCCTGTCTACAAGACCTTTTCTCAAACGCTGTACCTACAGGTATTACAGTTGACGAAATTTTTGAAATGGTAGGCAAAAAATATGCCGTTCCCGTTGAAGAAATCAAGGGCAGAAAGAGAGAAAAGAAAATTTCAAACGCAAGACACGTTACAATTTACATAATGAGAACTATCACCAATATGTCACTTACCGAAATCGGCGCTTACTTCGGTATGCATCACACGTCGGTTATGTCGGCATATTCAAAGATTTATGAAGATATAAAGACCGACCCTGCTCTTGAATTTGAAATAAATGCAATGATAAGAGAACTCACAGGAAAATGATAGAAACTCTGTGGATTAAATGTGGTTTTTTCTCACTTTTCCACAACCCGTTTTTGAGGATATTTTTTGTGTCAGAAAAAGTCTGAAATTGTCACCTCACCTTTTCCACAGATTTTTAACAGGGAAAAAATGAAATTATCTTTACAATAAAAGGCTTTTGAGACTTTCCCACAATTCCGACACCCCCTACTACTACGACTTAATATATATAATATATTATATAGTCCGACCCTATTTTTGAAGGAATAAAAAAAATAATTATTGTGTGTTTATAACTTTGAACACAGGGAGTTAAAAATGAAAATTAAAGCAGAAAAGAAAACTTTACTTGAAGCAGTTACCCCTACCTTGTGCGCACTTTCTACAAAGGCGCTTATTCCCGCACTTGAATGTATATTCTTTAAAGCAGGTGACGGAAAACTCACCGTCACAGGCTACGACCTTGCAAAAGGCGTAAAGACTGAAACCGATATATATATTGAAGAAGAGGGCGAACTTCTTTTAAATGCTCAGAAACTTACTTCAATTTTAAGAGCGCTTCCCGACGGTATGGTAGAAATTTCTGCCGACCAGAATCACAAGGTTACTATAATTTCAGGAAAAATCAAGTTTGAAATTTTAGGACTTTCTACCGAAGGTTATCCTTCAATTCCCGAACTTTCAGGTGACAGATATTTTGAAATTCCAAAAGGAATTCTTAAAAAACTCTGTCAGCAACTTCTCTTCTCTGTTTCTCTTGATGAAAAGAGACCTGTGCTAACCGGTATTAACTTTGAAATAAATGCAGATAAAATGACTCTTGTAAGTTGTGACGCCTTCCGTCTTTCAATCCGTCACGAAACTGTAAATTCAAGTGAAATTATGAAGTTTATAGTTCCGGGTAAAACACTTCAGGAACTTATTAAACTTCTCGACGATTCAGACGACGTTGTAAGAGCAGAACTTACAAACAAACATATAATTATGAATTTTGATAATCTCTATTTCTTCTCAAGACTTATTGAGGGCGAATATATAGATTATTTAAAGCCTATTCCCAAGGATACTTCCATTGAAGTTCGTGTAAAACTTGACGATATTATCGCAAGTTGTGAAAGAGCAGGACTTGTAATAGACGAAAGAGTGAAGAGCCCTGTTAAAATTACAGTTATGCCCGACGGACTTCTTTTGTCCTGCGATAGCGTAAACGGAAAGGTTCGTGACGAAATTTCCGCAAAGGTAACAGGCGGTGACCTTGAAATAGGATTTAACAACAGATATCTTTTAGATGCCCTTCGTGCAGCGGCACTTAGCGGCGATGAAGAGGTTGTATTAAGATTTAAAACTTCTCTTGTTGGAATGAGTGTTCAACCTGTTGACCACGATTCTTATTTCTATCTCGTTCTGCCTGTAAGACTTAACGACGAACAATGAAAATAATAAAACTTCAGGCTGAAAATTTCAGAAATATAGAAAACGAAACAATAGAATTTTCTCCCGACACCAATCTGATATATGGAAATAATGCCGAGGGAAAGACAAATATAATTGAAGCAATATACTATTTTGCAAATTCAAAAAGTTTCCGCACAAATCAAGACCACGACCTGATAAAATTCGGTGCAGACAGTGGGAAAATTGTGGCAGTTTTTGAAGAAATGGGAAGAATTTGTAACTATGAAGTGAATTTTTCAAAGAATGAAAAGAGAAGTTTTTATTACAACGGAATAAAAATTTCAAAAATGAGCGACTTTTTTGGAAATTTCAGAGCAGTTCTTTTCGTGCCCGAGCATTTGAAGATTATTAAAAACGGGCCAAGCGAGAGAAGAGCCCTTATGGATTCTTCACTTTGTCAGATTAAAAAGAGTTATATAACACTTCTTTTTAAACATTCAAAGACGGTGGGAGAAAAAAATGCCCTTTTAAAAGATTATAAGGGCACAGAAAGTCAAAATATACTTCTCGACGTATATGACGACAGTCTTATAAAACTTGGCGGAAAAATCACCGAAATAAGAAAAGAATGGGCAAGAGAGATTTTTGAAAGGGCAAAAGTACACCTTGAAAAAATGTCGGGTGATAAGTTAAGTTACGAATTTAAAATGTCGGGTTTATCTGAAAAGAAAGATGCTCTCGAATTCTATTCAACTCTTATCCCCTCTATGAGACAAAGAGATATCAACTATAAATGTGCTACAGCAGGCGCTATTAAAGACGATATCGAGATTTTTGTAAACGATATTCCCCTTCGTCACTACGGTTCACAAGGTCAGCAAAGAAGCGCGGTAATAGCCTTGAAACTTGCGGAAGGCGAACTGATAGAAGAAAAGACAAACTCCTCTCCAATTTATCTGTTTGACGATATTCTGTCAGAACTTGACGAAAAAAGGCAGGAGTATATACTCTCAAAACTATACGGTAAACAGGTTATGATTACTTCTTGCATAAAAGACACAGAGTTTTTAAAGGGAGAAAAAATCTACGTTGAAAAAGGAAAATACAAAAAGGTGTAAATTTTATGGCAATTTTTCTTTTTGCAGGTAAATCCAAAAGCGTAAAAGCAGGTGACATCATAGGTATTTTCGATATGGATACTTCAACGGTGTCAAGAGTCACAAGAGATTTTCTTTTTATAAGTCAAAAAAGAGGACAGGTAGAAAACGTCTGTGACGACATTCCAAAAGCGTATATTATAACAAGTGAAAAAAATAAAAAAAATTCCAAAGTAATAATTACCCAAGTGGCATCCACAACACTTAAAGAAAGGCTGAAAAGGAAAATACAGTGAAGGAAAACGAAATCAAAAACGTAACAGAAGAATACGGCGCCGGTCAGATTCAGGTTCTTGAAGGACTTGAAGCCGTAAGAAAAAGACCGGGTATGTATATCGGTTCTACTTCTCAAAGGGGTCTTCACCACCTGATATATGAGATTGTAGATAACTCCATTGACGAAGCCCTTGCAGGACACTGTAACCACATTAAAGTTACTCTTGAAAAGGACGGAAGCGTAACCGTTGAGGACAACGGACGCGGTGTACCTACGGGAATTAACGAAAAGACAGGTCTTTCTACTGTTGAAGTCGTATTTACAGTACTCCACGCGGGAGGAAAATTCGGTGGCGGCGGATATCAGATTTCAGGCGGTCTCCACGGCGTTGGTGCATCTGTTGTTAACGCCCTGTCGGAATGGGTTGAAATAGTCAACTGCTACAACGGAGAGGAATATACCGAACGTTTTGAAAGAGGAACTGTTGCAAGAGAATTAAAACTTGTGGGCAAGACCGAGAAACACGGTCTCACAGTTCGTTTTAAGCCCGATTCTCTCATTTTTGAAACAGTTGAGTTCGATTATACCACCGTACTTAACCGCCTTCGTGAACAGGCGTTTTTGAATGCAGGACTCAGAATTGACTTAATTGATAACAGAGCAGAAGAAAATATTGTGGCAGGGTCGGAAGAAAAGGACAATGCCGATGCAATATTAAATGAAGCAAAAGGCGAAGAATACAACGAGTTTGAAGAAAACGTTCACTATAAAAAAGAGGAGTCCGTTAAGGTCAACGAATTTTGCTATGAGGGCGGAATTTCAAGTTTCGTAGAGTTTTTAAACTCCAAAAAGCAAAGTGAAGTTTTAAATCCCGAGGTAATATATCTGTCGGCTAAAAAGGGTATCGTTTCTGCAGAAGTTGCCCTTCAGTATAACGACGGATATGCCGAACACCTTATGACCTTTGCAAACAATATAAATACCATTGAAGGCGGTACCCACGAAACAGGCTTTAAATCGGGTATTACCAAGGTTTTTGTAGAATACGGAAAGAAATACGGATTTTTAAAGGACGGAGACAAGTCCTTTACAGGTGAAGACGTAAGAGAAGGACTCACCGCTGTTGTCAGCGTAAAACTTCCCGAAGCACAGTTTGAAGGACAGACAAAGGCAAAACTTGGTAACTCTGAAATGAGACCTATGGTAGATAGCCTTGTTACAGAAAAACTTGGCGAATACTTTGAAGAAAATCCCGCAGTTGCAAAAGTTCTTATAGATAAAGCACTTTCCGCTTGTCGAGCAAGAGAAGCGGCGAAAAAGGCAAGGGAACTGACGAGACGTAAAACTGCCCTTGAAAGTACCGTCCTTCCGGGAAAACTTGCAGACTGTCAGGATAAAACTGTTGCAAATACAGAAGTATTCCTTGTAGAAGGAGACTCTGCGGGAGGAACTGCAAAGGACGGAAGAGACTCAAAGTTTCAGGCAATTCTGCCTCTTCGAGGAAAAATCCTCAACGTTGAAAAATCCCGCCTTGATAAAATTTATTCAAACACTTCAATTATTCCCATTATTCAGGCACTTGGAACAGGAATTGGCGACGAATTTGATATAACTAAACTCCGTTACGGAAAAATCATACTTATGGCGGATGCCGACGTTGACGGTTCACACATCAAGACACTTCTTCTCACCTTCTTCTTCCGTCATATGAGACCTCTCATTGAACAGGGCCACGTATTCTGTGCTATGCCACCTCTTTTCAGAGTGCATAAGGGCAAGGAGCAGAAATACGCCTTTACAGAGGAAGAAAGAGATAAATTACTTGCAGAAATGGGGGCAAATGCCAAGGCAGACAGATATAAAGGTCTTGGTGAAATGAATGCCGAACAACTCTGGGAAACTACAATGTCTCCCGAAACGAGAACCATTCTCCAAGTGTCCATTGAAGATGCCTATGCGGCAGACGAAACCTTCACACTTCTTATGGGAGACAAGGTTGAGCCAAGACGTGAATTTATTGAACAGAACGCCAAGTACGTTACAAATCTTGACGTATAAAAATTGTGACAAACTCTGACATAAACTGCCTTTCGCTGAAGTTTTCCACAGGTTGTGGAAAACTCTGTGTAAAACTTTTAGGAGCAAAAAAAGTAACAAAAGGACTTTGTCAAATTTAGTTTAATCAAAAAAAGTCAAGGCTTATAGGTAAAATTTTCAAAAGAATAAATTTTTGAAAAAAATTAAATAAAAATCAAAAGTTAAATACACTAAAATTTTCCACATAAAAATTTTGAGAAAAGTTTTCCACAAAGGTCTCTTGAAAAGTTGTGGAAAGAAAGAGGAAAAGATAAAAATGGATATATATCTTGAAGGACAGAACGTCAAACAGGTAGAGATAAATAAAGAAGTCAAGCAGTCCTATATCGAATATGCCATGTCGGTTATCGTGTCCAGAGCACTGCCTGACGTACGTGACGGACTTAAACCTGTCCACAGAAGAATACTTTACTCCATGTATGAGGATAATCTGACTCACGATAAAGACTACCGTAAGTCGGCGACCACTGTCGGTAACGTGCTGGGTCACTATCACCCTCACGGTGACTCCTCGGTTTATGACGCAATGGTACGTCTGGCACAGCCTTTCTCCATGCGTTATACCCTCATTGACGGACAGGGTAACTTCGGTAACATTGACGGAGACGGTGCGGCGGCTTACCGTTATACAGAAGCGAGAATGTCGAAAATTGCTTCCGAACTCCTTACCGATATTGAAAAGAACGTAGTTGACTTTACCCCCAACTTCGATAATAAACTTGAAGAACCAACCGTTCTTCCCTCAGGATTTCCTAACCTTCTTGTAAACGGTTCTGTGGGAATTGCGGTAGGTATGGCGACCTACATTCCCCCTCACAACCTGTCGGAAGTAATTGACGGAACGATCTTCGTTATGGAGAACCCCGAATGTGAAGTTCTTGATATTATGGAATATATCAAGGGCCCCGACTTCCCCACAAGTGCTATGATTTACGGTACTTCCGGCATTAAACAGGCGTACCTTACAGGTAAAGGTCACGTTATGGTACGTGCTGTTTACCACGTTGAAGAAAAGGCGAACCACAAGAGCCTTGTTTATACCGAAATTCCCTATTCTGTAAATAAATCAAACCTTGTAAAATCTATTGCAGACCTTGTTAAAGACAAGAGAGTAGAGGGAATTTCCGAAATTCGTGACGAATCGGGCAGAAACGGTATGAGAATTGTGGTGGAACTTAAACGTGACGCCAACGAACTTGTTATCGCAAATCAACTTTATAAATATACTCAACTTCAAGACACCTGCGCTATGAATATGCTCGCCCTGGTTGATAACGAGCCTAAAACCCTGAACTTGAAGCAAATTCTCGTTCACTACATCAGACACAGAGAACAGGTTATCACAAGACGAGTAAACTTCGACCTTGAAAAAGCGAGAGCAAAGGCTCACATCTACGAAGGTTATAAGATTGCCATTGATAATATCGACGAAGTTATCAAGATTATAAGAAAGAGCCGTTCTTCACAAGACGCTAAAGACAATTTAATTCAAGCCTTCGATTTTTCCGACGTACAGGCACAGGCTATTGTTAAAATGCCTCTTGGAAACCTTGCTTCTCTTGAAGTTGATGCAATTTTGCAGGAACTTGAAAGACTTCACGCCCTTATTGCAGACTTTGAAGATATCCTTCAGAACAAGAGCAGAATAAGAGAAATTATGAAGGAAGAAATGCTTGAGATTAAAAAGCGTTTTGGGGACGACAGACGCACCGCTATTGAAGAAGCGGAAGACGATATCGTACTTGAAGACCTTATCGAAAAGCATAAGTGTGTAATTACCATTACCCACGACGGATATATTAAACGTATCCCTGCCGATGCCTACACCGCACAGAACAGAGGCGGTAAGGGTCTTGCGGCTATGAAGACCAAAGAAGAAGACTCCGTTAAGGATATTTTCATCTCTCACAGCCACAATTACCTCTTTATGTTCTCAAATCTCGGCAGACTCTATATCAAGAAGTGCTACGAAATTCCCGAGGCATCAAGAACCGCTAAGGGCTCACATATGAATAACGTTCTGCCACTGTCACAAGGTGAATTTATTACCGCCTTCGTATCGGTTAGTAAAATCAATACCGAAGAAACACTGGTGATGGTTACTGAAAAGGGCGTAATTAAGAGAACTCCCTTAAATCTCTTCCGTCATATCAGACGAGGGGGAGTTAACGCCATTCGTCTTGACGAAGACGACAAACTCCTCTTCGTTAAGAAGACCGAAGGCAACTGTCAGATTATCGTTGCCACAAGTGACGGTCTTGCCATTAAGTTTGAAGAACAAAAGGTTCGAGTAATGGGACGTACCGCAAGAGGTGTCAGAGCAATAAGACTTACAGAGGGTGCAAAGGTTGTAGGTATGATTACCGCAACACCTAATGCCGAGGGAGAATATGACAGTCTCCTTCTCACCGCTACCGAAAACGGTATGGGTAAATGTTCAAGAATTGAAACCTTCCGTCTTTCAGGCAGAGGCGGTAAGGGAGTAAGATGTCAGAAGATAACCGAAAAGACAGGAAGTCTTGTAGGAATTACCGAAATTAACGGGGAAGACGACATTATGCTCATTACCAACGAAGGAATACTTATCAGAATTCCAGCCGATCAGATTTCTACCACAGGCAGAGCGTCGGCAGGTGTAATTCTTATGAGACTAAACGAGGGACAGTCCATTGTCGGACTTCAAAGAGTTCAGGCAGAGGAAACCGAAGAGGGTAACGAGGTTCTCGACGAAAGCGAAGAAGTAGAAGACCTGCCCGAAACAGAAGAAGCAGACGACACAGTTGAAGAAACTGACGACACACAAGAAAATGAAGAATAAACCCACGTTATACCTTTTAAAAGGTGAAAGGGTAAAATCAGGCTCCGCCACTCTGAAAAGGGTGGCGATTGCCGATTATTTTGGCTTTGACGAGCCTTTTTCAAAAAATGATAAAGGAAAACCCGTATTCACAAAGGAAAAAGGCTATTCTTTTTCGGTCAGTCACACAGGAGAACTTTTCTGTCTCTTTCTTAATAAAGGGGAATGTGGCATTGATGCGGAAGAAGTATTAGGGCGTGACATATCCCGACTTAAAAATTCCTTTTTCACCGAAAAGGAAAGAAAAGAAATTTTGACCCTTGAAGATTTTTACTCCCTTTGGGTAAAGAAAGAGGCATACGGAAAACTGACGGGTGACGGAGTTTTCTGTCAAAGGGGAAAGGATATCCCCGAAAACGTATATTTTTTTGATTTGTCTGAAATTTTATCCCGCTTCTGTGGCGTGAGTGTTAAAGGCACTATTGCAACCTTTGAGGAAATTTCAGACCTTGAAGTAAAGGTACTTGAATTTTAATGAAAACGCATATTTTTTATTCTGGCTCAAAAGGAAACTGCACCTATATTTCAGACGGGGAAACCTCAATTTTAGTTGATGCAGGTGGCAGTTTTAAAAGAATTAAAGAGAATATAGAGAAACTCGGCGACAGTCTTGAAAACGTAAAGGGAATTTTCGTAACTCACCAACATATAGACCATATAAAAGCCTTAAAACACATAGTAAAAAAATATAGTATCCGCATTTTCACCACAGTGGAAACTGCACGTGCCATATGTACGCCGACAAATACAAATACTATTGAAGACTGTCAGACTCTTGCATCAAACGTTATGACTGTAAAGGCAGGAAAGACCTATGAAATCGGCACAATGACCATTCGCACCTTTCCTACCCCTCACGACGTTGAGGCAAGTCTCGGTTTTCTCTTTAACTCCACAAAGGACAAAAAAGGTATTGGTTACGCCACAGACATCGGACAGGTTACCGACGATATGAGACAGGTGCTAATAGGCGTAAAGAATATCATAATCGAGAGCAATCACGACGTTAATATGCTTAAATGTGGAAGTTATCCCGAATATTTAAAAGAGAGAATTCTGTCCCCTCGCGGACACTTGTCAAACTTTGACTGTGCCGAGTTTATAAAAGAGTTATATGAGGCAGGTTGCAGAAGTTTCACTCTCGCCCACCTTTCAGAAGAAAATAATCTTCCCACCCTTGCCCTTGAAAGTGCCAGAGGTGCTCTGATAGGTAAAGATGACTATTCCTTAAAAGTTGCCTCGGCTTATTCACCGACAGAGGTGGAGATTTTCTAAAACTCTTAATTTTAACGTTTTTGTTAAAAAGAAGAGTTTAAAACTATAAATTTTAACGAAAGTGTCAAAAATGAACGTTACCATAATACACGTAGGTGACTTTAAAGAAAAATATTTAAAAGAAGCCTTCCTTGAATATTCAAAACGTATTTCCGCCTTTGGAAAGTTTGAAGACGTACTTATAAAAGAGGGAAATCTCCCCGACTCACCACAGAAAAACCAAATTGAAAAGGTTCTTTTGGAAGAGGGGGAAAAGATACTTGAAAAACTTGACCCGAGAAGTAAAAAAATAGCCCTCTGTGTTGAGGGAAATGGGGTAACCTCTGAAGAGTTTGCAGGTATTTTCACCGCCTCTGCCGATGGGGGTTTTTCAAAGATTACCTTTATTATAGGCTCTTCTCACGGACTTTCCGACACGGTTAAAAAGGCGTGTGATATGAAACTCTCCTTTTCAAAAATGACCTTTCCTCATCAACTTATGCGGGTTATTTTGTCCGAGCAGATTTACAGGGCTTTCACTATAATAAACGGAAAAAAGTATCATAAATAAGAGAGAAAAAATGGAAGAAAAAAGATTTAAGAAAAACGATAACGGTTTTATCTGCGAAGTTTGTAAAAAAGAGGTTTCACCCCTTCATTACACCTCTCGCAATCACTGTCCCTATTGTCTGTCCTCTTTGCACGTGGACGTGATGCCGGGGGACAGAAAGAACACCTGTCGGGGAGTTTTACGCCCCGTCCAGACCCTGCCCGATGCGAAAAAAGGCTTTATAATAGTCTTCCGCTGTGAAAAGTGCGGTGAGATAGTACGCAATAAGTGTGCTGACGACGACAACACTGCCCTCCTCATCAAACTTACGAACCCTGAAAATGACGTCTCTTTGGTGAAAACCGAAATGAAATGACATTATAAGAGATTTAGTAAAGCATAGTCTATGAAAATGGACTATGCTTTATTTGTTGCCTATTCTTCTGTGGATATTGTAATGCAGAGTGCAAAATGCAAAATGCAGAATAAAGGAACAAATGCTTCGCATTTGAATTGATTTATGTGCGTTTAGCGGATTTTCCGCTAAACTTATAATTATTGAAGATTTGCAAAGCAAATCGTCCTTAACTCTGCACTCATCATTCTGCACTCTGAATTATATTAGCGATTTTCCCTCAAAGATACTCTTGCTTTTACGGGCTGTGAACTAAAGTTTTTACAATAAAAAGCGGAAGACGTGAGTACTGTCAAAAAGTTGATTTAGTCTTTGTATATAGACTAAAACGCTCTTTTATAATGATTAAGTTTTTTAAGTGTTTAGCGGATTTTCCGCTAAACTTATAATAAAATCAACTCAAATGCGAAGCATTTGTTCCTTAATTCTGCATTTTGCATTCTGCATTCTGCACTTTCCATTTTCTATACAACTAAAAAAAGGACAGAGAACATTAGTTCTCTGTCCTTTGCTTTTTAAAACTTTTCTTAAGAAAGAAGTCTTCTGAATGCTCTTGCCACGTCTGAAATTCCATATTCGGACGCGGTGTTTTCACAAGCGGTAACCGCCTTGTCAATCATCTGTTGAGTTTCCTTTGAAGCCTTCTTATAGTAACTTGACAAGGTCTTTCCTGAAGAAGAACGGGAAGTTTCGATAATGGTCTTCTTCATTGCACTTGATTTTGCAATATAAGCCATCATATCTTCTGCTTCGCCTGCGTCAACTCCCTTGTCTCTGATTACCGAGTTAATGAAGTTCATAAGGTATTCAAATGCCGCCGATTCCGCTTTAACAAAAGCGTTTTCCTGAGTTCTGTTATCGTCTTCAATTTTCTTCAGAGAACTTATTTCACCAAACATATTGTTGATATAACTTTCTGCAATTATAGAGAAGATGTCGTTGTATTCAGCGGGGATTGAAATAACGTTATTTACAAGATTTGAGAAGTTAGAGTGAAGCACGTCAGCACTTTCATCGTCGTAACTGCGGAAAAGAAGTCTGAATTCTTTTTCAAGGGAGCTGTCAATACTTGCATAGTACAAGTCTTCGTTACCGTAGACAACCGAGAGTTTAATTTCGGGAAGGTAGGTGGGAACTTTGTTCTTGTTATATTTTCCCCATGCCTTATTCTTGTTTTCAACCTTTATTGTAACGGTGTCCTTGATATAAGTGGCTTTGGGGTCGTCAAGAGAAAGTTTTCCGTCTTTATAGGAAATACCAACTTTTCCCGTAGTCACAGTCACCTTGTAGTCTGTGCTGTCTGAGGCAAGACTTTCTTTTGTGATTTTGTTTGAATTTGCGTCATAAACTCTCACGTCCAAAAGGTCGGAGGAAAGAAGGTCGAAGGTGCTACCTATAAAGTTCACAGTCGCCTTTTCTTTTGTAAGGGCACTTTGATTTACATAGGAGACAATCGCTTTTTCGTTTCCGTATTTACCAAGGGAGTGTTCCTGAATACTGCTTGACCAGTTGCCCGATGCCGAGAAGAGTTTGTAAGAAGCAGCGGCTTTATAGTTGGAGGTTACTTCAAGGTTTCCAAGCACGTGACCCGAAACGGTGTTCACAAGTCCCTCACTCTCAAAGTTGCGACCTTCTTCAATAGAGAAGGAAAGTTTTTTCATATATCTTGAAAGGATAACGTTCATAAACCTTACGTCAGCTTTAAGGGAAACTGTGTTGGAGTAAGAGGAGTCACCCACTGCGGTAAGGGATGAAACGTTTGCGTTTCCGTAAAGGTTAGTGTAAGGACGAATACCTAACCTACCCTCTGAACGAACACCCACTTCAACGGTGTTAGTTGTTGTGGATTTCAAATTAAGTGAGCCTGTAAAGTCAAGGTTTAAAGCCATATCAACGTCGATAGAATACTTTAAAATACCTGACGTGAAAGACAGTTCAAAGAGGTCAATAGTCTTTGTAGCACTAACTGTGTCAACCTTTTCAAGTAAAAGGGCATCTTTTGCAACGTGGTTATATTCTGTAGTGAATTTGTCACGCACTACCTCAGCGGTAATTTCTTTGGGAGCGTTGGGGTCTACAAGGATATTAACGTCACAAATTTCTTCGTCTGTGATGCTGACACTGAAATCGTATGAGGGAATTCCTCCAAATAAACTAATTACAAGGTTCGCATAGCGAGAAAGTGTAATATTCTTTTCAATATTCATCTTCACCGCTACAGAAGTGCTCTTTTCACCGTTAGTTATGGGAACAAAAAGAGTTGCAACGATTTTTACCTTGGCAGTGGTCTTGTCTTTAAGGTAAGAGTCAACGCTGATATTTAACCTGTCACCAAGATATTTCGCACAAGGCTCAACTACGTAGCCTGTTGTGTCTATAAGATTTGAGATAGTCTTTTCGGAAAGATTTGCAAACTGAATGAAACTCTCGTTGTTTAAAAGAGCGTCCTTTACTCCTTCAACAAGGTTTGAATCAAAGTCAATTCCGTCAAGTTCTATTTCGTTATTTGTATGGATATCAAGGTTATCGAAGATTTCGGAAAGTTCGGGAAGTGTATAAACAATCTTGTTTCCTTCAACGCTCTTTGCCTTTGCGTAGAAGGAGTTTTCGTTTTCTTCCTCTTCGGTTGCCCCACCGTATACAAGGAATACTTCGCCTGCTACAATGCCTTTGGTATCAGTTACTACAACGTAGTCTGCCTTGTCGCCTGCATCCCCTTCAAAAAGTCCGTCGTCAACGAGTTTTGTAACCTCGGTTTTTAAACTGAAAGAGGTCATACCCTTCTTTGCTTCGATAACTTCGGTTTCTTCTTTTTCTACCTTGAAGTCACCCTCATTTGAGCCTGTAAAGTTAATTGAGGCATCGAGTTCTTCTTTGTCGGGTTTATCTTCTTCTTCTTTGCCTTCTTCTTTGCCTTCTTCTTTTTCTTCCTCAATTACTGCGGTGTAGGACACACCCTTTTCGTACTGTTCGCCCTCTTCAAGAGAAACCTCGAATTTTCCCTCGTCAATCTTTTCTATCTTAACCTTTTTACTTGCGTCGTCCTCGAATTCTGTGCCGACGAACTGAGACTGAACGACTTTAAGGTTTTCTTTGAGGTATTCTTCGGCATCTTCTCTGTCGCAGTCAATTTCAAAGGTAAAATTATCTTTTACGCTTGAAAGTGAGGAAACCGACTCAACAGACCAGTTCAGCGAGTCTTCTTTGTCACCGAATTTTGCAACGATTGTGGCATTTTCGTCAATTGTAAAGGAATATACGGGAGACGAGGTCAGATATCTGTCCTCACCGTCGTACCAACCGTAGAAAACGCTGTTTTCGTTTGCCTTTGCTTCAAGGGTAGCAAGTGAGTTTTTCTTGTAGTACTTTTCAGCACCCTCAACTTTTCCCTCTCCCTCAACTTTAACGTCAAGAGAAAAACTGTTCGCCTTTTCACTGAAAAGTGAGAAAGGGTTTTCAAAGGAGTCTTTTTTTACGGTGTTAAAGACAAGAATTGATGTAAATACGACTGCAACTACTGCAAGAAGTGAAAGCAGTGAGATTAAAACTTTTTTCATCCTTTTTACTCCTTAATTAGAATATAACTTTATCTACAATGTTGTAAATTGCCTGTACCGAGCCAAAGAGGTTTTCGTAACTTGAAAGACCTACGCTTACCTTTTCGGTAATTCTCACAATACTGTCGGAAACGAAATATTTTCCGAACTCGTGATTTGACGTGGTAACGACGAGAAGTTTTGCAGGAACTTTTGAAGTGATTTCATATTCGCACAAGGCGTCAAGGAGTCTGCCGACAAGTGAGAAGTTAGATAAAACTATCTCAACTGTGGTCTTGTCCTCTTCTTCAAAGAACTTCACCGCAAATGCCGCACCGCTTGAAATTGCCTTTGCGGCGGCGTGGTTATCCTTTTGGTCAAATACTTTTTTGTCAGTTATAAGAGAGGTTATCTCGTCGGAATAGGTTATGCCTTCGGGATTGTAGTTTTCGTCGTTATAGAGAACCTTCACAGCCTCTTTTGAACGGTTAAAGATATCTCTTGGGGAGAGAGCCTTGTTCTCATATTCGTGAGCAAGGGTTATAACGTCTTCCATTTCATAGGTGAAACTGTGGTCTGCTTTGAACTTGTCGTTTGACTGAGAAATGAGAAAATGCGAGAACAGAGAAAGTGAATTTACACTGTTTGCAGTGCTTTTTGACCAGGTTGAATTTGTCTCATTATATTTATAAACCGTTCCGTCAGAGGCAACAAAACCTGTGGGAAGAGCGCTGTCTTCTACGTGGTAAGCGGTAAACGCCCTCTCAATTTCCTCTTTTCTTGTCATATAACGCTGATAGTTCTTGAATTCCATATCACGAGAGGTGAGGTGGTTTTCGTCTTTTACAGTATATGAATTTGACCTGACAGAGTTATTTGCACAGTAAACGATGAACTTTTCGGCAAGGCTAAGGTCGATTGTACCCTCGCTTCTGTTGTTCACTCCTTCAAATACTCCGTATCTGAAATCTTCAAGAGCGTCAAGTCTGTTTTCACTTATCTGGAGTTTGTCACAAAGGAGTCTCACTCCGTATTCCGTAAAGGAAACAAGAGCCTTTGAGTAGATACTTGTCTTTGACAACTCTTCAATAAAGAGATATGACGTTTCCTCGTCTTCGAGAGGATGTAAGAATAGTTCTACAAGGTGGTCACTGTATATTTCTTCATCGCCACCCGCCTCGATGACAACGTCAATGGCGTCTGCAAGAAGTCTTATGTCTTCTTCCAGAAGATGTGAGTCTTTTGGAGAATAGTTTTCCTTTGCCGCCGCCATAAAGGTGTTAAGTGCGTGATTGTCTCCGTCTTCATAGGACTGCACCACTTCGCAGACAAGTGACATTATAAGTGACGAATCCGCAAGGGTACGAATGGGGGTAGAAACCATGGAAATATCGGAAAGTGTGTGGTGGTCGGGACTTGTAATATATTCCCAGACGGTGAGTACGTCCACTCCGTCGCCAACTATAATCCCCATAAGTTCAAGGGCATTGAATTTAACTTTCGTTCCATCGTTTGTTTCAAGTGTAACTGTGGCAAGAGAGTTTGATGCCCCTCGAAGAATAGCCTTCATACCTGTAAAACGCTGAATAGAACCGAAAACTTCTTCGTTTGAGGTGGGCATATAGGTCTTTGAAATACGAGTGGCGGTGTCCTGAACCCAGGTGTCCGCATACTTTTCGCCCTCAGCCTTAATTATTGCATCTTCAAAGGCGGTGGACAAAAAGTTTATGGGAAGACATGAAAACATAAAAATCAGGAATGCGCCAAGGGCAGAAATTGCACAGGCGGAAACGTTCTTTTTGTCAAATGCTTTTTTTCCTGCCTCGAAAAGCCCTTTGCCCTCTTTCTTCTTTTTACTTATTATAGCCGAAGCAACAATTTTTGTTACAACAAGCAGTATCCAGAAAATTACGGTAGTGAAGACAGGACGTAGAAAAGCCGAGATAATTCCCGCAAGTCCTGTTTTGACTGCCATAGAATTTTCAACGTACGCCGACACCGACGGGATACCTGTAATGGCGTCTGCTATAAGTTTACCGAGGAAGTCAAATGCTCCCGCTTTGCTTATAATAAAGGCAACAAGGAAGGATACAGGCACTGTTCCGAGCAGTACCAGTCTTTCGCCGATGCTCTTTTTGTGGGCAATAAATATGCCGAGCAAAACGGAAAACAAAAGAAGTTCAATAAAAATCAATTCAATCTTCATTTCTTTTCTCCTTTTTTAGTCAATTTATTTCTTTTATATAACGTTTATGGACGGTAAAGGCGTACTTTTCATCTTTCCCGCCACGTATATACTCTATTGTTATGTTATCTTCTTCCTTCACATTCAACAAAAGCCTTGAAAAAACGTGAGAAAAAGGAACTCTAAAGGTCTCATCATTTATCTTTATTGCCTTTATAACGTCGCCCACTTTCAAAAAGGCGGAGGCAAGAGAGCCTATTTTAAGGCTTGAGACCGCTATCTGATTTGGCTCGTCTTTTACTATTCCCCCAATGTTTTTTACCTCTATTCCGAAGTCAAAACAGGTGGCGTAGCCTTTTTTTATTACCTCTGACACAACATATTGAACCGTGAACGAGTCAAGGGCGTAGCCCTCGCTTGTGTCTGTGCGACGGGCGGTGACAATTCCCAAAACCTCTCCGTTTTCATCAAATACAGGGCCGCCTGACGCACCTTGAGGGATATCCCCTCGAAGTCTTATAAAAGGAAGCGTTTTATCTAACGTCGGAAGTGAGAGGTATTCACCAAGTCTTCCAACCCTGGCGCAGTCAACGGATATACCCGAAGACTCGAAGTTTCCTGCAAAATATACCCTTTGCCCTACAAAAGTGTTGTCTTCTTTAATAAAGGTCACAGGAGTTAAAGCGGGATACTCCTTTTTCAGCCCTTCGGCTTTCAGTAGGGCAAGGTCGTATTCTTCACTCTTCCAAATACATACGGCAGGGTGTCTCTTTTTTTCATAAGAAAAGGCGGAGAGATAAATTTCTCCTGCTCCCTTAATCACGTGACAGTTCGTTACGGCGTAAAGGTCGTCCCCCTCTTCATAAAAGACGGTGGCACTACCCCCCGACACGTCGGTGGTAACCGAGAGCACTTTTGTGAGTATTTTTTCAAAAAACTCTTTTTCACTTGTGTTAACCGTTTCTTTTTCCTTTGGTGTGACAGGGGTTTCTTCATTTACACCGCAAGAAAACAGCAGGAAAACAAGGGATAAAAAGAGAAACGAAAAAACTTTTTTCTTAAAACTAATTTTCCTCATTTTGACCTACGTTATTTATAAATTTTCAGAAATTACCGTCAAAAAATATACGTTTTACTTCCTTTATGGCAAACTCGGGATTTTTGTGCTTTATAGAGACGGTGAGGTTTTCCTTTTTGAAGATTTCCTTTGCCCCCTCTTTTACGTCATTTCCCGTCACCTTTTCATAAAAGGCGCGTCTTTCTTCAAGGGTTTTGTAGTCAAAGCCCAAAAAGTGAGACTCCACCGCTTTATTGAAGTTAAGAGCCTCGGCGTCGTCGAGAATAAAGAGGTAGTTTTCGGTATAAGGGACTTTCGCAAGGGCGAGACGGTCCTCTTCTTCGTTTTCTCGAAGAGATATAAAAATGTCCTTCACCACTTCAAGAGCCTTTGAAAAATCCGCCTTTGAAGTCTCAAAAGAGAGGGTCAGTACCCCAACGTTCAGATATTCTTCAAAGTTTGCATCATAGGAATATACGTAACCGTTCTTTTCGGAAAGTTCCAAAAAGACCTGTGACGTATCCCCTTGAAAAAGGATATCGTAGATAAGGTCGCGGACAGGCTTTTTCACCTTCTCGGTGTCTACGTCGAAAGCAAGTTTCACCTTGCACACGTCGTCTCTCTTCGCCTTCACCTCACACGCCCTTTTAAAGAAAAGGGGTGGCACAGGTGCAAGATTCTGTCGTTTTGGGGACAAGGGGAGTTCCTTTTTATCTACAAGTGAGGTGAGAAAATCCACGTTATCTTCACAAAACGCTCCTGTAAGATAGAAAAATATATTATTCCGAGACATAAGTGTCTGACTGAACTTTTTAAGTTTGTTTACAGTAATTTTCGAGAGATTTCCCACACTGCCTGTAATGGTTTCCGAAAGAGACGTGCCACACCATACCGCCTTTTGACTTAAAGCGTCAATAGTTGAAGAGTAGGTGTCCTCACGGATTTCCCTCTTAACTCTTTCTCTTTCCCCTGAAAGTTCCTCTTTTGTAACTACGATTTCTTCAAGGGCAAGGGTGAGAATTTCAGATGCCTTGTTAAAAAACTTGGGAGAACCGCAAATTGAGAGTTGAATAAACTCGTTGTAGGTTGTGCCCGACAGGGTTAACCCAAACTTGTCAAGTTCCCGATAGAGTTCACCCGACATCAGTCGGTTTACGTTGCGGAACACCATATGCTCAAAAAAGTGGGAATATCCCGCTTCAATACTTTTTTCGTACATAGGCCCTGCAGGAATATACAGGGACAGACAAAAACTGTGAACGGGAGTGTGAAAAGAGTAAATTCTCACGCCTGATTTTGATTTCGTGAGAGTTTCTTTAAAATTATTTTGTTGGGTCAATGTATTTCCAGTACTCCTTAATGTAGTTAAAGCCTGACCAGAGTGTCAACACCGCTGTTGCAACAAGCCCTACGTATGACAGATAATAATAGTCCCACAAAAGATGCTCGATAAGGAAGACAACTATTGCAATAGACTGTGTCATAGTCTTGCACTTTCCAAGCCAGTTTGCCGCCACAACGATACCTTCTCCCGAAACTACAAGTCTGATTGAAGTGATTGCAAGTTCACGGAAGATAACGATAATGGTAACCCATACTAAATATGGACGGAGTGACGCGTTGGCGAAGGTGATTGACATAAGAGTTCCTATAACCATAAACTTATCGGCAACAGGGTCCATAAATTTACCGAAATCGGTAATGAGATTGTATTTACGGGCGATTTTACCGTCAATGAAGTCGGTAATTGCGGTAATGATGAAAAGAAGTGCGGGGATAATTCCGTAAAGTACGCTGTTGTTCCCTGTAAGTGAGGGATAAAGAATAAACAACATTACAACAGGAACAAGGCACATTCTTAAAACGGTCAGTTTGTTTGGAAGATTGATTTTACTCATAACGTTTCCTTTCGGCATCTATATTTGT
The DNA here is from genome assembly GCA_015065265.1 of Oscillospiraceae bacterium. GTDB lineage: Bacteria > Bacillota > Clostridia > Oscillospirales > SIG627 > RGIG6353. The sequence continues at coordinate 26,127 of SVQQ01000007.1, read as the reverse complement.
TTTCCTATAAGGTCATAGTCCAGAGAGCCTGTAATTTCAACTTTAATAAACTCTCCGTCTCGAATTCGTCTTTTCGCCGAGAAATACACCTTGGAGTCAATGTCGGGGGCGTCCATTTCACTTCTGCCAAAATAGGTTTCGGCAACAGGGTCGTAGCCCTCTGACAGAACTTCAATAGTCTTTCCTATGAGTTTTTCGTTATTTTCGGCGTGTATATCGTGTTGCGCTTCCATTATGGCGTCGGCACGTTTTTCACGGTTTTTCACGGACACCTGTTTCATATCATAAGCGGGAGTGCCTTCTTCTCTTGAATAAGGGAAAGCCCCCAGTCTCGAAAAACGTGTCTCTTTTACAAAGTCAAGCATTTCGTAAAATTCTTCTGCCGTCTCTGTGGGAAATCCCGTTATAACCGTAGTTCTTATAGTTATATCAGGCATTTTCGCCCTTAAACGACGAACTGCACTCTTTATAACTTCGCTTCCGCCGTGTCTGTTCATAACCGACAGTACCCTGTCGTTTATGTGTTGAATTGGCATATCTATGTACTTTGCAACGTTTTTGTACTTTGCCATAACGTCGATAAGTGAGTCGGTAATCTTGTCGGGATAACAGTAGAGAAGTCGTATCCACTTAAAACCGAGTCCCTCTTCGGTGGCAAGTCTCTCAACGAGTTTGTCGAGTCTGTACTCACCGTAAAGGTCAAGTCCCCAACGGGTCGTGTCCTGAGCCACAAGGCAGAGTTCTCTGACACCAAGGTCAAAAAGGGTATGGGCTTCCGCCACAATGTCCTCTTCTTCACGGCTTCTGAACTTTCCTCTGATATTGGGAATAGAACAGTAGGCGCAACGGTTATCGCAACCCTCTGCAATTTTCAAATATGCGGTGTATTCGGGGGTAGTAACTACCCTGTCACCGCCAAAGGCGAGGTTTTCGGTGGGAGAAAAGGAAATATACTTTTCCCCTCTGTAAGCCGCCTCAACCGCCTCACATATTTTACCTTCGTCACCTGCCGATAAAATGGCGTCGACTTCGGGCAGATTTTTCTCTATATCCTTGGCATATCGGGTAGCAAGGCAACCTGTTACCACAATGCCCTTTAAGTTGTGATGCTCTTTGAGGTAGTTTACGTCGAGAATTGTCTCTATTGCCTCTTCCTTTGCACTCTGAATGAATGCGCAGGTGTTAATTACCATAACGTCGGCATAAATGTCTTCCTCTACGATTTCCATTCCCGCCTCGTTTATAAGACCAAGCATCACTTCGGTGTCACAGGTGTTTTTGGGGCAGCCAAGTGACACAAATCCAACTTTTATACTCATTTTTTTATTTTTCTATCCTTCCCAGAGCCTCTGCTATTTCGTCGCCCTTAAAACCTCTTGTGTAAAGGCGTCGGTAAACGGTGTCCTTGTCACAGGAGAGAAAGTCTCGCTTTATAAGTGTTTCGGCAATACCTACGAAATCGGGGTTTTCTTCTTCAAGGGCAAGGTTAATGTGCTCTGTTAAAAACCCTTTTTCCTGCATATAGGCACGGATTTTCATTTCTCCCCAGTTTTTTTCAGCGCACTTGTTGACGGTCCTTTTTGCAAAAGATACGTCGTCAATGTACCCTGCCTTTTCAAGTTTGTCAAGAAGAGAGTCTACAAACTCTTTTTCGGGGTATCTTCCGAAAACCTTTTTCGACATAAGTTTTTTTGAAAGAGCCTTTTTCGTCACGTCACCCGCCGCAAGTCGCCTGATAGCAGTCTTCTTCACGTCACGGCGTACTGCAAGGGTAACAAGGGTTTCTTCCTCTGCAATTTCGTCACCTGCACAAAGGCTTGAAAAGTACTTTTCAAAGTCCTTTACCCATATGGGAAATTCACCGCAGTCGGTGACTACAACACTTTCGTTATTCTTCTGTATGTGATATGCTCTTATGAATTTCATTCGTCAAATCCGTCGCCGATTTCGTCGTCATCGTCGTCAAGACCGCTTATTCCACCAAAGGAGAGTTTTCCTTGAAGTTCGTTTGCCTGTGCTAAAATCTTAGACTTGATTTCTTCACGAATGTCGGGGTTCTCTTTAAGATAAATTTTCGAGTTGTCCTTACCCTGTCCGAGACGAAGACCGTTGTATCCGTACCAAGAACCGCTCTTCTGGACAATTCCAAGGCTTTCGCCGAGGTCGAGAAGTTCTCCGTCGGAAGAAATGCCTTCTCCGTACATAATGTCGAACTCTGCCGACTTAAAGGGAGCGGCAACCTTGTTTTTAACAACTTTACATTTAGTGTGGTTACCCACAACGTCACTCTTGTTTTTAATCTGTTGTCCACGACGGACGTCAATTCTTACAGATGCGTAGAATTTAAGTGCCTTACCGCCTGTGGTAACCTCGGGGTTTCCGTAGACGATACCAACCTTTTCACGAAGTTGGTTTATGAAGATAAGTACACACTGACTCTTGGCGATAGCGCCCGAGAGTTTACGAAGTGCCTGTGACATAAGTCTTGCATGAGCGCCTACCATAGCCTGACCCATATCACCCTCAATTTCCGCCTTGGGAACAAGGGCGGCAACCGAGTCGATAATAATTACGTCGATAGCGTCAGAACGGATAAGGGCTTCGGCAATTTCAAGAGCCTGTTCACCGTTGTCGGGTTGTGCTACAAGAAGGTCGTCAATGTCAACGCCGATTGCCTGTGCATAACCTGGGTCAAGAGCGTGTTCCGCATCAATAAACGCCGCCGAACCGCCGAGTTTCTGAGCCTCTGCCGCAATATGCAAAGCAAGAGTGGTCTTACCTGAACTCTCAGGCCCATAAATTTCAACTATTCTTCCCTTGGGAACACCGCCAATCCCTAAAGCAAAGTCAAGGGAAAGTGACCCTGTGGGAATTGCGCTTATCTGCATATCGGTGTTGTCACCAAGTCTCATAATTGAGCCTTGTCCGTATCTTTTTGTAATCTGGGATATTGCTTTCTTTCTCGCCGCTTCTCTACCCGATGAGGAGTTTTCCCCGTCGAGTTCTTGTGCTTTTTTCTTCTTCTCGTCCATTTTTATATCCTCACTTTTTAATTTTTCAAAGTTTAATTATAAAGACTCTGTCGTTTTTTGATAGGTCTTTTATGATTTTCCCGCCGCCGAAAAGAGATACAAGGCTTTCCCCCTCATCATAGCCTATTTCAAAAATCAAGGTCTTTCCACGTAAAGTATCTTTCTTTTCTGCAAGAAAACGGTAAAATTTAAGTCCGTCAGGTCCACCGTCAAGGGCAAGAGCAGGTTCTTTTTTTACGTTTTCGGGGAGCGCTTTCATCTGTTCTGTTGTGATATACGGGGGGTTCATAACTATTGCTGAAAAGTCCCCGAGACTTTCAAGGCGGTCTGAAAAGAGGTCAAAGGAGCAAAAAGAACATCTGTCTTTAAGGGATAAACGGGAAATATTCTCTTTTGCTACCTCTTCACTGACAGGTGATATATCACAGAGGGTTGCAGTAAGGTCGTCTCTTTTTAAAAGTATTGAAAGTCCTATACAACCGCTACCTGTACACATATCTATAAAGTGTGCGTTCTTCGGAACGTTTTCTATGGCGCACTCTACAAGGGTCTCACTGTCACGCCTTGGAACGAGCACCCCTTCTTTTACGAAAAATTCACTGTCATAAAAAGGAACTTTTCCCAAAAGGTAACCGAGGACTTCTCCGTTTACCGCCCTTTTGAATAGAGAGGTAATCTCCTCAAGGCTTTCCTTGTCAATTTCCTTTTCAAGAAGCAGGTGGTCAAGGGTATATCCCTTCTTTTCAAGAATCAGGGAAAGGGTCTCGTGAAAAGACAGGTTCTCTCTTGCAAATTCACTTTCTTCCCAAATCTTTTTCAGTTCTCTCAAAGTTCACCCTCGTCTTTTTTGTTTTCAATATTATCAAATACGCTTTCCTCGGGATAGACGTGAGGCATAGCAGACTTTAAGGCGACTATCGCCACTTCAATCTGTCTTGCGTCAGGCTCTCTTGTGGTAAGTCTCTGGAACCATAATCCAGGCGCGGTAAGAATACGTAGGACAAAATTGTCGTGTGTTCCTGCAAATATGGTGAATTCGTATCCAACGCCAACCACAAGGGGAAGGATTAAGAGTTTCACAAGGAAACGTACAAAGAGGTTATCCCACAAGGTTGCGGGAAGGCACATAGAAACGAGCATTCCAATCAGTAGCATAACGAACATTAAACTCGTTCCGCATCTTGGATGGAAACGTGACTGTTTTTTTACGTTTTCAACGGTGAGAGGGAGTCCTTGTTCGTGGCAGAAAATGGATTTATGCTCTGCACCGTGGTATTCATAGGTACGTCTGATGTCCGGCATAAAAGCCACCGCCCAAACGTAGAGTAAAAAGATTGAAAATTTAGATACGCCTTCAACAATAGCCTTTAAGACAAAGTTCATATCAACGAAAAGGGACACAAACTTCGACACCAGCATAGGCAGATAGAAGAACATCGCCAGAGCCACTACAACTCCCAGTATTCCGCCAATAACTGCCGCAATACCCATAATGCTTTTTCCGAGTTTTTTCTCAAGTTTCTTTTCAAATTCCGACTTTTCTTCCTCAATTCCTTGCAGTTCTGCCGAAAGGGTGAGGGTTGACATCGAAAGACGCAAGGTCTCAACGAAGTTTACAACTCCTCGTATTATGGGGAGACGAAACAGAAAACATTTATCTTTTATACTTTTAACCTGTCTTTTATCTACAGCGATAGTCTTGTCGGGGCATCTTACTGCTGTCGCACAAAAATCCTTGTGCTTCATCATAACTCCTTCAAGCACAGCCTGTCCGCCAACTCTGTTATTTGCGGTAGGACAAGCCCTTTTTTCTCTTTTTGCCATTTTTTATACCTTAATTAAACTTAAATTCCTTTATAATCTTCTGTACTTCTTCTGTGTGAGAGTCAAAACCTTCGGCTGTCGACGTATAGGTGAGAATGTAAATATATCCGTAGCGGTAGGTAATAACCTGAAGGAACTGATACTTTTCACCTGCAACGGTTGCGGAAAACACGTTCTGTCTTGCATCTACTCCGCCAAGAGTCGTCTTTTCGTTCTCGGAAAGCATTTCAAGGTCTGGGAAGTTCTCCTTCACGTAGCCAAGATAGGTGTCTTTAAGATATCCTTCGATATCCACAACGCCCTCGGGCGAAGTAAATACTGTAACGGACACGTTGGAGTGGTCTTTGTCGGAAACTCTTGCACTTACCATTCCGTCATTTCTGTCAAGGGTCCAGTCTTCAGGGTAAAAAAACATAAAATCAACCGCATCGTTTTCGCTATAGGTCATACCTTCGGGAAATCCTGTTTCTTCCTTTTTTGAGCAAGAAGCAAGGGTTAAAACAATAGTGAGCAACATAGTTACAACTAATAATTTTTTCAAAATTTTCCTCCTTAAAGAAAGCAAATAAACGTCACTTTTTCAGGCAATATATACCCAATTAAATTATAACAAAAAATCATCAAAAAGTAAAGAGTTTTCGTAAATTTATAGCGTCCCTCACCGCCTTTATTTTATACCCCGCTTTTCCAAAGGAAAAAGAGGAAAAGCACCCTGACAAAACTTGACATCAATGTATAATTGTAGTATAATAAGCGGTGTTGCCTACGGGCTATACTGTTTTTAATTAAGAAAAGAGGTTTTACAAAATGACTTTATTTGGAGGAGCATTGACAATTACGGGAGTTACCTTTTTGGTGTTCTCTGTTTTTGCGATTTCCATGATAGGATACGCTCTTGGAAGAATTACTATAAAAGGTGTTTCCCTTGGTACCGCAGGAGTATTCATTGTAGCCCTTGTATACGGTTGTCTCTTTTATGACAATCTTGGGGCAGAACTTCAAGGCTACACCACAAACGCCCTGAAAATCGTTGAAAACATCGGACTTATCCTTTTCGTTTCTTCCGTTGGATTTATTGCAGGGCCCAAGTTCTTTGAAAACTTGAAGAAAAACTTTAAGTCCTACGTAATGCTGGGGCTTGTAATCGTAATCGTTGGCGGACTTTGTGCTATCTCTTGCGTATATATCGGTAAGATGATGGGCGAAACCGATATGGAAAAACTCTCTGCCATGGTTTCAGGACTTTTCGCAGGGGCTCTGACGTCAACCCCCGCTTTCTCCGCCGCAAAGGCATCTGTTGCAACGCCGGAACTTGAACAACTTGTATCTGTCGGTTACGGAATTGCTTACATATTCGGCGTTATCGGCGTAGTTTTATTCGTTCAACTTTTACCGAAGATTTTAAAGGTGAATATGGACGAGGAAAGACAGAAACTCGTATCCCTTAATGAAGGTGAAAAGACAAAGAAAAAAGAAGTAAAACTTATTGACCTTGACGACTTTGGAATTGCCCCCTTCGCTATTGCCGCAGTAATCGGAATCTTAATCGGAATGATTAAAATTCCTCTCACTTCAAAAGGCTTTGACGGAACAACCTTCTCTCTTACCACAACAGGCGGTTGCCTTCTTTCAGCCCTTGTTTTCGGACATTTCGGAAGGCTTGGAAAAATCAACCTTATGCCAAGTACCACCACTCTTAAAGTGTTCAGAGAACTGGGACTTATGCTTTTCCTCATCGGTGCAGGAATTGCAGGTGGCGCAAGATTTGTTGCAGAATTTAAGGTAAGTTACTTCGTTTACGGCGTAATTATGACGGTTCTTCCTATGATTGTGGGCTTTATATTTGCAAAGTACGTGCTTAAAATGAACGTACTTAACACTCTCGGCTCAATTACAGGGGGAATGACAAGTACACCTGCTCTGGGCACACTCATTTCAGTTGCAAAGACAGAGGACGTTGCCGCAGCCTATGCCGCAACCTACCCCATAGCACTTGTTTCGGTAGTAATTATTGCTCAACTGATTATAATCATATTTTAAAACCTTATAAATATATAAATAAGAGAGATTTTGTCGCAAAATCTCTCTTATTTTTTTAAAAACGTTTACTTTCCTTTTTCGTTGTGATATAATGAAAAAAGGGAAGTTCAAAGGAGAAAACCTATGAGATGAAAACTTCAAGACAAAATGTTTGAGTTCAGTTATCTCTGTTATTGTAGGAGTTGCAATAGTTGTGCTTTCAATTCGTACAATTATCGTAAACTTCGATATGTCGGTGTACCTTGGCGGCACAAGTTCACTTGAAAGAAAAAATACTTACAAAATAACGCCTTGAAGGTGAAAAATGAACTATAAGACTTATCTATTTGATTTTGACGGAACACTTGTGGACTCAATGCCAAGTTTTGTGTCGGTAATGCTTGGTATCCTTGACGAAAACAAGATAGAATACACAAGTGACATTGTAAAAATAATTACCCCTTTAGGATACCTTGGCAGCGCAAGATACTTCAGAGAACTTGGCGTAAAAAATAGCGAAGAGGAACTTGTCGCCTTTATGAACGAAAGGGCAAAAGACCTCTACCTTTATAAAATTGAGGCAAAAAACAACGTTAAAGACGTGCTCTTTGAACTCAAAAAGCGTGGCGCAAGTCTTAACGTTTTGACTGCAAGTCCTCATAAAGTCCTTGACCCCTGCCTTAAAAGGCTGGGACTTTTCGACCTTTTTGAAAACGTGTGGTCCTGTGACGACTTTTCTACAACAAAGTCAGACCCCAACATATACAAAATGGCGGCAAAGCGTATGAACGTGCCCGTGGGGGACGTACTTTTCCTTGACGACAACTTCCTTGCCGACAAAACCGCAAAAGAGGCGGGAATGAAAGTGTGCGGAGTTTTCGACGAGTATTCCCGAGACTTTGTAGATGATATAAAAGAGGTTGCAGACCACTATATATACGACTTTTCAGAACTTTTAAGTCTTTGAACATCAACCCAAATGAATGGAGAAAAATATGATTAAAAGAACCCTTAAAACCCTTGTTGCCCTGGTAATAGTTATTTCCACCATGCTTTTAACGGTGAGCGCCGAATATGACGCCGATTTTTATGAAAGTCTGCATCAAGGCGTGATTCCTGTAACGGAAGATATGACGTACGAGCAACTTTTCTCACTTTTAAACGTTGTGGATAACAGTAAAAACAAGATTTTGACAAAGAAACTTGAATATTTTTTACAGGTAATCCCCGCATACTATTACAAGGGCTTTGACAGTGACAAACTTTTTCATGAGTTTATTTCAAGCATAGATAAAATTGACATAAACAATATGGACGAAACCTACAACGCCCTTTTCGCACTTCTTGACAAATTCAGTTTTTACGCTAATGAAGAGCGCACCCAGCAAATGTTCTCTCCCACCGCAAGTCGTGGAATAGGAATTTCTATGATATGGGGAGAGGAAAGCGACGGATACGACTCCAAGGGTATCTTTGTTGAAATGGTAGCGAAGGGCTCTCCCGCCGAAAGTGCAGGAATTCTCCCAGGCGACAAGATACTTTCCTTTAACGGATACGACGTTTCAGGCGTTGGCTTCAACGCTATGAGCGCTATTATTTTAACTGTTGAAGAAGATGCTCAAACCCTTGACATTACCCTTGAAAGAGAGGGGGAAATAAAAAGTTACACTCTGCTTCGCACAGTGTCGTATTTCCCTGAATATACTATAAAACTTTATCCCGAAAACAACCTTATTTACCTTGATATTAACAGTTTTATGTACGACGAAACAGTAACCGAAGTCAGCGCAGAACTTGACAAGGCGTGGGGGGCGGGATACCGCAAGATTATTGTTGATTTGAGGAACAATTCGGGAGGAGACCTGTCTGTTGCAGGGTCTATTATGTCTAAGTTTACAGGCAACGACCGCCAAGCGCTCTTTTCTATGGGCAGAGAGGGAATAAAGAATTACAGCGTATACCATTCTATTGGCAACGGTTACGATTTTGAAGAAATCGGCATTATGGTAAATAAAGGTACCGCCTCTGCCTCCGAAATTTTTGCAAACACTTTGCGACTTGTGTCTGGCGCAAGAATTTACGGAACTACAACCTACGGAAAAGGCGTCGCACAGAAGGTTACCACTTTTATTGATAAAACAACTTCAGGCATTACGTCTTTTGTGGCATATGATATTGAGGGAAACACCTATAACGAAAAGGGTATAATTCCCGACGAAAAGGTAGAGGACGAATTTGAGAAATATCACCTTCCCGAAAATCTTCCCACCTTTACCTACCAGAACTACAAAAATGCAGTAGAAGGCAGTACAAACAAGTGGGTTAAAGGACTTGAAATGCGCCTTGAAATACTGGACTTTTTAAATCCCGCAAAGTCTGACAGTACCTTTGATAAAGATACCACTTCGGCAATAATTGCTTTCCAGATAGCCTTTGGGCTTGACGTTACGGGAGCCCTTAATGACGAAACCTATTTTACCATTATGTCAGAGATAGAAATGATGGAGAAGAGCGCGTACCTTCAAACCTTTTCCGTCCTCGATTATGTGATGAGAATTTATAGATGAACGTCTCTTTGGTGAAAAGCGAAATGAAATGGGGTTGTGTTTTTTTAATAAGGTGTAGCCTATTTTTTATAGGCTATTTCTTTTGTATTTGCCACTCAAATCAACAATTTTCTAATGTAAGAAGTTCTGCGAACTTCTTTTGAACAATTCCAATTTCATTTCTTCAACGTTTACTCGCACTGCCGTACGTAAGTACGCCGACGGCTTCGTAAAACGTTGATTTTCCCTCAAAGATACTCTTTTCTTTTCGGGTTGTGTGCGGAGGTTTTCGTCTCTTTGGTGAAAACCGAAATGAAATGATATTATAAAGACATAGTAAAGCGTAGTCTATTTTCATAGGCTACGCTTTATATATTTGATATTCTAGTGTGTATGTTGTAAATGCAGAGTGCAAAATGCAAAATGCAGAATAAAGGAACAAAAGCTTCGCATTTGAATTGATTTATGTGCGTTTAGCGGATTTTCCGCTAAACGTATATGAATGAAGATTTGCGAAGCAAATCAACCTTAATTCAGCATTTTGCATTCTGCATTCTGCACTATATTAACTGTTTTAACCAAAAAGACGGTCATTCCTCAACAATTACGCCGTCTTTGAATGTACCGGAGTATACTCTGCCCGAGAGCCACCTGTAAGTTCCTTCACCTGTGAGTTGATTTTCGTAAAAATCACCGATATACATTTCAATCTGACTTCTTTTAAGGACGTTTTCAAAGGACAAAAAGAAGGGATTTTCTGTAACGGGCTCGGTATATTCTGCATCTTTGAAGTGATTTTTAAAGTCCCCTTCAAAGTAAGAAATAAAGGAAGAGACAAAACTTTCGTCAAGAGTTACGTTAAAGAGAGTATCAAACTCACTTGTAAACGCTTCGCTCTTCGACCAGACGTATATACCTTTGCCTGTACGTTTGTCCTCTTTGAATTCTCCCACGTAAATGTCGCTATCATCAAAAAGATAAGCGCCCACTCCGTCCTTTATAGAGTCTTTATACTGACCGATATAGACAGACCCATCGGTAAAAGCGGTTCTTCCGATTCCATTTTTCTCACCGTCTCTGAAAGAGCCCTCATAAACTGTTCCGTCTGCCTTTATGTATTTGCCGAAGCCTTCACGTTTGGAGTGATTTACTTCACCTATATAAACGTCTCCGTTTTTGTAGGAAATTGTAGCGTTGCCTGTGCAATAACCTTCGTAAAAATCACCTTCAAAAATAGTTCCCTCGGCAGTTGTAAGAGTTCCTTTTCCGTGAGGCAGATACCCTGAAAGTGCACCTGAATACTTGTCGGCGTTTTCAAAGAGAATAGTCTTATTCTCAGCATCGAGAGTTCCGACTCTACCGTCGTAATAGTAGATTTTTCCCGACACTGCAACACCGTTTTCCACACGCCCTACAAATTTGAGTTCGTGGGTCTTGTCATTTACGTATCTCAATCCCAAAGCGGTATAAAGCACTGTAAAGGTAACAATTACCAAAGCAAGTGCCACTATAAAAACTACCCCAAGGGGATGAAGTTTCTTTTCTTGTGCCAAGTGTTTCTACCTCCTTATATTTCTATCATAGGTAAAATACGAGTGCAAAGGAGAACGACAAGGGCGAGAAGAAGGGCGAAAATCAAGATTGACAAAAGGGAGATTTTCTCAGTTCCGTAAAGGCTTTTCGCCTTTTTTGTATATTCTTCCGCTATCCAGAAACGCCTTTTTGAAAGGGGCTCTTTTTCACTGTCGGAACTTACAATTCTCTTTAAAGTAGAACTGCTTTTTATAAAAAGCGACAGTAAAACTCCCCTTTTTACCTTCAATTCTTTAAGGGTTTTGGCGCTGTCTTCGTCTTTTGCATCACTGTTTAAAATACTGCTCACAAAAGGGCCTACAAAAAGTCTCGTAATAAGAGACAGTATAAACCCAAGGGTAATACCCCCTGTAATGCAGTATATGATGGCAGTAATAGTTCTTATGTCCATATTACTTTTCTATTTTGTCGCAGTGCATATAAGGAACGAGTGCTTCGGGAATGGTAACAGTTCCGTCTTCGTTCTGGTAGTTTTCAAGAATTGCCGCAACAGTTCTGCCAACTGCAAGACCTGAACCGTTAAGAGTGTGAACGAGACGCGCCTTTGAATCTCCGCTTTCCTTAAACTTGATATTTGCGCGACGTGCCTGATAATCTTCAAAGTTAGAGCAAGAAGAAATCTCAACGTATCTGTTATAAGAGGGCATCCACACTTCAACGTCGTAGGTTTTTGCTGAAGAGAAGCCCATATCACCTGTTGAAAGGCATACCACTCTGTAAGGAAGACCAAGTCCTTCCAGAGCCCCTGTGGCGTCCTTTGTAAGCGACTCAAGTTCGTCGTAAGACTCCTCGGGTTTTGCAAATTTTACAAGTTCTACCTTGTTAAATTGGTGCTGACGAATAAGACCTCTCTGGTCACGTCCCGCACTTCCTGCCTCTGCTCTGAAACAAGCAGAATAAGCGCAATATTTTATAGTGAGTTTGTCACCGTCGAGAATTTCGTTTCTGTGCATATTGGTAACGGGTACTTCTGCGGTAGGAACAAGGAAATATCCGTTATTTTCAACCTTGAAAGCGTCCTCTTCAAATTTGGGAAGTTGTCCTGTGCCTCTCATAGAATCACGGTTTACCATATAGGGAGGGAACACTTCTGTGTATCCGTTCTTTGTGTGGGTGTCAAGGTAATAGTTGATTACTGCTCTTTCAAGTCTTGCGCCAAGTCCCTTATAGAAGTGGAAACGTGTACCTGTAACCTTCGCTGCGGTATCTGGGTCGAGAATGTCGAGGTTTTTACCTATATCCCAGTGCGCCTGAGGTTCAAAAGAGAACTCTTTTGGAGTGCCCCAACGTCTGATTTCTACGTTTTCGCTATCGTCTTTTCCCACAGGAACAGAGGCGTTAGGAGTGTTTGGCATACAGAGAAGTATGTTTTCAATCTTTTCGTCAAGGGCGGAAATCTTTTCTGTTCCCGCTTTAACAAGGTCGGAAAGTTCCTTCATTTCCGCAAGAATAAGGCTTGTGTCCTTGCCTTCTTTCTTGAGCATGGGAATTTCCTTTGAAATCTGATTTTGCTTTGCTCTTCGGCTCTCTGTGTCGGCAATAAGTGTTCTGCGCTCTGTGTCAAGGGCGAGAAGTGTGTCTATTTCTTCGGAAAAATCCTTTCCTCTTGTGAGAAGTCTCTTCTTTATTTCTTCGGGGTTTTCTTTGATAAGTTTAATGTCCAGCATTGTTTTAATGTCCTTTCGTTATTTGTCAAGTAAATCTAAAAAATCTTCTCCGCAAAGGGCGGAAAGTATTGTTTCAAGGTCGTCAGAAGAATGGTAATCGAGAGTTATTTTTCCCGAAGTTTTACCTGGTTTCTGCTTGATTTTTACTCGTCTTGAAAGCCTTTCTGCCATAAGTTTCTGTACGGATAACAAATACTCGTCACTAATGGAAAAGCCCTTCTTTATAAGGGGTTTTTCCTCTACTACGGGAGTGTCGATGAAGGTGTTTATAGTCCACCTTACTTCGTTTTCCGTATCTCTGACAGACAGTCCTTCGTTTATTATTCTCGAGAGCATTTCCAAAATATCCTCTTTGTTTTTAAGAGGTAAAAGGGCTCTTGCGTGACCTGCCGAAATTGTGGCGTTTCTAAGATGTTCAAGCACTTCGTCGGGAAGTTTTAAGAGTCTTAGAGCATTTGTTACTGCAACTCGGGACTTGCCCACTCTCTGAGCCGCCTCGTCTTGCGTTATGTTGAAGTCGGAAATGAGTTTTTCGTATCCTTTTGCCTCGTCGACAGGGTTTAAGTCTTCTCTTTGAAGGTTCTCAATCAGTGCAATTTCCGCAGCATCTCTGTCGGATATGTCGTCTCTGACGATAACAGGGAGTTTTTCAAGTCCTGCAAGAATTGACGCACGATAGCGACGTTCTCCTGCAACTATTTTGTAATTCTCTCCGTCTTTTCTGACGATTAAAGGTTGAATTACACCGTGTACCTTTATTGAGTCTGAAAGTTCTCTTATGGTCTCTTGAGAAAAAGTCTTTCTGTGTTGGTCAGGGTCGGGGAATATTTTTGAAATTTCAATTTCTTTTACCCCTTCGTCAATCCCTGTATCAAGGAAAAACGTGTTAAGTCCTTTTCCTAATCCTTTCTTTTCCATATCCACCTCGTAATTATATGTATAATATACTATATATTGTGTTTTAGTTAAAGCGAACCACTATATATTGTGTTCTGCTCGCTCTATCAACTCACGGGCAACTTCCATATAATTCAATGCACCTCTTGAGAATTTATCGTAATAGTTAATGGGTTTAGAGTGGCTTGGCGCTTCTGAAAGTCTCACGTTTCGAGGAATGGAGTTGCGGAACACCTTGCCTGGAAAGTGCTTTTTAACCTCTTCCATTACCTGAACGGTGAGGTTAAGTCTTCCGTCGTACATAGTAAGTATTACGCCTAAAAGGTCAAGGTTTGGGTTATAGAGCCTTCTTACCTGCTTTATAGTGAAAACAAGTTGTGATAAGCCTTCAAGAGCGAAATATTCACACTGCATAGGCACTACCACGTAATTCGACGCTGTGAGAGCGTTAAGTGTAATAAGGCTAAGAGATGGCGGACAGTCAAGAATTATGTAGTCATATTCCTCTTTTATACTGTCAAAAGCCACCTTTAACTTACTTTCTCTGTTCTTTTCGTCTGCAAGAGCAATATCTGCCGCCGCCAAGTTCATATCTGACGGTATAACGTCAAGGTTCTTGAATTTAGTCTTTTGTATCACTTTTTTTGCTTCAAGTCCCGAAAAAAGCATATCATATAGGGTAATTTCGCTATTTTCTGCACCAACACCCGAGGAAGCGTTCCCCTGAGGGTCGCAGTCTACCAGAAGAGTCTTTTTGCCCAAACACCCTAAATCTGCCGCAATATTAACAGCAGACGTGGTCTTTCCCACACCGCCTTTTTGATTGGCAAATGCTATTATTGTACTCATTTTTAATCCCTTTTTATCCTGTTTTTGTAATATCATTAAGGAAAACTACATCAAAAGGAGTTTTTGTCGAAAATCTTCCTTTATTAGTATATATTATATTGTATCAATTTTTTACCCTATTGTCAATGGAAAAGAGAAAATATGTATAGTTTTTTCAATGTTTCACGTGAAACATTGACTTCTTATAGTTAGACGTAGCAAAAGACTTCGTTGATGATATGAAAACATAATCTCGTTTTTTAAAAGAAATTATTTTTTACTGTATTAGACCCCGTTTTGAGATGCTAAGCCTTATTTATACCTTTTCGGCTATTACAATCTTATATTCTTTTCCGCCGTCAGTTGAATAAGTTTCTACTTCTGCGTGAACACCAGCCTCTTTTAAAATAGATAGTGCTCGTGAAATTGTGTTGTCAAATAGCCTCAAATCCCTGAATTTCGGACTTCTGACCGCCTTTGGCTTTGCGGGGAGCCTTTTTCCACGTCTTTCTTTTTCGCACATGGCGACGGTTTCTCCGAGTTTTAGCCTACCCTTTACCACCTCGGATAACAACTCGGTTCTCGTGATGAAATACTCAAAACGTCCTATTTCAAGGGCTATTTCTCGACTTACACCGTTGCGACGTACCATTTCTCTCTCAAAATCCGTCATATTGGCAAGGCGCAACATTCCCAGAATTTCTGGTGGAGTGTATCCGGTGGCACTTGCAAATTCTTCTGCAGATATGTTCTTAGATAACATAGCATCTCTGACGTTGTCTGCTTCAAGAAAAAAGTCTTGTTTTTCTTTTCTTTTTAATGCCACACGTGCAATCTCTCGATGTGCTGTTGTTACATAGCAAGGAATTATTTCGATTCCTGCAAGTCTACAAGCATAAAAACGCTTATTTCCGGATATAATCTCATATCTGTCACTATGGGCAAGTTCTCTCACGGTTATTGGCGAAAGAAGGCCGAAATAATTTATACTTTGAGCAAGGGCTATAATTTCACCGCTTTTGTGCCGAGCGCTCTTTTCAGACAAAATGATTCTGTCTGCCTTAATGTTCTTAAATTCCATAGAAATCCCCCTTTTCATCTATTTTACAGGGGCAACCAAGCAGAAAAATGTCAAAATCACAGCGAATTTACCATTCTTTTTAGTTCTCTGAGAGCCTCGCTCATACTTCCTACGCTATCTATAATTCCAGCATTTACTGCCTCTTGTCCGTACAGAATACTCCCTATATCACAGGACATTTCTGTGGTATTAAGCATAAGTTTTCTTAAAACTTCCTCTTTTACCTTTGAATGTTTAACTATAAAAGAGTTTATTCTGTCCTGCATACGTGAAAGGTAGTCAAAAGCCTGATCCACTCCCAGAACTACGCCATTCATTCTTACTGGGTGTATTATCATAGATGCAGTGTGAGTTATATAGGATTTATCGGCTGAGACAGCCAAAGGTACTCCAATACTGTGACCACCACCTAAAATAAGGGAAACTGTAGGTTTTGACAGACCTGCGATGGCTTCCGCAATTGCAAGTCCCGCCTCTACGTCACCGCCTACGGTGTTCAGTAGCACCAAAACTCCGCCGACACTGTCATCTTCTTCAAATGCAAGTATTTTAGGTATAACTTCTTCGTATTTAGTTGCTTTAATCCCTTCGGGTAAAATTGTGTGTCCTTCTATCTGTCCCGATATCATAAGAGCCTTAACGGTTTTCATATTAGGTTCGTAAATGGCTTTTTTGTACTTTTTCACTTTCGTTCCTCTTTTTCTGAAAGATTATTGATTAAATCATAGTATTTCCTTTAATTTTTAAAAAATCCTATGTTTCACGTGAAACATTTTAATTGCCATTTGTTACCATTAAGAAAACAAAGGGTAAACAAATATTTTTTAACCTCTTTTTACTTGACATATATAATTGAGGTTTGATATAATATAAGTGTGAAAATTTTGCTAAAAAATCACCAAAACAAAGGAGAACACAAGTATGGCATTTTTAGACGAAAACTTCTTGCTGGACACCAAAACAGCAAAGCATCTCTATTTTGACGTTGCAAAAGAACTTCCTATATACGACTATCACTGTCACTTGAACCCCAAGGAAATTGCCGAGGATAAAAAGTATAACAATATAACTGAAATATGGCTCGGCGGAGACCACTACAAGTGGCGTTTTATGCGTTCTATGGGTGTTGACGAAAGGTATATGACAGGAGACGCTGACCCCTATGAAAAGTTTGAGAAATACTGTGAATGTATAGGTTATGCCTTCGGTAACCCTCTTTATCACTGGTCACATCTTGAACTTCAGCGTTATTTCGGCATATATACACCTATTTCTCTTGATACTGCAAAGGAAATCTGGGAAAAGGCAAATGCTGTACTGACAACTTCTTTCTCGGCACAAACTGCCATAAATCAGTCAAACGTCGAACTTATCGGCACTACCGACGACCCCTTTGACACCCTTGAATACCACAAGATAATAAAGGAATCAGGCAAACTTAAAACAAGAGTTGTGCCCACTTTCCGCCCCGATAAAGCCTGTGCTATCGAGTCACCCGACTTCAAGCCTTATATGGAAAAGGCGGGAGTAGTCTCCTTTGAAGACCTGAAGGATAAACTTATAAAGAGACTTGACTATTTCGTATCAATGGGCAGTAGAATTTCAGACCACGCCCTTGTTACAGTGCCTTTCGTTATAAAGAGCGACAAGGAAATTTCAAAGATTTTCGATAAGGCGATGAAAGACAAGGCACTCACTACCGAAGAAGTTGAGGCTTATCGCACCGCAATGCTCCTCTTCCTTGCAAGAGAATACAAGAAACGCGACGTTGTTATGCAACTTCATATGAGCGCTATCAGAAACAATAATACAAGAATGTTCAAGCGCCTTGGCCCCGACACAGGTTTCGATTCAATCGGTGTATTTTCACTTGCGGAAAACCTGTCACGTCTGCTTGACACAATGGAGATTGAGGGCAACCTACCCAAGACTATTTTGTACTCGCTTAACCCCAACGATAACTATATGCTCGCTACAATGCTTGGTAACTTCCAGGGCGACGGAATAAAGGGTAAAATTCAACTTGGTAGTGCTTGGTGGTTCAACGACCATCTTGACGGAATGAGAGAACAACTCAAAGCCCTTGAAAGCGAAGGCGCTCTTGCTGCATTTGTTGGTATGACTACCGACTCACGTTCATTCCTGTCATATCCAAGACACGAATATTTCAGAAGAATTCTCTGTCAGAGAATAGGCAGAATTGTGGAAAACGGTGAGTTCGATAACAATACGAAGATGCTTGACAAACTTGTTGCAGACATCTGCCTTAACAATGCAAAGAACTATTTTGGAATGTAAATAGCAAAGTTTTTACGGCAACAGAAGGAGGAAAAAATGAATAAAGAAAAAGAAGTTTACACGACTCCAACGCTGGAAACCGTATATTTAGAAGTCGAAGACATAATCACCACAAGTAGCGGTGGCGGTGATGGAGTTATAGAACTCCCCACCATTCCCATAAATGAGAAAAGCGTCTGGTAAAATTTGAGTTTTATTCGGCGACTCCATGTTTTAATAAAACTCAAAACTAAAACGACGGTTTTACGTATTTTAGGCAAGAAAAAAGAGTTCCAAATTTTTGGAACTCTTTTTGTTTTAGTTTTACTTTTTACAGGGTGTTGTTCTTAACCGCCTCAAAGTCTTCGAGGATTTCTTTACTGGGCTTTGGTGTAAGGAGTGAAACTACAACGATACACAAAGAGGAGAAGATGAAGGCGGGGAGGAGTTCGTAGATAGCGAAAACGCCACCAAGTTTTGAAATAACCAGATTCCACAGGAATACCATACCTGCGCCGCCTACCATACCTGCAATAGCACCCGCCTTTGTAGTTCTCTTCCAGAACAGCGAGAACAGCATCAGAGGACCGAAGGTAGCACCGAAACCTGCCCAAGCAAAAGATACGATGGAGAAAATTACACTGTTTTCGTCAAGGGCAAATACTACTGCGATTGCCGCAATAACGAGAAGTGTTATTCTTGAAACTATCATAACCTGCTTGTCTGTGGCTTTCTTCTTTGCAACGCCCTGATAGATGTTTTTAGCAACTGCAGAGGCTGCGATAAGAAGATATGAGTCGGAAGAAGAAATTGTCGCCGCAAGAATTCCCGCCATAACGAAACCTGCAAGAATGGGGGGCAAGAAACTTGTGGAAAGTTGAATGAATATGTTTTCGGCACTTGCCTTTGTAAGAAGAACGTCACCTTTGAGAAGTTCGGGATTGTTTATTGCAATAACTCTGCCGATAATACCGATAAATACTGCAACTGCAAGAGAAATTACAACCCAGATCATAGCGATTCTTCTTGAACGTTTAAGTTCGTCTTCACGTCTTATTGCCATAAAGCGAAGAAGTACCTGAGGCATACCGAAGTAGCCAAGACCCCACGCCATCATAGATGCGATAGTGAGAACTCCGTATTCCTTTGCTTCATTAAAAACAGGTGCACCGTTAACTACGTTTTGCACACCGTCGGTAACATCGGGATTTGCAAGTCCGAAAAATTCAAGGAAGCCGGGGATTTTGTTTGCATTGGCAAATACTTCACTAATACCCCCTGCATTAACAGTACCTACGATTACCACAACAGAAAGAGCAACAATCATAACGATGCTCTGCATAAAGTCAGAGGCACTTTCTGCAAGGAATCCGCCAAGTAAGGTGTAAATGAGAACGAATACCGCACCCAGTAGCATCATATCGGTGTAATCCGTATTGAAAAGCGTGGAAAAGAGTTTTCCGCAAGTAACAAAGCAACTTGCCGCATAAACGGTAAAGAAAACAAGAATGAAAAGGGCGGAAATCGTCATTACAACGCCTTTTTTCTCTCTGAATCTGTTAGAGAAGAATTCGGGAAGTGTAATAGAGTTGTTGGCTCTGACACTGTAACGGCGAAGTCTTTTTGACACAATCAACCAGTTGAAATATGTACCTACCGCAAGACCGATAGCGGTCCAAGCAGCATCTGCAAGTCCGCACCAGTAAGCGACACCGGGAAGACCCATAAGGAGCCAACCGCTCATATCGGAGGCTTCCGCACTCATGGCAGTAACCCAAGGGCCAAGGGTTCTACCGCCAAGGAAGTAGTTTTCGGAGTTGGCATTTGCTCTCTTTGCAAAGGCAATACCTATTCCGATTACCGCTGCCATATAGATTACCATGGCAACAAGTATCTGTATTGTTGAAGAGTTCATAGTTTTTAACCTTTCTTATTAAACTTAAGAGGCTCACCTTTTTTTCGGTCAGCCTCTTAAAAAATTAACCGTAATAATTGTAACTTCTGTTTATGAGGTTCATTGTTTTTGCAAGTTTTTCACCGCAAGAAGTGCAGAAAAGTGCATCGTCTGCTACTTTGTTTCCACAATTTGTACAAAAGATTGTGTTTTCTCCTTAAAAATTATTTGTCTGACAAAAATTTGTTTACAATGGGGTCAACAAGGGGAATGTAAAGAGTAGATTTCTTCAAAGCCTTGAACGAAAGAAGAAGGAAGAGGACGGTTTCAGCAAATGAAATAACTGCAAGGATTAAGTTTACAAGTTCGCTTAGGAATTCGAGGTAAATTGTCTTGCCGTCGAAAATAACGATAAGGTCGTTAATCAAACCGATAACGTCGGGGATAAGAGCAACGAGCCAATAAAGAGTTGAAGCGGTAAGAGCAAGTACAACTGCCTTTACGCTCATTCTCTTGAGCCACTCGTCGCCTTCAACAAGTAAAACGTAACCTGCTAAAAGGAAAAGAGGTATGTATCCGCCGAAAAGTGCTGTCAGATAAACGATAACTGCCATAGCGCCGATTGAAATTCCAAGTTTAGTTTTCATAAAAAGTCTCCTTAATTACTGTTCTTGTTCTTGTTTTTCGGGAAGTTTTTCGCCACAAACGTTGCAGAAAATTGCATCTGCGGGAAGTTCAGCATTACATTTAGGGCAAATTGCAATTCCCTTAATGTCCTTTATCTGCTGTTTGAGTTCTTCTATCTTCTTCTGACCCTCTTTTACTTCGGTCACAAGAGGAAGAAAGTCGCCCTCACTTCTGTCTCCTACCTTTTCAACGAAAAGTTTGCCGATTTTCTTGTAAATCTCGTCAAGTTTTCTTTCTTCGTCTGAAACAGAAATGTTAAGTTTGGTAATATCTGCAAGTTCCTTGCCCTTCTGCATGGCACTGTGACCTGCCTGAGATAACTTTTTGCCAAAATCTTCAAAAAATGCCATATATTTCTCCTTTCAGATAAACGCTAAACGTTCATCTAAATATATTCAGTCCTATTATACAGTTTATTCACAATTTTGTCAATATTGGAGTCCCAGTTTTTCGTCAAGTAATACTTTGAGCCTTAAGGCCTTGTCAAATTCCTTCTTCTTTAAAGGTATTTTCTTTTCGTCACCGCAAAGAAGAGTGAAAATCAGTTGCCCTTTTTTGAAAAGTCCGCCTTTTTCCACTAAAACACTTTGTATTTCATCGGGACACACTTCTTCACCTGAAAAGAAAAGGTTTGGATTCAGATAAGACACCTCTATTTTTCCAAAAATAAAGGCTTCTTCAAAAATATCTGATAAATCCACCGCCGTCTTGTCTAAAATAACAGGGGTAAAGGTCTTCTTTTCTTCCTTTGGGGGTGGTGTGAAGTTCTCGATTTTCCCACCGATTGACTGCCAATTACCCTTTGTTATAAGGGTGTGCCTCACCTCGTCGTTTTTGCCCTCGGTGATAAGGGACGCCTTTTCCATATAGGCTATCATAATAGAGGCAACCAGAACACTTTTTTCAAGATATTCTGCAAGTTCCTTTGGCGTAAAGTATTCCTTATCTAAGGCAAAATCTACCGCACGGTCAAATTCTTCACGGTAATTTTCGGGAATATTTATATTCATACCTTGTCCTTTCAAAACAGAAGTCAATTTCGTTGAAATTATTGTATCAAAACATTTAATAAAAGTCAATTTTTTTGCAAAATATATTAAAACACTATTGAATTCATAGTAAACCTATGGTATATTATATGTGTTGCACGAAACAGTAAATGCCGTACGACTCGCTTTAGCCTCGCAAAATGCTTGGCTACGCTCCCTGTATGGCTTGAATTTTTGTAGGTTCCGCTAAACGCTACACCACAAAAATCCCCCGCTCAAATGTAAAATTAAGGTTGATTTGCTTCGCAAATCTTCAATTATTATAAATGCAGAATGCAAAATGCAAAATGCAGAATTAAGGTTGATTTGCTTTGCAAATCTTCAATAAATTTATTTGAAATTAGCCTATATACAAGGATTAAAGACGATTTTTGCTAGTACTCGCGTCTTCTGCTATCCATTGTAAAGACATTAGCCCACAACCCGAAAAGAGTGAGAGAGTATCTTTGAGGGAAAATAAAATTTTTAATCTTTAAATCTCAGCCCACAGCCCAAAAAAGTAGAGCATTTTTGAGGAAAAATCGCGGAGTGCGACGGCGTCGCTGTACAAGGGTACAGCAGTCCGAGCAACACGCGAAGAAATGAAATTGGATAAAATTGCAAGAAATTCTTTGAATTTCTTTCCGCAGAAAACTGTATATAAAGAAAACTATAAAAAATTCAATTTTTGTATATGATTTTGTTTTATTAAAATTCTAATAATCTTTTCATTTCTGTATTTTAACCAAAAATGCACATAAAGAGACGAAGAAAGGATAACAGATGAAGATTTCGACAAGAGGGAGATACGCCCTTAAAATAATGCTTGACCTCGCCCTATCGGATAGCGAAGAATACGTATCTTTAAAGGGAATAGCCACAAGACAAAACGTGTCGGCAAAATATCTTGAACAGATAATCACAATGCTCCTTGGCTCAAAACTGATAAAGAGCACACGTGGAAAAAGTGGAGGCTATAAACTGTCAAAAGCGCCAAGCGAATACACGGTAGGCGAAATTTTAAGAGCGACAGAAGGCTCAATGGCGCCTATTTCTTGTGTTGAGGACTCCCCTAACAGATGCAAGAGCAGTAACTGTTGCCCAACCCTCTTTTTCTGGGAAGGACTTAACAAGACCATAAACGACTACATCGATTCAACCACCCTTGAAGACGTGGTAAATCAAGAAAAATCTATATCAAAAGAAGGACAGATAAATGAGAATATATGCAGATAACGCCGCAACCACAAAGATGAGCAAAACCGCCATTGACGCTATGCTCCCATATTTTGATAAAATTTACGGAAACCCCTCATCTCTTAACACAACAGGTCAGATAGCGGCAGAAGAACTAAGTCTTGCGAGAAATAAAATTGCAAGTCTTATCGGTGCCGAGGCAAGAGAAATTTATTTCACTTCAGGAGGAAGCGAAGCCGACAATCAGGCAATCCTTTCGGCAGCCAAAAACGGACTTAAAAAGAATAAAAAGCACATTGTATCCACAAAATTCGAGCACCACGCGGTACTCCATACCCTGAAAAAACTTGAAAGACAGGGCTTTGAAATAACGCTTGTTGACGTAAATGAAGACGGAATTGTAAAAGCCGAGGACGTGGCAAAGGCAATCAGAGAGGACACCGCCCTTGTTACAGTAATGTTCGCCAATAACGAGATAGGAACCATTCAGCCTATCGGCGAAATTGGAAAAATATGCCGAGAAAAAGGAGTAGTTTTCCACACAGACGCTGTTCAGGCGGCAGGACACCTGAAAATTGACGTAAACGAACTTCAAGTTGATATGCTCTCGGTTTCCGCACACAAATTCCATGGCCCTAAGGGAGTGGGATTTCTCTATTGCAGACGAGGTGTGATACTTTCTTCTCTCATTGAAGGTGGTGCACAGGAAAGAAATAAAAGAGCAGGAACCGAAAACCTTGCAGGCGTTTGGGGAATGTGTGCCGCGATGAGTGAGGCTGTAGAAAATATAGATAAAAACGCCGAAATTCTTCTTCCTTTAAGACAGAAACTTATAGACGGACTTTCACAAATTCCTCACTCTAAAATCAATGGAGACCTAAAAAAGAGACTCCCAGGTAACGTAAACGTATGTTTTGAAGGAATTGAGGGGGAAAGTTTGCTTTTACTCCTTGACGAAAAAGGAATTGAAGCCTCTTCAGGCTCTGCTTGTACCTCAGGCTCACTTGACCCAAGCCACGTGCTTTTGTCAATAGGACTTCCCCACGACGTTGCCCACGGTTCGCTCAGACTTACAATAACCGAGGAAAACACCGAGGAAGAAATTGACTATATTATAAAATCCGTTGCCGAAGTGGTAGCGTATTTGAGAGAGATTTCACCCGTATGGGAAGAACTCACAACAGGAAAAAGGGAATTTATACTTTAAGGAGAAAGAAAAATGTTATATAGCGAAAAAGTAATGGACCATTTCAAAAATCCCAGAAACGTGGGAGAAATAGAGAACGCCGACGGTATCGGTGAAGTAGGTAACGTAAAGTGCGGAGATATAATGAAAATCTATATTAAGGTTGATAATAATATCATCACAGACGTTAAGTTCAAGACCTTCGGTTGCGGTTCGGCAATTGCATCAAGTTCAATGGCAACCGAAATGATTAAAGGCAAAAGCATCGACGACGCCCTTGAACTTACCAATCGTGCAGTAGTAGAAGCCCTTGACGGACTTCCCACTCATAAAATTCACTGCTCAGTACTTGCCGAAGAGGCGGTTAAAGCGGCAGTTAAGGACTACTACGACAAAAACGGAATCGAATACGACAAAACTAAATTCTGCGACGGGAATTGCTGTCACTGCGACAAGCACCAAAGTAGCGAAGAATGACCTTAATTGACTTTTTTAAAAAGGAAAATATTACCCAGTACTCCATATTGCCCTTTGATGAAGTTACTGTAACAGACGAGCGTCGGGCATCAAGGATGTTTAAAGAAAAGCCTTGCAGGACGGTCGTCCCCTTTTTAATCCCCTATTTTACAGGGGAAAAAGAGCACTCAAACCTCTCACTTTACGCCTATGCAAGAGACTATCACCTGTATATCGAAGACTTTTCAATAAGACTTTCTTCCGCCTTCGGACAGGACCTTAAAGTCGTAGCCGACACTTCCCCTATAAACGAAGTGGAATGTGCGGTAAAGTCGGGACTTGGCTCTATTGGTAAGCATTCACTGCTCATTAACGAAGAATACGGAAGTTTCGTCTTTATCGGCGAAATCTTTTCTTCAAAAGAGATGTCCCACCCCATCTTCCAAGGCCTTAAAACGAAAGACAAAGGACACTTTTGTCTTGACTGCGGAGCCTGTGAAAAGGCGTGTCTTTGGGGAGGCATAAAAGATAAGGGAAAATGCCTGTCAAACATAAATCAAAAGAAGAAAATCACTCCCGAAGAAGAAATAATCATAAAAGACTCGAAGTTTCTTTGGGGTTGTGATGTTTGTCAAAAGGTGTGCCCTATGAATAAAGGGGCAAAAAAGAGCGAAATTCCATTTTTTAAAGAGGAAGTTATACACCGACTGGATAGTGACACCCTTTTTGAACTTCTTGAAAGCGGAGAATTTAAAAAAAGAGCGTACGCCTGGCGAGGTGAAGAGGTAATAAAACGCAACCTTGAACTTGTAAAGGAAGAACAATGAAAAAAACCACTTGTCCCAAAATGGCAAAAGTCACGAAAAAGAGCGACAGGGTAAAACTATTTTCACTTTTTCTAAAAGAGCAGTACCCCGATGCCCTTTGTGCGCTGGAATATGAAGAAGACCCCTTTAAACTCATTGTAATGGCTCGTCTTTCGGCACAGTGCACCGATAAAAGAGTGAATGAAGTATCGAAAAAACTCTTTGTCCGCTTCCCCGATGCTAAGGCATTTGCAACTGCCGAGCAGAAGGACGTGGAAGAAATTATCCGCCCTTGCGGACTTTTCCGTACAAAAGCCGAAAGCATTATAAGCATGTCAAAACAACTTATCGAAAGGCATAACGGTGAAGTACCAAGTACATACGAAGACCTGACAAATTTGTCGGGCGTTGGTATGAAAATTGCAAATTTGATGTTAGGTGACGTCTTCCATGACCCTAAAATCGTGCCTGATACCCATTGTATCAGAATTTCACATAAGACGGGACTTATTTCAAAAGCCGACCCTGTCACCTGCGAAAAGGAACTTTCACGCCTTATTCCAAAGGAAGACCAGTCCGACTTTTGCCACAGAATAGTCCTTTTCGGCAGAGAATACTGCAAAGCCCCCACCCCAGACTGTGAGAAATGCCCACTTGATGTAATGCAGTCCGACTCGCTTTAGCCTCGCACACTGCTCGGCTACGCTCCCTGTATGGCTTGAATTTTTGTAGGTTTCGCTAAACGCTACACCACAAAAATCCCCCGCTCAAATGCAAAATGCAGAATTAAGGTTGATTTGCTTCGCAAATCTTCAATAATTATAAATTAGTCTATATACAAGGGATAAATTCGATTTTTACTAGTACTCACGTCTTCTGCTATCCATTGTAAAGACATTAGCACACAACCCGAAAAGAAAGAGAGAGTATCTTTGAGGGAAAAAACTTAAAGTTTCAGCACACAGCCTGAAAAAGCAGAGCATTTTTGAGGAAAAATCGCGGAGTGCGAAGGCGTCGGCGTACAAATGTACGCCAGTCCGAGCAACACGCGAAGAAATGAAATAAAAAAATCAAGAGAAATTCGTAGAATTTCTTTCCGAAGAAAACTG
>SVQQ01000001.1 GCA_015065265.1 Oscillospiraceae bacterium | reverse complement strand
ATGCTCGTAACACTTGAGGGGATAGTGATTGAGGTGAGGCTTGTGCAATCATAGAATGCCTCTGAGCCTATGCTCGTAACACTTGAGGGGATAGTGATTGATGTGAGGCTTGAGCAACCTGAGAAGGCAGAAGAGCCTATGCTCGTAACACCCCAGGGGATGGTGATTGATGTGAGGCTTGAGCAACCTGAGAAGGCAGAAGAGCCTATGCTCGTAACACTTGAGGGGATAGTGATTGATGTGAGGTTTGTGCAATTATAGAAGGCAGAAGATGCAATACTTGTACCACCTGTTATGGTGACTTTTTTGAGACTCTTCGGTGTATGATTAGAATAAGATGATGCACCGAAAATGTAGCCAAAGTGAGTATTCGACGTTCCGTCTTTTGTGTTCCCCACAAAAGGCAGAGTGATTTCTTCGAGGCTATCGCACCAATAGAATGCTTCTGAGCCTATGCTCGTAACACTCGAGGGGATAGTGATTGAGGTAAGGCTTGTGCAACCTCTGAATGCCCTATCACCTATGCTCGTGCACTTGCTTCCTTCTTCAAAAGTAACAGCGGTGAGGTTTGAGCAATTATAGAATGCCTCTGAGCCTATGCTCGTAACACTCGAAGGGATAGTGATTGAGGTGAGGCTTGTGCAACCACCGAATGCCATATCATCTATGCTTGCGACACTCGAGGGGATGGTGATTGAGGTGAGGCTTGTGCAAATAGAGAATGCATATGAGCCTATGCTTGTGACGGGATAGCCGTCGATGGTTGACGGGATAGTGACAGAGGTTACCGACGTATTACAGTCGGTAATGGTGACCTCGTCGTTTGAAACCTTGTAGGTCAGGTCGCCGTAGGTGGCGGCAGTTGCCGTGAGAGCAAGAGTCACTGTTAAAAGAGTCAGAATCAAAAATACCTGTAAGAGCTTCTTCATTTTAATGTCCTTTCGCAGTTTTTATAACCACATTATAGACATTTTTTGTCTGAAAGTCAATAGAAAGTTTCTGTCTAACCTATAATAGTATTACAAGTTGTAAAAGGAGTGAGAAGTTGTGTTGTCTTTTGGTGAGAAGATAAAAAACTTAAGAGAAGACGCAAATTTAAATCAGACTGAACTTGGGACTTTGGTAAATATGACACAGAGGAAGTTATCCTATATAGAGTGTGGAAAATGTGAGCCCAGCCTTGAGGACATAATAGCTTTATGTAATTACTTCAAGGTGTCTTCCGACTATCTTATTGGAATAAAAAAAGGATATAAATATCCTGAAAGATAAAAGTGCTTAAAGCCCGAAGGTTTTAAGCACTTTTTCGTTATCTTACGCCCATTGCGTTGCCAATATATTCTGTGGCATTATCAAAGGTATTTTTTATATTGCTTTTAGCGTTTTCGTAAGAGTTTCTTATTCTGTTTTCTGTCTTGTCGGCCATATTTCTTTCGTTATATTCTCTATCGGTTACTCTATCGTTATAGTATCCGTATCTACCGTTCTGGGCTTCAAAGTTTCTACAAGAGGTAAGAGAGAGAGAAAGAATTGACACAAGTCCAATGGCAAGGCAAATTTTTTTCATTATAATTCTCCCTGTGTTTTTTCGTCTATTATACAAAAAGGTATTTTCGGAGATTTTGGTCTCCGAAAATATTATGTCCTCAAAGAGATATTATTATTTTTTAAAAATTTGACTTTCAAGCAAAAAAATGGATGGGAAAAATTTCCCATCCAAATTTTTTAATTATTCGTTGTCGTACATTTTTGACTGTCTTACAAGGTCTTCGTACTTTTCACGAGCCTTGGCAGCAGCAGCCTCGAAGAGAGCATTTGCTCTGTCGGGGAATGCACGGGTAAGACTGGAGTATCTAACTTCAGAGTTGATGAACTCGATATAATCTGCTGTGGGTTCCTTAGAGTCGATGGTAAGAGGATTCTTACCTTCTGCTTTAAGAGTGGGATTATATCTGAAGTTCTGCCAGTAACCTGCCTGAACAGCCTTCTTCATTTCAGCCTGACAGTTAGTCATACCGCCCTTGATTCTGTGAAGTTCACAAGGTGAGTAGCCGATAATGAGTGAAGGTCCGGGATATGCTTCTGCTTCGCAGATAGCCTTGATTGTCTGATTCATATCAGCGCCCATAGCGATCTGTGCAACGTAAACGTAACCGTAGGACATAGCGATCTGTGCAAGGTTCTTCTTGCTGATTGCCTTACCTGCTGCAGCGAACTGTGCAACCTGACCGATGTTAGAAGCCTTGGAAGCCTGTCCACCTGTATTAGAGTAAACTTCTGTATCGAATACCATGATGTTTACGTCTTCACCGGAAGCGATAACGTGGTCAAGACCACCAAATCCGATGTCGTATGCCCATCCGTCTCCACCGAAGATCCAAACTGACTTCTTGGAGAGGTATTCTTTTTCCTTGAGGATTTCGGGAGCAACGGGACAACCGTCCTTTGCAGCCTTTTCAAGTTCTACAATAAGTGCCTTTGTAGCAGACTCGTTCTTCTTACCGTCGTCCTTTGTATCAAGGAAGTTCTGAGCGGCAGCCTTGAAGTCGTCGGAAGCCTTATCGGACTTCATCATATCTTCAATCTTTGAGATAAGTCTTGCACGAATTGCCTTCTGACCGAGGTGCATACCCAGACCGTGTTCAGCATTGTCTTCGAAGAGTGAGTTAGCCCAACCGGGTCCGCGTTTTGAATCCTTATTTACTGTGTAAGGAGTAGAAGGAGCGGAACCACCCCAGATTGAAGAACAACCTGTTGCGTTGGAGATATACATTCTTTCGCCGAAGAGTTGAGTAATAAGTCTTGCATACGTTGTTTCTGCACAACCTGCACAAGAACCTGAGAACTCAAGGAGGGGCTGATTGAACTGGCTACCCTTAACTGTGTTTTCTGCGAAGGGAACGTCCTTCTTAGAAACCTTTTCAGTTGTGTAGGTCCAAACGTCAGCCTGTGCTGATTCCTTCGCCTGAGGTACCATAACGAGTGCTTTTTCCTTTGCAGGACAGATGTTAGCACAAGCGCCACAGCCCATACAGTCGAGAGGTGAAATGCTGATAGTGAAGGTGTAGTCTTCACAACCCTTGCCCTTCATCTGAGCACTCTTCATTGCTGCGGGTGCTGCTGCAACTTCATCTTTATTAAGTGCATAAGGACGAAGAGTTGCGTGAGGACAAACGTATGAACACTGGTTACACTGGATACAGTTTTCGGGAATCCATGAAGGAACCTTAACTGCAACGCCACGTTTTTCGTAAGCGGCTGCGCCCTGAGGGAAGGTACCGTCAACGTATTCTTCGAAAGCTGAAACAGGAAGTGAGTCGCCCTTCATTGCGCCAACAGGTGTTACTACCTTGTTAACGAATTCAACGAGTTCGGGACGGTCACCGTCTGCAAGAGGAGCGGGAGCATCTGCAACGCAGTTCTTCCATGCATCAGGAACTTTAACTTCAACAAGAGCACCTGCACCTGCATCGATTGCGGCGTAGTTCTTGTCAACGATTTCCTGACCCTTCTTGCTATATGACTTGTATGCCATCTTCTTCATATAATCAATTGCTTCTTCTGCGGGAAGAATCTTTGCAAGTGCAAAGAATGCAGACTGAAGAACTGTGTTCTTAACCTTACCGTCGCCAATCTGGTTGAGAGCGATGTCGGTAGCATTGATTATATAGAATTTAACGTTGTTGTTTGCGATATAAGACTTAACACTTGCGGGAAGGTGTGCGTCAAGTTCTTCTGCTGTCCACTGACAGTCAAGAAGGAACGTACCACCGGGAAGAATGTCGGAAACCATATCATACTTTGTAAGGTATGCCTGGTTATGACAAGCAACGAAGTTAGCCTTATTGATGTAGTAAGGAGACTTGATGGGTTTGTCACCGAAACGAAGGTGAGAAATTGTGATACCACCTGTCTTCTTTGAGTCATACTGGAAGTATGCCTGAATATATTTATCGGTGTGGTCACCGATGATCTTGATAGAGTTCTTGTTAGCACCAACTGTACCGTCACCGCCAAGACCCCAGAACTTACAACTGATAGTGCCGGGTGCTGCTGTGTCGGGAGCGGGTTTCTCTTCAAGAGAAAGACCTGTAACGTCGTCAACAATTCCGATAGTGAAGTTGTTCTTGGGAGCATCTGCCTTAAGGTTTTCAAATACTGCGAATACACTTGAAGGAGGTGTGTCCTTAGAACCAAGACCGTATCTACCGCCAACTACTGTTGCTGCACGTCCTGCCTGTGCAAGAGCAGTAACAACGTCAAGGTAGAGGGGTTCACCGAGAGAGCCGGGTTCTTTTGTTCTGTCAAGAACTGCAATCTTCTTTGCAGTTGCGGGGATAGCCGCGATAAGTTTGTCTGCACGGAAAGGTCTGTAAAGACGAACTTTGATAAGACCAACCTTTTCGCCGTGAGCGTTGAGGTAGTCGATAACTTCTTCTGCTACGTCACAGATAGAGCCCATTGCAATGATAACTCTGTCTGCATCGGGTGCTCCGTAGTAGTTGAAGAGCTGATAGTTTGTACCGATTTTTGCATTAACTTTTGCCATGTACTCTTCAACGATTTCGGGAAGAGCGTCATAGTATCTGTTACATGCTTCTCTGTGCTGGAAGAAGATGTCGCCGTTTTCAGCGCTTCCGCGAAGAGTAGGATGTTCGGGGTTGATTGCACGTGCACGGAAAGCTGCAACTGCATCCATATCTACCATTTCTTTAAGGTCTTCGTAGTCCCATGCTTCAATCTTCTGAATTTCATGAGATGTTCTGAAACCGTCAAAGAAGTTAAGGAAAGGAACTCTGCCCTTGATAGTTGCAAGGTGAGCAACTGCACCAAGGTCCATTACTTCCTGAGGATTGCTTTCTGCAAGCATTGCATAACCTGTCTGACGACAAGCATACACGTCGGAGTGGTCTCCGAAAATGTTGAGCGCGTGAGTCGCAACACAACGAGCAGATACGTGAATTACGTTAGGAAGCAATTCACCTGCGATTTTGTACATATTGGGGATCATCAAAAGAAGACCCTGTGATGCTGTGTAGGTGGTTGTGAGCGCACCTGCTGCAAGAGAACCGTGAACCGCACCTGCGGCACCTGCCTCTGACTGCATCTCTACCATTTTTACTGTTTCGCCGAAAATGTTTCTGGCAGGTTCGCCAAAAATGTTCTTATCGGCTGCTGACCAAGCGTCTGTTACCTCGGCCATAGGGCTTGAAGGGGTGATGGGATAAATTGCCGCTACTTCTGTAAACGCATATGATACGTGGGCTGCGGCGGTATTACCGTCCATGGAAATTTTTCTTCTTGCCATTTGGTTTCTCCTCCTTAGTATTAACTGTCCTGTGAAATATGTATTTGTTTTTTCACAATCTACCAGTTTTTTATCATACGGATATATAATAGCACTTTTTTTGTGAATTGTAAATATAAAAAAGGGTACTTTTTTAAAAAATTTTTATGAATACTTTTGCTTTTTTATCATTTTTGTTGTAATTGTCTCCCTCTTATGATAAAATGTAATAGCAGAAAGTTTTTCTGCTCATTTTTTAAAAATAAGATTAGGAGAAATTTTGTGTCAAGCGAAAAACTTACACTTCTGGTTTTAGTCTTCGGTATTATAAATTTTATTACCCTTTTTTCTTTTATCGTGTGGCGTATTTCGTCCAAGGTAAAAAGTCGCATAAAGCAGAACAAAGTAGACCATTACGGTGACGACGCGGAAAAGAAAGTTGTGGATTTCCTTAAAAAAAATTTTCCAAGGGCAGTTATTATGAAAGACGTTTATCTGAAAACTAATAACGGTCTTACCGAACTTGATACCATTTTCATTTCAAATAAAGGAATTTTCATTATTGAGGTAAAAAGCCATAACGGTTATATCATAACCGAGGGCAAGTTCTGGACACAGCGTTGGCGTGACAAGGTAGTCAGGTTCCACAATCCCGTGCATCAAAACAACGTGCACAAGGCCGCCCTTGAAAACGTTTTACGCAAAAGGCAGAGCCTTTTAAGTCTTCCCATTTATACCGTTGTCGTATTCACCTCGTCAAACGTAACTTTCTCAAAGAACGTAAAAGACGTTATAAAACTTTCCTCTCTTAGTTACTACATAAAGAGAAGAAAGACCGACAGGCGTATGACAAGGGACATGATAAAACGTGTGGAGTCATTCATTTCCACAAATATGGAGACGAGTCGTCACAGACAGACCCTTCACAAAAAGCGCATTTATGAAAACAATGCAAAAAAACGAGCGTACAGAGTGAATTTCAGATAAAAAAGCGTGTGGTTTTTCCACACGCTTTTTTAGTGAAGAGTGAAAAGTTTTGGTGGATTTTGCGAGGGCAAAATCTTCTTTTTTATTCGTGTTTAGCGGAAAATCCGCTAAACGTGTTGAAGAATAAGGCGTAAAAAAGCCGATGCGGGTGCATCGGCTTTTTGTTTTTTATTCAGATGCTTCGGTAAGGGTGACGTCAAGGGTTTTATACTCTTCGTCGCGATACACTTTAACCTTTACAACGTCGCCCGGTTTCTTGGAGTCGAGAAGTTCGATAAGTTTATCGTCGGTGGTGACTTCAACTCCGTCGAATTCAACGATGATGTCACCGCTCTTAATACCGCCTTTTTGTGCGGCTCCGCCTTGGTAAACAAGGACTGCAAGGACACCTTGAGGAAGTGAGTACTTTCTGGACTCGGAGGGGGTAATCTCACGGTAGGAGATGCCAAGGGCTGCTTTTCCTGTAACGAAACTGTCGGCAGGGCGTTCAACGACTGCTCCGTTTTCGCATATCTGGTCAACAAGCGCCATAACTCCGTTAATGGGGAGCGCAAATCCTATTCCTTCATATGAGGTTGAGGAAAGTTTAAGGGTATTTATACCTATTACTTCCCCTCTGGAATTAAGGAGGGGTCCTCCTGAGTTTCCGGGGTTGATAGCGGCGTCTATCTGAATTACGTTCATTATTTTCTGGTTTCTTCCGTAGTAGTCGGTGATGGCAATTTCACGGTTTACCTTTGACACCATACCGCGTGTTGCGGTACCTGCAAGGTCAATTCCCGATGGACAACCGATAGCAATAACGGTATCCCCTGCCACAACTGCCTCGGAGTTTCCTACAACAAGGGCAGGAAGATTCTCGGCTTCAATTTTCAAAACAGCAACGTCGGAAAGTGAGTCAAAGCCAACGGTTTCGGCATCGTATTCGGTACCGTCTGACATAACTACCTTAATGCTAACTGCATCTTCAATTACGTGGTAGTTAGTTATTATATAACCGTCTTCGGTAATGATAAAGCCTGAGCCAACGCCCTCATAGGTCTGTGTACCGTAGAAGGAATAATACTGCTCAATCATAGTTTTAATACCTACTACGCTGGGGGTAGCAAGGTTTATAATTTCCTGACTTGTAAGTTCTGCCCCTGTGTACTGGGAGATAACTTCTGTGGCGTCGTCTCTTTCGGCATAGGTCACTTTTTCGTTGATGTTTACGTCGGTATTTGAGTTGTTATTTTTCGTTCCTGAAAAAATTGAGTTGTTACCGTTATCAAGGTGGTTATCAACGTAGTAGTAGGTAACGAAAGCGGTAAGAGTAATAACAAAAAGGAAAGACATTGTAAGGGCGAGAGCCTTTGCCACTTTGCCTTTGTTTCTCATTTTCTGTTCGTGGCGTTCATAGTTCCATTTCTGTGAAAAGCCTCCGTAACTGTTTTGAGTGTGAGGTTGAGGATCTATGGGTCTTGGGGGGATATCTTCAAAACTGTTCTCGTTTTTAAGAATTTCTCCCTCTCTTAATTCGTTATTATTTTCAAAATTTGTGTTAATGTCCTTTTCTGACATAAGGGGCCTCCTTTTGCGTGGGTAGGTTTTATTTCGAGTATATAATAGCACTTAATTTTTAACAAATATTGATTAAATTGCAATCAATTTATATATTTTTCAAAAAATTATAAAAAAGTGAGTTTTTGCCCTTGCATAGTTTCGCTTTTTCGAGATAAACATATAAACGAGGTGTTTTTATGGAAAGAAAAAGCGGTGTACTTATGCACGTGTCCTCTCTTCCCTCGGGATATTCTTGCGGGAATTTCGGAAAATGTTCATTTGAGTTTATAGACTTTTTAAAAGAGTCGGGGTTTACCTTTTGGCAGGTTTTACCCTTCTGTATGCCAGACGAGTTTTTTTCGCCCTATAAGTCCTATTCTACTTTCAGTATCAATCCTTATTTTTTAGACCTTGAAGATTTATATGAAAGGGGTCTTATTACAAAAGAGGAACTTGCCCTATCAAGAGAAAAGGAAAGTTTCAGGTGTGAAATTGAAAGGCTGAAAAGTCAGAGGCTGTCACTTTTAAAAAAAGCGTCGGAAAAATTCGATTTTTCCGAGTGCGAAGACTTTTACAAAGAGGAAAAGGATATTGAGACTTTTGCAAACTTTATGGCAGAAAAGAGTTTTAATAATGGCAGAGAGTGGCACTTATGGGATAAACAAGGCTTTGACAAAGGTGATTTAAGACTTTGGCTCTTTTCCCAATACATTTTAAACTGTCAGTGGAAAAAGGTGAAAAGTTACGCAAACGAAAGGGGGATAAAAATAATAGGCGACCTGCCTTTTTACCTGTCCTTCGACTCGGCAGAGGTTAAAAACAGTCCGAAACTTTTCGACTTGAAAGAGGATTTTACACCAAGGTCGGTTGCAGGAGTGCCTCCCGACTATTTTTCCCCTGACGGACAGGTATGGGGAAATCCTTTATATAATTTTCATTCGATAAAGAAGGATAATTACGACTTCTTAAAGAGGCGTTTTTCGTTTTATTTAAAACTTTTCGACGGGGTAAGAATTGACCATTTCAGAGCATTTGAGTCATATTTTGAAGTGCCTTTCGGAGAGAAAACTGCAAAATATGGCAAATGGAAAAAAGGGCCCGGGCTATCCTTTATTAAAGAAATAAAAAAGGTTGTGGGAGAAAAACTCGTTATTGCAGAGGACTTGGGTGAAATAACGGACAGGGTGGTAAAACTTCTCGACAAAAGTACTTTCCCAGGCATGAGAGTTTTGCAGTTTGGTTTTTTATCCGACCCTCACTCCCCGCATCTACCACACAACTATAAAAACAATTGTGTGGCATACACAGGCACTCATGATAACAATACTCTCCTTGGCTATCTTTGGGAGTGTGAAAAGAGTAAACGACAAGAGATATTCGATTATTTCGGTGTTATGGGTGACGACATTGACTTGTGTTTTGATGCTATTTTACGTCAGATGCTACAAAGCCATGCAGGGCTTGTGATTTTCCCTATTCAAGACCTTTTGAAGTTCGGTTGTGACACACGTATGAACTGTCCCGGTACTGTGGGTGGAAACTGGCTTTTCAGGGTAACGAGTGAACAGTTAAATTCCATTGACAAAAACAAGTTTATGAAGTTAAACAGAACGTATGGGAGAATATAAAAAAACCGCTATTGATTTCTCAATAGCGGTTTTGATTTTTAGAATAGCCCGTGGATAACTCCGTTTTCGTCGACGTCGATATTTTCGGCGGCGGGTACTTTGGGAAGGCCAGGCATTGTCATAATGTCACCTGTAAGGGCAACGATAAATCCTGCACCTGCGGAAACCTTAACGTTCTTGATAGTTACTGTAAAGTCTTCGGGAGCGCCAAGTTTTGTGGGATCGTCGGAAAAACTGTACTGAGTTTTTGCCATACACACGGGTGAAGAGTCAAAGCCGAGTTCACGAAGTTTTTCGATTTGTTTCTTTGCCTGAGGAAGAATTGTGATATCTTTTCCTCTGTAAATCTTCTGAACGATAGCACGGATTTTATCTTCGATTGAAAGAGATGAGTCGTAAGAGAACTTGAAGTTGCCCTTTTCTTCTTCGCAAAGACGTACAACTTCTCTTGCAAGGTCTTCTCCTCCGCGTCCCCCTTCTGCCCAAACGTTAGAAAGGACAACGTTTACGCCGAGGGCACGGCATTTTTCAATTATGAGTTCTACTTCCCTATCGGTATCTGTGGGGAAGCGGTTTATTGCTACAACAGAGGGAAGTGAGTAAACGTCCTTGATGTTAGACACGTGTCTTAAAAGATTGGGGATACCCTTTTCAAGTGCTTCAAGGTTTTCTGAGCCAAGTTCGGTCTTAGCAAGGCCACCGTGCATTTTAAGGGCGCGGATAGTTGCGACTATCACTACTGCCGAGGGGGTGATGTTTGCTTCACGGCATTTAATGTCAAGGAATTTTTCAGCGCCGAGGTCTGCGCCGAAACCTGCTTCGGTAATGGCGTAGTCACCAAGTTTCATAGCCATCTTTGTGGCAATTACCGAGTTACAACCGTGGGCAATATTGGCAAAAGGTCCACCGTGAACGAAGGTGGGAGTGCCTTCAAGGGTTTGCACAAGGTTGGGTTTGAGGGCGTCTTTGAGAAGGGCTGCCATCGCTCCGTCGGCTTTAAGGTCACCTGCGGTAACGGGCTTTTCGTCGTAGGTATAACCAACGATAATTCTCGAAAGTCTCGCTTTAAGGTCTGAAATAGATGATGACAGGCAAAGGACTGCCATTATTTCAGATGCAACTGTAATATCGTATCCGTCTTCACGGGGAACGCCGTTAACTCTTCCGCCAAGTCCGTCGGTAACGAAACGAAGTTGACGGTCATTCATATCAACGCATCTCTTCCAGGTAATTCTGCGAGGGTCGATATTAAGGCGGTTGCCCTGATAGATGTGGTTATCGAGCATTGCTGCAAGAAGGTTATTTGCGGCACCGATTGCGTGGAAGTCACCTGTAAAGTGAAGGTTAATGTCTTCCATAGGCACAACCTGTGCATATCCGCCACCTGCCGCACCGCCTTTAACTCCGAAAACGGGGCCAAGGGAGGGCTCACGAAGGGCAATTACGGTCTTCTTGCCAATTCTTGAAAGTCCGTCGGCAAGTCCGATAGTGGTAGTAGTTTTTCCCTCTCCTGCAGGGGTGGGAGTTATAGCGGTAACGAGAATGAGTTTACCGTCCGCTTTTTCTTCAAGGTCAGACAAAAGAGAAAGATCCAACTTTGCTTTATACTTTCCGTAAGGTTCAAGTTTTTCGTCGGGTATTCCCGCTTTTTTTGCAATATCTACAATAGGCTGCATTTTTGCCGACTGGGCAATTTCAATATCTGTCATCATTTTCATCACTTACCTTTACTTTTATTTATTTCATTATAAAACATTTATCTCCTTTTTTCAATAGAAATTTATATTTTCTTAACACATTGATAAAGGGAAAAATTTATGCTACAATATTTAAAAAGAAAAGTTTTTTGGAGAACGGTTATGAAAAAGATAGAACTTAGAATTGCAAAAGAGGGTGACGAAAAAATAATAAACGATTTTTTCGACAGTCTTTCGGGGGAAACCCGCGCACTCTTTAACAGGCGTGACTACAACAGGCGAGGTATTATAAAGTATCTCTTAAAACCCGATGATACCCGTAGATATTATATTTTTGAAGAGGGTGGCGTTATGTTGGGGTACGTTTTCTTACTTGACTATGACACTACAATTCCGACTTTAGGTATTGCCTTAAGAGACGAGTACCAAGGAAAAAAACTGGGCGAAAAAATGGTGTCTTTCCTTCAGGAAAAGATGATAGAGGAAAATAAGGGCGGGTTACAATTGACCACCCACGTTGCCAACCTTCGCGCACAGGCACTGTATGAAAAAATGGGTTTTGTGTGCATGGGAGTGTGCAAAAACGGAAGTGAACTTTTTTACCTATGGAGATATAGAAAATAAGTTAAACTATTTTTATCGCACTACTTGAATTTTTCATAAATTGTGATACAATAACATAGTTAATTTAGTTCATCAAAGAAGGTGCTTTAATGCAAACGTTACTGGTTTTATCTATTGCTCTTGTGGTAGGGCTTATGATGTCACGACTTGCCAAAGTTCTGACTCTTCCTGCGGTTACTGCCTATCTTGTGGCAGGAATACTTATAGGACCTTATCTTTTAGGAGCACTTAACATTCACGGGCTTGGCTTTACAAGTCACGAGGAAATTAAATCCTTATCGATTATTTCCGACGTTGCTCTCGGCTTTATCGCCTTTTCTATCGGCAACGAGTTCCGCCTTGCACAACTGAAAAAAACAGGACGTCAGGCAACGGTCATCGGTATTTTTCAAGCGGTAGTTGCCACTATTTTCGTAGACGCCGCTCTTATCGGACTTCACTTTATAATCCCCGATGTACTTCCTCTTCCTGCTGCAATAGTACTTGGTGCTGTGGCTTCTGCTACTGCTCCTGCGGCAACTCTTATGGTTGTAAAGCAATATAAGTCAAAGGGGCCCCTTACCGACATACTTCTGCCAATCGTTGCCCTTGACGACGCGGTAGGACTTATCCTTTTTGCAGTATCTCTTGGTATATCCAAGGCTCTCATTTCAGGGCACGTGGACGTTCTTTCGGTAATTCTTGAGCCTTTACTCGAAGTGGTTCTTTCACTACTCCTCGGTTTCGTTATGGGACTTCTCTTTACATATTTTGAAAGATTTTTCCATTCAAGGTCAAAGCGTCTTTCAATGTCGGTTGCCTTTGTACTTCTGACAGTTGCTCTTTCCATGATTGAGTTTAACGTCTTTGGAGTACACGTGGCGTTTTCGTCGTTGCTCGTTTGTATGATGCTTGGAACTGTCTTCTGTAATTTCTGCGATTTTTCAGAAGAACTTATGGACCGTATAGACCGTTGGAGTGCACCTTTGTTTATACTTTTCTTCGTTATAAGCGGTGCTGAACTTGAACTGTCAATTTTCCGTAAACCTCTGATTGTACTTATAGGAGTCGTTTACATAATTTTCCGTTCACTCGGAAAATACTCGGGTGCCTTCTTCAGTGCAAAGGCTGTAAAGTGCGATTCAAACATAGTTAAATACTTAGGTATCACCCTCCTTCCTCAAGCGGGAGTTGCATTAGGTATGGCAATAAAGGCGGAGGCGTCTCTCGGGGACGTGGGAATAGTGGTAGCAAACATTACTCTCTTCTCGGTACTGATTTACGAACTCGTAGGTCCTTTCCTTACAAAAATCGCCCTTATGAAAGCAGGTGAAATTAAGCCTGAGGGCGCGGTAAGTGCCCGTGACATTGCAAAACAAAAAATGGAAAGCAAAGAATAGCAACTAAAAAAACCGCCAATGGCGGTTTTTTTGTTTTTTAGATTTCAAGACTACAAGCGCAAGAGGCGTCACGAACTCTGCCAAGTTCCGTATTGTCACAGGTACGACAACGGAGTTCTTCAAGAGGATTGGGCGCTGTTTCAAAGCGGTAGTCCTCGCCACGCTGACGGATTCTGTCTTCTATAATCATATGGCTCTGAACGTAGTTTAAGTCAGTGTTTACGGCGTTCTGGTATGCGAAGAATCTGCTGTCGTCTCTTAAACTGTTAACACAGATATAGTCTTCGCAGTTCGAAGTCATCTGGGCTGATTTTTCAATGACGCGACGAACGTAAGGAATATTAGATTCAAGGCAGAGCACGTCAGGGAAGGTACCGTCGGAACCGATAACCGATTCGGGCTCTTTATTTTCAAATCGGCGAAGCAAGTCTGACGCTACGTGAAGGTGGGCAACTTCCTGCTCGAAGAGTCTTTCCCAAACTTTCTTTACGTTCATATCGGTTTCTGTCTGGTACATTGAATAATAAAGGTATGCTTCGGTGTACTGGTGCATTACGAGGTTCTCAAACCACGAGGCGCAGGGGTCCATAAGGCTTCCGTAGTGGGTTACGTGGTCTTCTTCTACCATACCGATTTCCTGATACAAAAATCTTCCTCTGTCGTTGGGGTAAAGACCGCAAACGTTCATATAGAAGTTCATTGTCTGCTGTTCTGCGGCGGTGATAATGCCGACACAAAGACGTGTTAAGGGGGACGCGGTGTTATTGTTTATAGAATAACGGATTGTGTCAAGTGGGTGGCGGTAGTGGGAAACGGTGGGACGTGCAGGCATAATTTCGGTATATCCGCCAACGAGGTTTTCTGCGTGTACTCCCGTTTCCATATCGAGAAAGTTAGCATATCTGTAAAGGTGGTCAAAGTCTTCGAGAAGTGCGAAGTCCAAGGCTTTCTTTACGTATTTATCGGGCTCTTTTTTAGCAAGGTGGGCGGTGAGGTCTACTGCCAACTGTTCGTAACCTATCGTGTGTTCAAGGACTGTTTCATCAACGGGTTTTAAAAGGCTTATAAGTTTTTGCTGTTGCTGTTCTCCTCTTCTGATAAAGGCGAGAACTCGTCTGACGTCGTTGTTATTGCAGTTTCTTGAAAACTGGTGAGTGAACCAGTTTGCTTCAAACTCTGTACCGTTCATTAAAATTACACGGCATCTCGTGTATGGGTCTGCCCACTTGTCATAACTCATAGGGCGTATATCTGCCCAGTCCATAATGGTACTTTCAAGTGTGCAGGGTTTTAATTTAAGGGGGTTCATAACTTTTTTCCTTTCATAAGATTATTTTTTAAGTCCGAAAGAGTCGTGCTCCAACGGACAGTTTCGACCTATAATATTATACGCAGAAAAAGAAAAAAGTTGTATTTCTTAAGTTTCTCTTTTCTCCATAAAGACAAAAAAGAAAAAGCAAAGGGCAAAACCCTTTGCTTTATTTTACATAATACTTGAAATGAGAATTTTAAGACCGATAATTACAAGCACCGCACCGCCAAAAACCGTAGCCTTTGAAGAGAGAAGTGTGCCTGTTTTTTTACCTATGATAATTCCAAAATAACATATGATAAAGGTGACGATTGCGATAATCAAGGCTGAAATTAGGGCTTGAAGCAAGAGATATGACGACAGTTCAAGTCCTGCTGAAAGTGCGTCGATTGAAGTGGCAATTCCCTGAATGAAAAGGGCTGAAACTGTAAGTGCCTGTCCGCAACATTCCTTGCCTTTGCACCTTACTCCCTCTACTATCATTTTTCCGCCGATATAAGAAAGAATGACAAAGGCAATAATGGGAATAAAGCGTTCAAGAGACTCGAAAAGTCCGAGAACTGTGTGTATAAGGAGCCAACCTATCATAGGCATCAGAGCCTGAAAGAAGGCGAAAACTCCTGCAACAAGTGTCATTTTTCTTTTTTTCATTTTAACTTCGTTAAGCCCTGCCACAAGGGATATGGAAAAAGCGTCC
Source organism: Oscillospiraceae bacterium (assembly GCA_015065265.1). Lineage (GTDB taxonomy): Bacteria > Bacillota > Clostridia > Oscillospirales > SIG627 > RGIG6353. The sequence continues at coordinate 186,413 of SVQQ01000001.1, read as the reverse complement.
ATAGAAAGCCCTGCACCAAGGAAAATGCTGGTGAGGAAAAATGAAAGGTTAAGTTCCAAAAAAATCACTCCATCAAATTTATATTCAAAGAACCTTTGTAGTATACCACAAAGGTAAAAAAATGTCAAATAATATCAAAGGCGAATGTGACACATTCGCCTTTTTGTTATTCTTTTGATAAATACTCGTCTATTGACTGTGCCGCTCTCTTACCTGCGCCCATAGCAGAAATGACGGTTGCCGCTCCTGTTACAGCGTCTCCTCCTGCATATACTCCGTGACGGGTGGTCTGTCCCTCTTCGTTTACTACAATTCCGCCTCTTGAGTTTACTTCAAGCCCTTCGGTAGTAGATTTAATAAGGGGGTTGGGAGAGGTTCCGATGGACATTATAACTGTATCAACTTTTATTTCAAACTCGCTTCCTTCAACTTCCACAGGGCGTCGTCTGCCCTTTTCATCGGGTTCGCCAAGTTCCATTTTTATACATCTGATACCCGTTACAAATCCGTTTCTTGAGTCTCTCGGGTCGTTGGGGTTATTATAGCCCAAAATTTCAACGGGGTTTGTCAGAAGTTGCATTTCTATGCCCTCTTCAATGGCGTGTTCCACTTCTTCACGTCTTGCTGGAAGTTCGCTCATTGAACGTCTGTATATTATATACACCTTTTTAGCACCGAGACGAAGGGCGCTTCTTGCAGCGTCCATAGCCACGTTGCCACCGCCTACAACTGCTACCCTGCCACCCTTCATAATTGGGGTGTCGGAGTTTTCTTTATAGGCTTTCATAAGGTTACTTCTGGTCAAAAATTCGTTAGCGGAATATACGCCTTTCAGGGCTTCACCGGGGATTGACATAAAGTTCGGAAGTCCTGCTCCCGAGCCTATAAACACCGCCTCACAGCCCATATCAAACAGTTCGTCGACTGTCAGGGTTTTACCTATAACTACGTTGGTTTCGATATCGACGCCAAGTTTTCTCAGGGTTTCGACTTCCTTTGCCACAATGGATTTTGGCAGACGGAATTCGGGAATTCCGTAAACTAAAACTCCGCCTGGGGTATGTAAGGCTTCAAAAACTGTAACTGCATATCCTTTCTTGGCAAGGTCACCTGCACAGGTGAGTCCTGAGGGACCTGACCCTACCACAGCCACTTTATGTCCGTTGGGCTCTGCTTTTTTGGGGTCGGAAGTGGCAAAAGTGTTATGCCAATCGGCAACAAAGCGTTCAAGTCTGCCTATTCCTACCGATTCGCCTTTAATTCCTCTGACACACTTTGATTCGCACTGGGTTTCCTGAGGACATACTCTGCCACATACCGCGGGAAGTGACGAAGATTTTGAAATTATCTGATATGCTCCCTCAAAGTCGCCCTCTCTGATTTTCGAGATAAACTCTGGGATATGTATTTTTACGGGGCATCCGTCAACACAGGGCATGTTCTTACAGTTTAAGCATCTGTTTGCCTCGTCTATGGCAACGTCCTCGGTATAGCCAAGGGCTACTTCCTTAAAGTTTGAGGCGCGTTCATAAGGTGCCTGTGTCGGCATCTCGTTTCTTTTTGGTGACATATTTGCCATATCACAGTACCTCCTTATTAAACAAGTTACAACTTTCTTCATAGGCGTGTCTCTCGAAGTCCGAGTACATTCTGCCTCGGCTCATAGCCTCGTCGAAATCCACTTCGTATCCGTTAAAGTCGGGACCGTCCACACAGGCAAATTTCGTGACTTTCTTTCCGTCAACGTTCAAAGTCAGGCGACATCCTCCGCACATTCCCGTTCCGTCAATCATAATAGGGTTCATAGAAACAGTTACCGGAACACCGAAGGGACGGGCGCTTTGTACTACGAATTTCATCATAATAAGGGGCCCGATAGTTATAATCATATCAAATTTTTCGCCCTCTTCAAGAAGTTTTACAAGAGGTGCTGTGACGTTTCCTTTTTCACCGTAACTTCCGTCGTCAGTCATAACGTAAAGGCGGTTTGAACACTTTTTAAACTCTTCTTCAAGGATTACAAGGTCACGGTTTCTGAAACCGATAATGCTTGTGACTTCTGCCCCCATTTCACAAAGTTTTTCTGCAATGGGCATAGCGATAGCCGAACCTACTCCGCCCCCGATAACACACACTTTTTTAAGGTTTTCAAGGCGGGTGGGAGTGCCAAGAGGTCCTACAAAGTCCTGAATGTAGTCGCCTTTTTCTTTTTGAGAGAGTTTCTTTGTGGTACTGCCTACAACCTGATATATAATCTTTACAGTTCCATTTTCTTTGTCGCAACCTGCAACGGTGAGGGGGATTCTCTCACCTTCCTCGTCAACGCGAAGAATAATGAACTGCCCCGGTTTTGCCTTATTTGCTACCAAGGGAGCCTCTATATGCAGTTGTATAACTGTGGGATTAAGTATTTTTTTGTCTGCAATTCTATACATTTCTTTTTCTCCCTTGTTTTAAATGTAATTCTATCTAACACTATATGTTATCACAAAACGAAATATTTTTCAATATTTTTATATCAAAAGTAAAATAAAATCGGTTATCTTTCGATAACCGATTTTTCGTTTATATGTTTATTTAAAATATCTCTTTAAAAGTCCTTCAAGACCTCTGCCGTGACGAGCTTCGTCACGAATATCTGATTGAGAATTGCCGATTTTGCCCGTAAATACAGGGGTTTAGAGAATTTATAAAATTTCATTTCCCACGGATTTCCCACGCAAAACCGCTTCCCACATATGAGATTTTTCACAGCAGAAATTGCTTCCTGCTGTTTGTATTTATATTATCATAAATGAGGCGGAATGTCAATGTACAAGGTGTTAATTTTGGTCATTTCACAAAAGTTTTAATTACATATACTCGTCAAAAACTTCATAGCCCTCGGCGATTCGTTTAATAACGCCCTTCAGCATAATATTCTCATATTTTAGATCAAAATCTCTGTAATCCCATAAGCATTCATCTTCATACCGTGTCAGGTATGTATGTGTTGATTTGCCTTTTTTGTCAGTTTCCTTGATTGTTTCAAGTGTTTCATCAGCAGTAGTATCGTCAAGTATTCCTTTGCCCTCACCATCCGTGATTTTTGGATAAGCTCTTCCTGAGCCCTTGGGCATCGGCTGAATATCGACTATCTCAATGTCAAAACACTGTTCGCATCCGAAATCATACAGCATTCCCAATTTGTCGTCAACCTTCAGCTTTAACTGTGAAAACTTTACATAAAACAGGCATTCATCTTCCCCGATTTCGAAATCTTCGTTCGGAAGCTCAAAGGTTGTTCCATTATACGAAATGTTAAACAAATGATATGCCAGGGTATCAAACGTTGCAAGTACCATATATCCGATACTCGCAAGAGTGTTGTTAGAGGACACCTGTGCTTCTCTCCATATTCTCTCATCACAATCTATGTAAACGATTTTTAATGTATAAACCTCTGCCATATTCTTTATACCTCCATCAAATCTTCAATTTTACATCTCAAAACTTTTTAAGATATTATATCACAGAAACAAAATCATTAAAAGTGCATTTTGTAAAAAGCAAAATTTTGTTTTAACTATACTTCTACAGAAGTATATCAATCTGTCTTGCATGCTACACAGGCATTTATCGATTTCAAAAATGTGTTTATGGGTGGAAAAATCCAACGTTAAGGCTGACGAAGTTTTTGCAAAAAAGCAATTTTTCAAAAAATGAAATTTACACTTACTTCGTCACCCTAAAACCTCTAAAAGCCCTTAAAAATACGGCACTTTTCGAGCCTTGTAAAATTACAAATTTGCAAAAAGTGTGCACTAGTATGGAGGCTGACGAGATGGTGTGAAAACATACTCAAATCAGTGTGGGATTTTCCCACTTTCTCTTTGCAGGAATTTTGTCTTGATTTTTCGTGATTTTTTCATTCAGAGAGAAAAAGAAGCCTCCGCTTTACCCTTGCAGGAATAATCCCTTGGAGGAATTTCGGAGGTAATCATAGCGTTGTATTGAGGTTGTGTGTTGCAATAACAAGAATGTATCAACAGAGTATATTGGAGGAAATTTAGTGTGAAATGTTGATTGAGTTATTCAGAAAATTAGAGCGAGGAAGTATAGCTTAGCAATATCAATGGAGATATATATTTAAGAACTTCCATTTCGGCATATCTTAAATTTTAGGTTTAATAGCAAAAGCTATGTGTTTTCTTATGTTTTACTCGCAAAAAGGCTATTTTTCGAGATTAAGAACTGCCAAAATAGCATATCAAGAGAAACTGAGAAGTAGTATATATTTTTTTGTTGAAATTCCTTCTATGCTTTGTCTCTTTCACCTGCATTACTCCCAACTCAGCAACACATAAAAAACAAGTATTCTCTCCTAAATTCCTCCAAGGCTCTGTTGAATCTTTTTCGCATAGCTCGCTTTCTCACTTTGACACTTCTGAATAGCACATTCCGCAATTCCTGCAAGGGATTCATCCACACAGGAAAGCATAGCAATTTAACTAATTCCTGCAAATCTACGAGGGCTATTCCTGCAAGATTTTCAATGCCTTAAAGACCGAACAATTTCGATCAGAAAATACCCCACAGCGTCACCTCCTACCCTACGGTGCTGTTGACTATCTTTTTGTGTTTCTATAGACACCGAAAAACCCCTTGTTTCAAGGCTTTTCTTGGCGTTTAGAGGTGACGCTGTCGATTAATTTTTTCATTGTTTTGAAAATCATTTTTTTAGGTCAACAGCGCCACCTCTAATAATGTAAAATTCGAATATTTAAGCACTTCAAGAACTGCTATTTCGGCACATCAAAAAATAAGGCCTCGGATCGCTCCGAAGCCTTATCTGCTCTATATAATTACTTTTCTGTATCACAAGCGAGGATTTCATCAAAGTTCAAGCCGTCATACTTATCAAGAAATTCCAAAAGGGACTTTCTTGTTACCTTACGGCAGCCGAGTTTGATAGACTTCAGATGCCCCTGATTTATAAGAGTATAAACAAAATTCTTGTTTATCTTCAAAAGCTCTGCTGTCTCACTTATTGTATACAGCAATTCCTGCGGATTGTCAAATCTTTTTTCAGTCATAAAATTCACCTCCTGTGTCTGAAATTTCGTTCTTCAAGTTGTTTCCGTAGTTTGTTTAAAGCCTTGTTCTTTTGTACGTACACATTGTTGGTGTTAATTCCGAGTAGCTCCGCTATTTCTGCCGGAGTCATTTCTTCTACTATGTTTAGTGTTATAACGATTCGTTCATTCCTTTGTAATTTTAATATTTCATCAGCCAATATTTGGTTGTCTATTTCATTTTTTATAATCCGTATTACTAATTTATCAAATATTTTTCTTGATTCTTTTCGGATTTCTTTTTCGCTTAAATAGATAGGAATATCAATAGGTTCTGTGCGTTTACACCAGTCTGCAATAAGACCTTTGAGATCTATGGGTATAGGCACCACCTCCTTTTCTTGTTAATGCGGGGATTGCGAATTTAGCAAGAAAAAGGAAAACACACATACGTATCCTAAATAGATACAAATGTGTGTTTAATACCGATAAATAAATATTTTAGTGCCTATTAAATTGTTTTATAATCAGTTACTCACTCTCAAAAGAGCATACTACTCCTAAAAGCGACTTTTAACCAAAGGCTCAGTCGGGTAAATTAACATACCTTCCCCAAGACCTTCAAACTGCTTACCATTTTAACTGCTTACCATTTTTACAATGTTATTGTAACACAAATAAAGCGTATTTGCAATATGTGAAGGAAAAATAATAGTATATTTCGTGAAATGTTTACAGGAAGTTAATATATACTGGGCGAGTTTGTTGTTTATGTGCCTATCAAAGGTGTACCGGTTTGAATTATTCTTGAACAGCAATTATGGATTGTAAAATATCCTATCAAGATTAGCAAATCTAAAATGTTGATAACATATAATGTTTATTCATCCAAAATCGAGTTAATCCAAGAACAAAAATCTGTTATTGTTATGTACCTTGTTGCAACACCTTTTAATTCTCTATTAAAAGTTTTACCATTTATTTTGCTGAATATAAGAGAATTTGGATCTTTAATACGATACAAGCAATCAGAAATGGCAATTCTTTTCCCATTATACACACACCATTGACCTGCAGATTTTCCAATGCGACTCACAATTATATCTCCAGCTTCAGCAACAACAGTAGGAATAGTTTTTTTTGAAATATATCTTTTGCTAGGTTGCCAATTGCTACTATTTTTAGCTGTGTGCAGAATAGGTTGTCCTCTAGTTATGAAAGAGGCACTGGATATATTCCCACGTTTGATGTTTACTAAACGAGTGTCATTGTTACTAGTATCTAATTCCCAGTTTCCTTCTTTTAATGCACTCCAGCTAACATAGGAGGAATATGAAATAACACTCCCTTTGGAAAAACCAAACTTCGAATCGCGTTCATTTTGTAATTCGTTGTGTATTATTAATGCATAACTGTTAATTCTGGAAGCACCAAATGTAGATTCATCAAGTTTTATTATACTTTCAACATAATAATTCTCCGCAACAATTTTTCTAATTCTTTTATGCCTTTCGGCTTCCACAAAACTACTGGGTAGAATAATTAACAAAACGCCATGGGGTTGTAAAAGTCTTAAATTGGCTATTAGCATTTCTATTTCTAGACGCGAAGTGTTTATTGCATTGAATTGGTCAACAAATAATTCGGGAAATTGATTTTTGTTTTCTACATAATCAAAAGGCGGATTTGCTACAACCAAAGAAAACTCACGAGGATGTTCAATAGCAAATTGTCTACCATCTTTTATTTCAAAGTTGACTTTATCTGCAACAGCTTGGTTGGATACATCTATTCCATACAATTTGGACTCTGTCCATTTTTTCTTTGCAGCAAAAAGCAAATTGCAACTTCCGCAACAAATATCTACAATTTTTTCTGGTTTGGGAATAGTAAGTTCGTTAATTAAAGCGGTTGCGATTTCTAGTGGAGTATAAAATTTGCTATAATCCACATTCTCACCTCCGTTATACTAAGATTTTATGAATGAAGAAAGATGATATATTGTTATATCCGATACCCCGATAGCACGGTGGTTGCTTTCTATAACAAAATCATACAATATTTTAGTCGCTTCATGATGACATGCGAATATCGCACAAGCCATAGAATGTGGTCTAGTGCCAAGTGGTGCTAATACAACTGTTTCATCTTGAGCAATTATATTGTCAAGTAGATTGATTGCCTCAAAGACACTTTCTGAATAGCACTTATATACAGAAAGATTCTTGCCTTCACTCTGAAGAATATCCATACTATTCCACATTGTTACATTATACCATTGAGGTGTTCCCGTGGGAAATGCTACAATAGGCACTAATCTTTCAAAACTATGTACAGTTTCTAAAACCCCTTTTAGCCTAACACCTTCAAAGCCTAGAAAAGCACACAATGTTTGATTATCTGATTCGCGTTTTGTAAAACCAGGAACCGCATCAACAGCTCCGATTTGTTGACACAATTCATATCCAATATTTCCTGATTCACTGCTATATTTTTCTGGTCTTATATAAGATGCAAAAAAAGAATTTGGCACAACCTTTGTTAACAATTGTTTAGTCAAAAACATAATTAAGACATTACCTAAACTTGACATATCCAACAATACATTTTTGTCCGAGACACCTATTTGTTTCAATAATTTTGGCAAACCAACACAAAGATCACATCTTCGATTTAACACCATGTTATTGTTAGAAAGATATTTAAAAATAACAGTTTCATTGTTTTCTAGATCAATAAAAAGAACATCCTTGTTTTTTGACATCCACAAACTTGAGAAAAAAGAACTTCTCTCTTCTGAATTAGGCTGACCAGATATTAGCAAATCTATATTATTATACAAATAATCTTCCATATGGCAAAAAGAGTATTCTTCTTTAATCATCATTATCCTCCGTATCCATATTGAAAAAAGTGAGTTGTGTACCGCCAGGATTGGCATCAATATCTGTTCTAAAGAATTTTTTAAATCCACTATTTGCAGATTCCTCATTGCCAGAAAACAGTTCTTGCAGAATATCAACTGAAATAAATATTTTTCTTTGATTACGATATGATATTCCAAAGTACGGAACATATATCTTATTTAAATAATAATCTACTGTTTCGGGAGATAGTTTGGATTGTTTTTTCTTTGTAGTTTCGCCTTCTTGCAGAACATTCCACATAATTGCAGATGCAATTATTTTTTTTGATGAATCTGGTAAGGATAAGTCTTTAGTATTAAAATGATTTGGCTCTGGCTCTCCCAATGTGTTGTCTTCTGCGGTATGCAATTTATTAAAAATTTGACCTAAATATTGAACAAATATACGAAGTTCTTTTCCGTATGGTTCGTATCCTGCGATATCAACTATTTTGTATTCGCTTACATAACGAGCAGCTTCAGTTTGCGTTTCAGGTGAGATTTGTGAGGTCCACTCATAACCGTTTAAAAATGCTATTTTAAAAGATTGTTCACAGAGTTCTAAAAAATATCTAACGATGTTTGAGGAAAGTGCTGAAAAAACATCAAACCCAAAATACATTTTGTCACGTTTTGTTTCTTTACACAATAAATATATTACACCATTTTTTCTGTTGTGTAGCCAATCATTATATCTTTCGTCATTATTCTTGTACGAAGTATATAGTTCTTTAAGCGACGGGGTATAGTGTGTTTTCTTGTATAACAAAGCATAATGCATTCGAGAATTCAGTATTGGTGCTTCATCGCAAAGCATTCTACAATACTCTTCAAACTCTTCGTCAGAACAATTTTCCTCATACGCTCTAGTTTTTATTAATCTACGTAGTTTCTCAAGGTGTGGAGGCTTTTTAGTTGTTTGAGAAATTTTCTCTATTTCTAACTCTATTGAATAATTTCCCAAATAAAACTCTATATCATCAGAAGCTGTTTCTGGTATTTTACCCTGTTCTTTGCCAAGTGCAATACGCTTTTGACAAATAGCTCTTATAATTTCTGGATACTTATCTTGTTCAAATCCTAACAAGAGTAATTCGTAATCATGTGGAGCTTCTATAGTTTCAGTCTCAGAAATAGTTTCAGACGTTTTCATTCCTTTTGGACGAAGACCAATGTTAAATATAACCGGGAGAGAACTATGCTTTATTAATGTGTTGACTATTTTCTGTTGATACTCTTGTAATGTTTCATATTCGTCAATAAATATTTTAAAAAGCAGTTCTTCTTTGCCAAGCAATTCTCTTGTGGCAACACATAAATCAGTAATAAAGCGATTGGCGTTTATGCATCTCAAATTTGATAAAGTTTCTGAACCGTTTATTTTATCCTCAATGATATCCAAAAATACATTACAGTCCTTACGAAATTCATCAATTGTATCTGTGGTACTATCAGTATTTAATTTTTTTGAAAACGACAATGAGAATTCTGATAAGGTTCCTTCGTTCAAGTTCATACTTTTGTTTAGGGCAGAAATTAAATCTAAAATTTCTTTTAGAATACATATTCCTAAATAGGTTTCAAAAATTGCACCCCAATTATCTTCTTCTCGTTCACGCATAGAAGATACAAAAGTAGTATCAACACGATAATAGATTCCGACAAAATCTTCATTATCAATAAGGTCCGTTATCGGCTTACTATTCTTTTGAAATTCGAGAATTTTTTGGCGCCACGAATTGCACTGAAAAAACATAGTTTTCCCACTTCCGCGCCCACCTTCTACCACTAAAGGTTTTCCCGCACTATCCAACCCAGGAAAAGGAACATAATACTTCCACAAATCTCTCATTTGTTCTGTTCTATTTTCTTTGAAAGGGTTATATTGATTAGTCATTAGAGTTTTTCCTCCTTAACAGTAATTTCCAATCGCAATTTTCTTTCCAAAATATTGGCAGAGACCAATCGGGAATTGTTTTATGCATAACAAAAGCGAAATCCAAATTATTATACCCGTATGTAGGTATTCCCGCGTTTTTAGCAAGCGAATCAATTAAATCGAAAGCGGTTGCTTTTTCTTCATCGCTCTTCCAAATATATGAAGAATCAGAAAATACCCGGTGTTGGTCGCTAAGTTGGCGAACACAAAAAATGTTTAAATCCGGAAATTCATCGCGAAGATCTTCAATGCTTTTATTATATCCAAACAATGTAAGATAATTGGCCTTGGCACCATATTTTTTACACAAATCTTTTATAGTTATTGAATTATCATCATCTTTAACTCTGGTTTCTTCCCAAAATGTTCGCAACTGATCCCCACTACCAACACAATCATCAACAATTATCAAATTGTTGACTTGTCCTGATTTTAATAACGAGGGCACCTGATCCAAAAACATCGATTTTTCTGCAGGAATAATACCTTGCTGTACTAATATACGACACACATTATTTGCACTTTCATGCGGGGCACCACTATCTAGTAAAGGAACGAAACAAGCCTTGTTTATATTTGACTTGTGCGTGTTTTTCAACGTATGAGTACTCGTTGAAAAATTAGAGTCTTTTTGTTGTTGGAGAATGTCCGAATACGACAAGCAATTATAAACACCTATTCTTAGTGCTTCCGTCACATCGTTTTCCGAAAAATATATTATGTTCGTCAATAGCTTATAGACCAATTCTTGTTCTTCGTGAGTTAATCCTTTAAAATTACTCAACCAAGAGTCGATATTAGCTTTTGTGATACCAGACCATTGTTGTTGCGAAAGCATAAAGTCTATAAATGCTTTACATTTATTTATATACAAATCATTCATTGTATATTTCCTTTCTGTCATATTAAAAAAGATCTAATCATAGCAGAGAATGTTAAATTTGATAAGTGGTTTGCTTTTACTCCTCCAAATTATAAAATTTCTCAAAATATAAGTTTTTTAAATTATAACAAATTCCTATGTTCTATATAATTTCAAATATGATTTTCTATGAAAATTCAGTTATATCGCCCAAATCGGTACAATAAGATTAGCCCTGTCAAATGCTCCAAACTGTTCAGCCATACAAAGAACTGCACCGGTACCAACCTTCAAGGGTGATTTATCGATAACGCCGAAAGTGCGGATAATACGTTTGTCTGGGGTTGCAGTTTTCTTAATCTCCAATGGGCAAAGCTTACCGTCACCTTCCATAATTACGTCAATTTCCTTGGCATCACGATCACGGTAGAAGTAGAGGTACGGCTCACGGCCTGCGTTCTGATAGCCTTTCATAATTTCGGACACAGTGAAGTTTTCGAGCAACGCACCGCTCATGGCACCACTTTCTGCGACTTCAGGCGACGACCACTTGGTAAGATAGCACACAAGTCCAGTATCGTAGAAATAGACCTTAGGCGTTTTTATAGTGCGTTTCAGCACGTTGTTGGAATAGGGATGAAGCAGGAATATGATTCCCAGCGTTTCAAGAACATCTACCCACGCTTTTGCGGTTGCCATATCAATCTCGGCATCCTCGGCAAGTGCGTGATAATTGAGAAGCTGTGATGTTCTTGCAGCAACAGCGGTAATGAAGCGGTTGAATTTCAACGCATCCACCGTCCCAGAAATATCCCTCACATCACGTTCAACATAGGTAGAGAGATAGGAGGAATAATACATATTACGGTCAGGATAAAGTCCCGATACAATACCCGGCATAGAGCCTTTCCAAATTCGTTCAAAAAGGGTGGGAGTATCTACGGGAGCGATTTTCTTGCACTCGTCTATAAGCGTTTCCATATTAGTCGTAAAAGGCACACAGTCAGCTCCGATAATCTCACGCTGTGACATAGGTGACATATGAAGAAGTGCAACACGCCCCGCAAGTGACTCCTGCACACCACGCATAAGTCGGAATATCTGTGAGCCTGTCATCCAGAAATCTCCGGGATTATGATGCTCGTCAATGTGAATCTTGATATATGTGAAAAGCTCGGGAGCATACTGAACCTCGTCAATCAGCACAGGTGGCTTATGAATCTGCAAAAAGAGAGCAGGGTCGTTCTTCGCCATATCTCTTGTTGCAAGGTCATCAAGAGACACATATTCACGTCCCTTGTTTTCCTTTTCAGCAAGAGCACGAAGCATTGTCGTTTTGCCTGCCTGACGTGGACCTGTCAAGAGAATTGCCGAATATGACTTCGATAGTTCAATTATTCTGTTTTCCATATGACGGTAGATGTAGCTCATAATTTCCTCCGTGTATAACAATGGCAGTTTAATTATGTGTATATTATACTCCTATTTTGCCTGTTTGTCAATAAAAGTTTCGGCTAATTTTATAAATATTACAAAATTAGCCGAAATTCTGTGATGGAATTAATTTAACATTATGATTTTTGCTTTTCCTCTTCAACGATTAACCAAAACACGCAAAGTCGAACCCAGCATATTGTCAGGCCTGTCTTTGTATTTACATAAGAACTACCACCTAAACCGATTATGGTTTAGGCGGTAGTTCTTAATTTAGTCAACAAACAATTTCTGATTAATTACAAGTGCTAAATCCTCAATTTGCTCCATAATATCTTTTGGAAGCGGATGGCTTTTTAACATTGTAATAGTATTTCCTATATTATCAATAGTGGTTTTTATTTCATCTGATAAATATAAGAATTTGTTTTCTTTGATTATTACTTCACGTATTAGGTTCATATAAGTAATAATATTCATAAACACAAACGGATTACGAGATAAGAGTTTGTTTTGTAAATCATTATCAATAAAGCGCTTTAAAACGTAATAAGTATTCAAAAATACTTCATGATTTAAAAATTCTATATTGAATCTATTGATATGATCAAAAGTAAAAGGACATTTAGAATAATATAAGAAATGGAAATATAGATTATATTTAGAAATCAAGTTATTGTTCAATAAGCTCTTGTTATATTCACTTAAATAATCAGAGATATTGAAGTATTGATTAAGAACAATACATAGAGTTCGATATTGTATCATCCAAGGATAATCACTAGAAGCAATGCTATTACTCTTGGCAATTTTAACTTTATTTATTAATAATTGTTTTAATTTGTCGTACTGTGTAGTTTCAATTTTCACAACACCACTTATACTGTACAAAAGCTGTGTTTGTACACAGACACTAATGTTTTTATCCTCGGTTAAAGTGTCTATAATATTATCAATAATATCGTTAGACTTTCTGTTGTACTTTAATAGATGATTTAGGAACAAATTCATATCATCTGATAAGACAAATTTTGAGGTTGCAAATTTTAATATGCGATTTCTGTCATTTTTTTCAAACATATCTACTATTTCTTGAGCAACCGCCAACGAATTAGCATATGTATTGTGATTAAACTTCATAAACTCGACTGGCAAATCGCTGGGACGATCTGCGCAAAAAAGATACGGAGATTCTCTATAATTTAAGAGTGTTGATCTGCCAAATTTTTTGATTATGCTTTTGTTTAAAAAAGTATACAAACTACTACAATTTGCGATAACGTCACAATGATTAGATATCATGCTAAGTAACCTAAAATCAACATTTGTTATTTTAGATTTTGCAACAAACTCTTTTACTGCTATTGCAGAAAGATCACGTTTTAAAATTTTAAAATACTGTTCTGCAGATTCTAACATTACATCAAAATCATCTGAATACAAACTTTTCCCACTAAATTCTATTGTAGTAGAATTTAGATGTTGTGGAATTATATTGATAGACTCATTACTACCTATTATATCTCCTATACAATAACTTATATTTGTGTAATTATCTTTATCCAAAACCGAAAGAAGATGATTATAATAAGGAGCACTAATATCTATACCATCTAGAAAAATATAAAGGTCGCTTTCCGTATACAACAATTTTTCCATCAAATATACCAATTGTGAAGCTTTAGGATTAGTACTTTCAGTATATTTAGAAAAATCTACCAACACAGCCTTTAAATCGTTTTTTAGAACTAAATAATATAAATATGACATAAATGTTGATTTTGCAGTACCAGATCGTCCGCATAAAAAGATTGCTTTGTTAAAAGTGGAGAGAGATTCAAATGCCGCTTTTACACATTGATTTTTGTCAAAGTTATCTTCGTCTGTTTCGATAAAATAACTGCATAATTTTTCGAATTGTGCGACCGTTTTGTCAAAATTGTGTGATGATTCTTCAGCAAATTCATCCGCACTGCTCTTTTTAACTTCGTTATTAAAAAAAGTGAAAATTGTTTCGTTTGTGTTACGAGGAAAATCGTGAATTTCTGTACAATATTTTGTCACCACATTAGATAAATTAGTCATTGCTAATTTTCGGCTTCCACAATCTTCCATAATTTGTTTATTTTCATCACCATTATCAGATGCACTTTTGAATACTAATATTTCACTACATTGACTGGAGTGTTCTGGTTCTGTTTTCTTAATAAGAGAATGCCAAAGCACCAAATAATAAGCTTCCATATCAATAATATTCAATTTCCGTATAATGGGGAAATTTTCGCGTCCCTTTTCTCCTTTTATAACTTCAGGAACAGTTCCACACCAGCCGGTTTTTATTGTGTTAAAATCAAAAGAACAAAGACTTTCTTTCCCTATTTTTTTTAATTCGTTCTTTAATTCTAAAACACCTTCTTTTGTGCTTTCAGAAAAGTTTGAAAAAAATTTATGTAACTTCATTGCAGCATTTTCAGCATCATCGGCAAATTGAACTGGTACATCCTTTAATTGCCATGGTGAACCTGTTGCATTCTCTTCGCCAAGTGTAGACAAACGTGTAACTACTACAACATCACCTATATTCACATCCTTTATTACTCCAGAAACTCCAAGGTTAATATATAAATCAGCCGTATATTCACGAGAAAGTTTGTAAAATAACGAACATGATTCTGTGTTCCCCATAGCAGTACCGTTAGAACAGATTACCCCTTTTCTAAGATATCCTAATTTATCAAAGAAAGTAAACTCAATGTACTTGCCAAAATCTCGTACTTCAAATATAAATTGATTGTTAAATTTCAAAAAATAATCTCTTTCTTCATCAAGCATAAAAATCAAAGCACAATCAACTTTTTTTATATTAGATGGTGTCATATTTTTCATAAAATTACGCTCCTCTTAAAAGTAATCAAATGTGAAGAATGATTAATATCACAAAAATCACATGTTGCCGTATAATTCAAATATTTTTTTTCTATATTCTCGGCAAAGTTTATTGCTTCCGATTCATTGAGTTCAAAATAATGTGTCGAATGGCGTAAACCATTGTACAACTTTTCATAATTGTAATTATAGTCCTTATTTGGTGTTGTGATTATAACAATTTTAGGTGATAATATGGAGAAAACGATTCTTAAGAAATCATTCAATTCATCCTTGGTAAAATGTTCTATTATTTCCGAAGCTACAATTGCATCATAATAACTTAAATCAGAACTGAAAGCAAAGTCAAATATTGATTGACAAAAAAAATTAATATTACTATCCATATTTTTTTTTCGAGCCATTCTAATTTGTTTTTTTGAATTATCCAATCCTGATAATTTCTTGAATTTGTAACTCTTAAATAGTAGATTTAATAATCTACCGTTTCCACAGCCACAATCCAATACAGTATCCACATTGTTAGACAACAAAATTTCTAGTATTGCTTTATTCCTTTCTTGATATAATGTCAATCATCTCACCTCCACAAAGCACATACCTGTAATAATTTTCCAAACACATTATACTACAAAGTCCGACTCAAATCAACAACGAATAACAAATTTAACATTCTTTTAAATAAAGGCTTTAAATATGAGCTTATTGCATAAAAAACGAGGGATACAGCCAACTACTTAGGCATATATCTCTTAAAAAGGTATATAGTAGTTTTTATTATTTTAATTCTTGGCATATTGAAGAAACATTCTAATAGTATTATTAAATCAAAAACCACACCCTGTTTTCAGAGTGTGGTTCTGTTTATCGTTATTCTATTTTATATTTTCAACAAATCTTTGAAAAATCGCTGCAATTTCTGCTCTTGTTGCATTATCCTTCGGATTGATTGTAGTAGCCGATTTACCCTTCATAATGCCTTTGTCGACTGCCCAATTCATAGCCGAAACTGCATATTCAGAAATCTCGCTTGCATCTGTGAAGTGGAGATTTTCTTCTAATGTTACAGCATCCATGCCATTGTACTGTGCATATCTGAACATAATAGCTGCGATCTGCTCACGAGTGATATTTGCATCAGGTGCAAACTCAGTTTCAGTTACGCCGTTTACAATGCCGTTCTGCTTAGCCCAGATAACTGCACTTGCATAGTAAGCACCCATATCAACATCAGCAAAAGGTATGCTCTTGTTTACAGCAGGTTCTCCTTCATTACGATAAAGGACAGTTACAAGCATTGCTCTTGTAAGAGTATCGTTAGGAGCAAACTTATCTACTGCAACACCGTTCATGAGTTTGTTTTGGGCAACATACTGAACATTTGCATAGAACCAGTCATCAGCCTTCACATCGCTGAAAGGATTCTTCCATTCTGTCACCTCAGGATCGTCCGTATCTTCAGGCTTGTCAACTTCAGGTTCTTTTTCAATTTTAGTCCACTTTGCATAAAGTGTAAAGTTCTTTGTTACCTTTGCAGTGAAGTCGTAAGCTGTTGTTAACTCCTTATCAGTGAACCAACCGTCAAACTTAAATCCGTCCTTTGTAGGAGCTTCAGGAGCCTCAAGAACAGTATTTCTGTTAACCGTCTTATTTTCAACCTCGCTGCCGCCGTTTGTTTCAAATTTCACTGTGTACTTTGAAACACTAATGCTGCCACCACCGGAGGTCTTCTTCTTAATGGTAAGTGTACCGTTTGTATGAACAACGTCATTGTAGTTGCCGCCATCAGGAGCTTCTGCACCGTAAATCTTAATTACAACGCTTCCAGTAGCACTTGTGTCAGGAGTCGTTTCATATTCAATTGTAGGAGCAGTTTTAAGTGTTTCACCGTTTACAAGACCGGTTACTGTATAATCGTCAGTACCAAGAACAGGAGCTGTACCATTTACATATACTTGCTGATTTTTAGCAGCAACAGTGATTGTAGCCTTATTAATGATGAATGTGTAATTCTTTGCCTCGATAGAATCATCGGCCCAAGCGTGTGTTTCTGTATCGTTAAGTGTTACAGTAACAGGATATCCTGCCTCATTAGCATTTGTCTGCTTATTACCTACGATAGTGTATGCAGCATTTTCAGCAATCTGATATGTATGCTCTGTACCGGTGTAGGTATATGTTATTGTATCTTCAGCAGGGATAGCAACTTTAATCTTTTCAATTGTGATAACAACAGGAGCACTTGAGATGCTATTGTATGTTTCATCTTCACCCTTTGTTGCGATAACAGTTACAGTACCAACCTTAGAAGGAGTAAGAATGTTACCTTCGATTGTTGCTTCGCCTGTGCCATTTGTTACGGCATAAGTTATTGCACCTGTACCGCTACCACCACTTGACGTAAGTGTAAGTGTCTGACCATAAGTAACTGTTGTAGCACTTGTGATATTGAGTGTATCTTGCGTTTCTTTGTCGTTTACTGTAACGGTGATAGCGTCTGTGAGGGAGTATGCATTATACTCGTTAACTGTGTCACCGTTAACATCCTTTGCAGTGATAGCAACATTGATTTTTACTGTGCCGGAATTTTCGCCGGATGTAAGAACACCATTGTCGATTGTGCAACCATTTGCTTCGCCGGAAATTGTAAAGCTTACATCGCCCTTAGCGTTTGCAACGAGAGGGTTCAAATCAACTGTGTTGCCACCCTTGGTTACGGATGCTGTTGCTGTAATAGCAGGTGTCTGGTCAATTGCGGTAATGCTGAAGTTTTTATCAACCTCTCCGCTGTAATTGCCTTTACCAATAACCGTTACCTTTGCAGTTGTTCCTACATAAGTGTTATTTTCATAACCGTAGGTAAAGTCTGTATTGTTTACAAGAGCTGTACCATATGTAACAGTAGGAGTAGGCTTAATTTCGTTTCCTGTGTAATCCTGTGGTGCTATTGTTGCTGCAACCATTGTATCATCGAGTACTTTAGGAGCAATTGTGAAATTAGCTGTTGCAGAACCAGCGTTGAAGTTTGAAGTCTCGGCAATTTCTGCCTTTACAGTATATTCACCTGCATTTGTAGGAACTGTAGTTGAGTATGCTGAATCTGCATCAGTCTTTGCTTTATACTTATATGTTACAGAACCGTTTCCGGTGTTACCTGTAACAGAAGGATCATTCGCTGTAGTCTTATATGTCCAGCCTGTAATGGTAACTTCCGGAGTAATATCTGCACGAGAAATTGTAAAGCTCAAAGCATTACTTACAGCAGCACCAAAGTTTGTACCAGCTGCCATTTCTACCTGTACCCAGTAGTTGCCTGCTGCAGTAGGCTTTGTTGTTGTTTTACCTTCTGTGCAAGCTGTATTTGTGTAGTAATAAGTGGTTGTTGCACCGTCACTACCATTTTTATTGATAGTTACATCAGGTACTGCTGTACCAAAGGGAACATTCAAATTACCGCTGATTGAAACTGTACCAGCCTGTGCAACAATGTTGAAGTTCTTCACAGCATTTTCAAAAGTATAGTTGCCATTTTCTTTTGCTTTAACGGTAACAAAGCCAGCATTTTCTCCTGCATTTACATTGTCGCCGTATTCAACAGTGTAGTCAGTATTAAGTACTAATGTCTTGCCGTCGCCTGTAACTGTAACAGTAGGTTTAATCTGGCTACCGGTATATTCCTGATCAGAAATTGTTGCAACAGATACGGTAATGTTCTTTGCGTTTACAGTAACAGGAACATCAATGTTTTCAACAGTCAGATAATTATCACTATCCGTAGGAACAAACTTTGCTTTGAAATTCTTAGGTGTTGCAGAGGCATTTCCAACAGTGGTGGATGGGGTCATCCAGCTCCATGTACCCTCTGTATTGCCCGAAGGATTGTTAAATGTAATATCAGCTAAAGTCTGACCGTATGTTGCTGTAACATTTGCAGGTGCAACGCAAATAGGGGTATCTTTGCCTGAAGTTTTAGGGAATGTAGCCTTAAATGTTAATTTGCTGCCGTCATTTGAAACAGAATTGTTTGTAATTGTTGCACCGGCAACATTACCTGTTGCATCATTACCAAAGATATATCCGGATGCTGCTGTTAATGTGATATTAGCAGCATAAACAGTGTTAGCTGCGAATTTTGTGGGATTACCTTCCCAAGAAATTGTTCCAGTATAACCTGTACCTGCAGCAATTGTGCTCTGAGGAGTTGCACCCTTAACAGGAGCAGTAATAGCTACAGTTTGTTTACCTGTAAGTTCTGTAGGATTAAGTGTAATTACACCGCCTGTAACTGCGACAGTAATATTACTGCCGGTTTCAGGTGTTACCAAAGAATTAAATGTGATTTCTTGGGTTAAATCACTATTTTTACCAATTACTTTAAATTCCGCTTTCATAACAACACCGCTAACCTTTGTAGCAGATGTGAAAGCAATAAGTGAATCCCCATCAGGATCAGTAGAAGAAAGGAATCCTCCTATTTCCCAACTAAGTGAATCTAATTTTAAAACATCTTTATCGTATGTAAAGCTGTCCATCGCTATACTTTTTATTTTGTTTTCACCATAATCGAACGAGATAGTTAATGGAACAGTATCTCCTATATCATGCCCACTACTACTTGACATTGTCATAGTGGGTACAGATGCTGCTGTCACAAAGGGAAGCATGGTTAACATTAAAACTAAAGCAAGTATAAGTCCTAAAAATCTTTTCATTTATATATTCTCCAATCTTTTAATTTAATGGATATCTATCCGGGTAGAATGTGTGGAAAGCAAGGTGTATCGCATCATCTACTGTGATTGCTCCGTCTTTGTCAAAATCTACATTCATACCGGTTGGAAGAGGATATCTGCTCGGATAGAATGTATAGAATGCAAGATAAATCGCATCATCTACTGTGATTTCCTCATCACCGTCGCAATCACCAATAATGAAACTTCTAATGGTTACTTTGCCTTCATACTCAACAAAGTCGAAGTTTTTATTAGATGCATCAGTTCCCATCGCTTTGTAACGGATGTAAGCATCTCCATCTGTTTCCTCGCTGTCTGCAGTAAAATACAGTCGCATAACAGCTTTGTTTGCATCAACTGCGTTCTGGAAAGCAATAAGCGAATCTCCGTTTATGTCGACAGAACTGAGTGTAGAACCTGACAATAACCATTCTGCATTTGTTAATGTTAAAGATTCGCTGTATTCAATATCATTCACAGTTATTGCTTTGACCATGTCACAGTTTTCAGCCACAATATCTACATAAAAATCTTCGCCCGGTGCCACAGTAACATCGTCAATTTTCAGGGACGGCATATCTTCATCAATAGCATTTACTGTAACAACACAAGTTGCTGTTTTATTTCCGTCAATCGTTGTTGCGGTAATTGTTGTTGTACCTGCCGCCTTTGCGGTAATAACACCATTCGAAACTGAAGCAACACTTGGATTTGATGAGGTCCATGTGATAGCTTTGTTTGTTGCGTTGCTTGGTGCAACTGTCGCTATAAGAGTTTCTGTTCCTCCAACTGTCAGAGTAGTGGCAGTCTTATTGAGTGAAACACCTGTTACTGCAACTGTCGGTGTCTTCACTGTGACAGTACAAGTAGCCGTCTTGTTGCCGTCTGCGGTTTTAACAGTAATTGTAGCCGTACCTGCTGCTTTGGCTGTAATAACTCCGTTTGAAACGCTAGCAACACTTGTATTTGATGAAGTCCATGTAACTGCTTTGTTTGTTGCATTGCTTGGTTTAACTGTGGCTGTAAGAGATTCGGTTGCTCCTACTTCCAATGTCACCGAATTTTTATTTAAAGTCACACTATTTACAGAAATTGTCTCTGAAAGTTTTGTTCTGCTGCGATAAACAGTGCGAGTGCCAAGATTATAGAAATAACTTGCATTTGAACCATTGTCATAGTTATATGAATCAGGGCAGCAAGTATTTGCATAACAATTATATGTTGTGCCGTTATAAGTAAGCGTATCAATTTTACTTAATTGAGAATCAAAATATTTTGTATGATAATCTTTTTGTGTTGTGGGGTAACTTGGGAAAATTTTATTGAATGTTGTTGCATCAATAGGATATGCACCACAATTTCCATTTGAATATTGTAAAATATAGTGGTAGTAACCATACTGTGTTTTAGATTCCACTTGTACAGTATCGCTTGCAGTAGGTTTTGTTGTAGACCAATCGCTCCAATCACCCCACTGTGTACTATCTTCAACAGAACTATTCTTATAGTTAGGTCTTCCATAGCCCTGAATGTATGTATCGGTCAAATTATAAGTTTTTCTTTTTACCTGCTCGTTAGCATTACCCTCAATCGTATTTACTTGTGTAGAGGTAACAGATTCAACAATTCCAACATGATCCCACTGTCCATCCACGTTTGGATTATCAAAAAATATTAAATCTCCTTTTTTAGGTGTCCCGTTTCCTCTGCTGAAATAAGATAAGTTTGAAAAGTGATAGATTTCATTACTTGCCCCAGCATATGCTGAATTGCTTATAGTGCTTGTTGATATTCCCGCATGTCTTGCACACCAGCTTACAAACATAGCACACCAATCATAAAAATGCCCAGTTGTATTTCCTTTAACCTGTGTTCCGAACCAATATCCGTATTCCGAATAATTGTTAGTTCCCGAAGTGTTTGAACCATCAAGCTCTGAGGTACTGTTACCCTCATGATAACCAACTTGTGACAAAGCAACATTTACGAGGTCTGAAGCTTCTTCTCCAGTCATCTCTACATTGTTTAATGCTGTATAATATTTGCTGCTCTTATATGCAGAAGAATATGGGTAAAGATCTGTGCTGTCTTCATTTGACTCATCACCAGATGTACCAACTACAGTAAAATATTTAAGTTCACTATAATCTCCCAAAAGAGAACCACCGCTACTGTATGCACCCATATTAAAGCGATATTCACCTACAGGTAGTTTACCAATATTAACAGAATTTCCAGTCAAGCCGTTTTTATCATATACTGTTTCACGCGATGTCCAAGAAGAACCTGTCTTGCGAGAAATTGTAAGTCCGTAAGAAGACGCACCCGTATAAGTATTCCATGTTATGGTAACATTTTCATCTGTTGTATAACTGCTCTTAGATGAGTTTGAAACAAGGTTTGTATTTATAGTGGGAGCATTTTCATCATTTATTGAATCTACATTCAGATAAATATACCCCAACAGTTTTGAATCTCCGCTTCCGCTTCCAACCTCAAAACCATATATAGAAGACCAATTTCCAGTTGAAACCCATTTGCCGGAACTGTTTTTAGTTGCAGTTCCAACACCGTAGCATAGCCAGGTAGGTTTGCCACCATTAAACGGATCCGTTGTCTTCATGTCATAATCATAATCATTAGTATCACGATATCCGGATTCTGAATAGATTAAATAATTGCTGTCTGCATATTCGATGTATCTTACATGACCCTGATAAACTGCTATACTGTTTGTTTTTGGAACAGCAGATGTTTTTTTATCATAACTCAATCCGCCTGCACAATTAAACCAACCTGACGGATTGCTTATAAGTTGGCTTTTTGTAAGCGGATTCTTTCCATTTCTTACCAGCATTTCGCTTGCTCTTGCCCAACAATACCATGTGCAATTTCCATATACATACTCGCCCTCGCTATCCTTTTTGTATTCACTTGGATAGTTAGGAGAGTAAGGCGCATTATATGGGAAATAAGGATTTACACTAGGATCAAAGTAATATTTATAATATGTATCTGTTTTATTTAATGGCAAATCTTTCCATGTAGCATAATACGAAGGCTTAGATTCTTGTTGTGTATCCTCTTCATCTTCCTGATTATCTCCCGTTCCGCCAGATGTTTCTATGGAAGGTTTAGTTGATGAAACAGTGTAACTATTAATATTGTTAGTGGAAGATATCCACCAGTCGCCGTCAGCCCAGCCATCACCACCGCCTACTTTAAAAGCATTCTTATTGATGGATTCGTCATATATATACGATACAGTTACTATATAACTAGAGTTATCTTCAAGCTTTAATGTACTACTAATACTTGCACCGGTACCCGTAATTCTTGCGTAAGTAGTTTCCTTGGTGTCATTGTTATAAATTGTTAATTGCATTATTGGTGCATAATTGCTTATTCCATCGGAACCAAATTCTTTGGCAGCATCACATTTGAATGTTAAACTTGGAGAAAGTAGAATTCCGTTACCAGTAACTACAGATATGTACTTTGTTTCCATACAACTATAAGTTGTATCATCTGCAAAAACAGTGATTCCCGGCAATACCATAGTTATAACAAGTATTGCAGCAAGCAGTTTTTTAAAATTATTTTTCATTTTTATTAAACTCCTGATCTGTTGTTAAAATAAATTGTTTTCAGCTACACATGCTTCTTTTACGATGAATTTGGCTTTATCAAACTCCAAAATCTTTTCATTTATATATTCTCCAATCTTTTAATTTAATGGATATCTATCCGGGTAGAATGTGTGGAAAGCAAGGTGTATCGCATCATCTACTGTGATTGCTCCGTCTTTGTCAAAATCTACATTCATACCGGTTGGAAGAGGATATCTGCTCGGATAGAATGTATAGAATGCAAGATAAATCGCATCATCTACTGTGATTTCCTCATCACCGTCGCAATCACCAATAATGAAACTTCTAATGGTTACTTTGCCTTCATACTCAACAAAGTCGAAGTTTTTATTAGATGCATCAGTTCCCATCGCTTTGTAACGGATGTAAGCATCTCCATCTGTTTCCTCGCTGTCTGCAGTAAAATACAGTCGCATAACAGCTTTGTTTGCATCAACTGCGTTCTGGAAAGCAATAAGCGAATCTCCGTTTATGTCGACAGAACTGAGTGTAGAACCTGACAATAACCATTCTGCATTTGTTAATGTTAAAGATTCGCTGTATTCAATATCATTCACAGTTATTGCCTTAACTGAGTCGCAGTTTTCAGCCACAATATCTACATAAAAATCTTCGCTCGGTGCCACAGTAATATCGTCAATTTTAAGAGACGGCATATCTTCATCAATAGCATTTACTGTAACAACGCAAGTTGCTGTTTTGTTTCCATCTGCGGTCTTTACAGTAATTGTGGCTGTACCTGCCGCTTTTGCTGTAACAACACCATTTGAAACGCTTGCAACATTTGTATTTGATGAAATCCAAGTAACAGTTTTGTTTGTTACGTTGCTTGGAGTTACTGTTGCTGTAAGGGTTTCTGTATCTCCAACTGTTAGCGTAGTGCTTGTTTTATTAAGAGATACTGCAGATGGAGAAATGATTTGAACATCTTGACTCCAATGAGCATATATAGTGTGATTTGTGGGTGTTTTAACTACTGTGTCGGCTGTTATTCTCTCTCCGCCATTTTGTTCTGTAAACCAACCTTCGAATGTGTACCCGTTTCTTGTAGGTGTTGGAAGTTGGCTATATGCCGAATCAAATTTAACGGATTTTAGATCTTCAGTTACAACGCCTCCGTTTGCATCGAAATAAACAATATAGGAATTTGCTTGCATACCGGATACGAGAAGCGTATCTCGTGTTACAACAAATTTATCATTAGCAGAGTAACTTTCATTAGTACTTAAATCAACCCAAGCAATAAAAGTGTATCCTGTCTGTTTCGGTTTGTAATCACTGAGATTTATTATATCTCCCTTCTTTTTTGTCAACATAATTTCTTCTGTATTATCACCGTCAGTAACCCAAATTTCAATTTGATATGTTTCTTGGTTTTCTTCTTTCCATATAGCATACAGAGTAACTGAACCATTATTTGTTGATGTAAGATTCTTTACAGATTGTTTGTCAGTATATGTAGCACTTGTTGCTGAAGGATCAGTTGACCAACCAAGGAAGGTATATCCGCTTCTTGTAAAAGCATTGACCGACAAAGTTTTCTCGACGTCGTAAGTGTGAGAAGAAGTTGACATTGTTCCACTTCCACCGTTGGCGTTGTACTTAACTGTATATGTTATAGGCTCCCACTGTGCATACAGCGTATGGTCCTCAGCAATTAATACATAGGACTTTTCTGTAATCTCTTCTCCTCCTACAGGTTGTGTGAACCACCCCATAAACTTATATCCTTCTTTCGTCGCCGTCGGAAGATTTTTATAGCGATAATAATACCTCACAGTAGCTTCAGATACAGATGATGTTCCACCAGCAGAATCAAAATGCACTGTATATTCCTTAGACGAGTAGCTTGCCACAAGTACAATATCCCCTGTTTGTTTTATAACTTCTCCTGGACGATATCCTATGATAATTTGGGTAGAGCCTTCGTAGTAAATATAATGCCATTCGCTAAATATAAATCCTTTTTTCTCAGGAATAATATCTGTAACACGAAGTGGAACGTTTGGTTGTTTAATTTGCTTTGGCGGGCAATTGCTTCCACCGTCTGTATCATATGTGACGGTAGTGCCATATACTTCGATAGTAGATGTAATTGTAAAACCACCGTCAACTGTTGTTGCAGTTATTATTGCCGTTCCTCTTGAAAGAGTTTTAACTAACCCATCTTTTGTAACTGTAGCAACATTTTCGTTTGAGGAGGTCCAAATCACCTCTTTATTTGTTGCGTTACTAGGAATAAATCCTACAACAAGTTGTGTTGTGTCGCCCAATTCAAGCGAAGCATATGTATTGTTAATTGTTACATTGGCCACACGAATATGCCACCTAGCATACAATTTATGATCTGACAGCGCTGTTACTATGGTATCCTTTGTAACTTTTTCGCCGGCATTTTTATCCGTGTACCAACCTAAAAATTCGCCAATGGAACTGTATTTGTTCGGAAGTGCCCCGTATTCCAGGCCATAAGTAACCGTTTTTGAATGACACTTTTCATCACCGTCAAAAAAATCAACAACATATGTATTTGGTTCCCAAACGGCATACAGAGTCACATTACCGCTAGCTACACTGGAAAGATTTTTTACCATATGTTCATCTGTATATACCACCGTACCCGACGCACTTGTTGACCATCCTTTGAAATGATATCCAGCTCTCGCATACGCATTAGATGTAAGTTTCTTCTCGACATCATATGTATGGCTCGAATTAGACATAGTACCACTACCGCCATTTGCATTATAGGTAATGGTGTATGTATTTGCCTGCCATACTGCATACAAATTTACAGTGCCACTATTCGTTGACGTAAGATTCTTAACAGACTGTTTATCTGTATATGTTGCACTTGTTGCAGAAGAACTTGTCGACCAGCCCTTAAAAGTGTATCCAGTTCTTGTAAATGTATTTGCAGTAAGTTCCTTGGCAGTATCATATGTATGAGATGAATTTGACATACTTCCACTGCCACCATTAGCGTTATACTTGATAGTATATGTATTTGCTTTCCATACAGCATAAAGGGTGATACTGCTGTTTGTTGTATATGTCTCCCCGCCAAAATACGCAATAGTCCCATTTCGACTTGTGGACCACCCTCGGAACGTATATCCGGTTCTGGTGGGGTAAGCATTGGGAATGGTCACATTCACATCGTGCGTTTTGATGAGATTTCCTCCACTCCAATTACCACCGTTAGCATCAAACGTTATGGTGTACTTGGGTGGATTACAGGTTGTACAACCACTATCGTAGTAATAGGAATCAAGATAATAAGAGTCTCCACATGAGCACTTTTTATATTCTCTGTGAGGATGCGTAGCATCGTGATATGTCGTGTAACTGTGTGTATGTGGCGGATTACAGGTTGTACAGCTACTATCATAGTAATATGAGTCAAGATAGTAATAGTCTCCACAAGAACACTTCATATATTCTCTGTGCGGGTGCACACCTTCATGGTAGGCTGTATAACTGTGTGTATGGGGTGGATTACAAGTTGTACAGCTATCTACATATCTTGTTGCACCTGTATATTCTGTTTGTCCGCAAATACCGCAAATTTTATATTCGTTATGTGGATGTGCATACTCGTTTTCCGTTGAATAAATTTTATCAAAGTAGTTTTCACCAGTATATTCGTAGTCTCCACACGAACACTTTACATATTCTCTGTGTGGGTGAGCAGCTTCGTAATTCCAGACATAATCGTGATAATGAGTTGAATCAACTTTGACAAAATTTCCTGCAACCCATCCAGAATTGCCTCCGGCATCGCTGACAAAATACCATCCGTTACATTCCACAGAGATGCTCAAATCTGTTCCTGTATAATACTCAAAAAGAAATGTGTATGAAGTACCCGGTCCGCTTCTTACATTCACATCAGCTTTAACAATTCCACTTTTGTTTACTGAAACGCAATTGCTACACTCGTGTCCTGAACTTGTGCTTTCCTTTACCTTAATATAATTTGCATGAGCCCAGCCGCTTGTTCCTCCTGAATTTTTAACAAGATACCAATTTCCGCATTTTGCACTAATTGTTACGCTCGTTCCTGTGCTAAACTCACCAATAAGAGTTCCTGATGTACTAGGACTCGTTCTTATATTAACCGCAGCGGTGACAGAACCAGTTTTGTTTATAGAAACACAACTACCGCAACTGTGGTTGGGTGTAGGTGCTGGTGCAGGCACATATGTTCCGCCTGCATCATAAAGACCATGTGTTACATATTGAAAAGAGCTTTTGAAATCACTTTTTTTATATGGAACATCCCATCGAATTTTGCACTCGCCATTATATCTGTTGCAATCGGCAATTATAACGGTGTCACCAGAAACAGATACAACAAAAACACTATGCCCTCCATATCTTATAACATCTCCAGAAGCTAGTTTTGTCATTGCTGAATCATAGTTTCTATTTTCAGCCCAACTATAAGGATGTCCTCCATATATTTCTTGCTGTAAATGGTATGCAAAACCCATGCATTGAATTGCATATCCTGAACCATTGTATGTATATGCGTTACATCCACATCCGCCAGATACCCTGCAGTTTTTGTGATGAGTACATGGGGAAGATGTTGTTTTATAAGGATCACCCCCATTCCAATATCTTCCATCGGGATATTTTTCCCTTAACACATCAATACTTGCTGCACTAACAGGCAACGATATAATTGGAATCATACCAACAACCATAACTACAGCCAACAATAGTGACAAAACTCTTTTGTGCCACACATCATATACTTTACTTAATGCAACTAAATTCTTTTTCATTTTTTTGAACAATCTCCCAGTTCTTAATCAGTTTTTTCTTTATTGTTGCAACACTTGAATACTTGAAGTATAAAAGCATTTCAAAAACTATAATAAATATTTGAATAAATAAAGTGATGTGCGACAAAAGCACGGAATTATATATCATAAATTTCCAATCTCGAAGCCCCCAAAACAATAGTGAACTTATAATGCTAAGTATTGGAAAATCGAATTTTGAACCCACATATAATAGCCATTCAGAAGTGGTTCTTTTGTTTATTTCATAATAATCAAAGCTTTTTGTTTCCCATTGTAAATCCAAATCGGGTTCTAATGCTACTTTCATATATCCTGCTAAAAAAGCAATACACCTTCTACAATTAGATATTCTCATAGTCATTAACAAAATCATAAACAATGACGAGTAAACAATCCAGGCATTGTTTACTGTTAAGGCGGCTGCCCATATTGCAACAGTTGTTGTATATGTAAACTGCGTTATGCTATCCTGGCGTTTTTGATTAAACATCATTTCTTCACGCAGCATCATATATTCGTCTTTTCTCATAGATACATCCTTTCCATTACGTAATTCCTATTATGTGGTATTGTCATTTTGTTGTAGGCAATATAAATATAACTTTATTTGTTTATCATACCACAAAATGCGTTTTAAGTCAATGATTTACATAATATTACACAAACTTTTTACAAATTAAGGCATAACAAAACAGACCAATGTAACTTTAAAATTTTTCATTGGTCTTTTCGTGCTGTAAATTTTTATTTCTATTGATTTTGTATAGATTCGAGTTGATTTTTGCTGTTATTAATACCACATAATAGGAATTATGTCACTTTAGCATTTTAGCAGTCCCAGCTTTTCAATCTGCCTCTTATGCACTTCACCCGTTTCCATCGTATAAATTCTCGTAGTATTCACACTGGAATGTCCGAGAATATCAGCAAGCCTTACGATATCTTTCTGAAGCGAATAGTAAGTGCGAGCGAAAAGATGGCGGAGATTGTGAGGAAACACTTTATCCTTTGAAACCCCAGCGGATTCGCAAAGCTTTTTCATATCAAACCATATATTGCTTCTGTCAAGCGGTTTACCTGTTCGGGATACGAACACGGAGCCACTTGTTATTTTTTGCTCTCGTATATACCGTGTAAGAACTTTGCACAGTGCTTTTGGCAAGAACACCTGTCTGAGTTTTCCTTTGCAGTTGATGTTGGCAACTCCTGTATTAACGGCGGCTACCGTCACAAAACGAAGCTCAGACACACGGATACCAGTTGAACATATAGTCTGCATCAATAGGTAAAGCCGCTCATTCTTTTTAGACTTCGCCGCATCAAGTAGTCGTTCATACTCGGCTTTGGTGAGTTCTTTGTCTTTGGAAGCAAATATCTGCTTTTGAATCTTTAAGGATTTAACTTTACAATCGTACCATTCGTTAAAAGTGAAAAAACTGTTGAGAGAGGACAGAACAGAATTTACACTTGTAGGCTTGTAGTTCTCTATAAGATACGCCTTATATTCGAGAACTGTCTGTTTATCCACACCTCTACCGCAGAGCCAAGCGAGAAAAGCACATATATCACGGATATACTTTTCAAGCGTGGCGTCGCTCTTCTCTTCGTTTATCAGATAATTTCTAAAGTTTTTAATAAGTTTTTCAGTGATTTTTTTCATTGTTTGACAACTCCTTTGTTTTGGTTTACTGTATATATTTTACCATATCTCAAAAATCTCATTCTTCTTTGTATCTGTGAGTCGTCAATGATTTACATTATTATGGTAATTGCGTATTAAAAAATTAAGTCATGCCTAACTTCCGCCTCATAGTAGTTGTCAATAGTTGAAGGAGCGTTGAAAAGGCTTGCAAGGAGATACTGTCTTATGTTTCGTATTTTTGTAGAGTTCTTTTTTAGACAGTCGAGAACATACTCAATATGCTCTGAGCGAAGTTTCAGAAGCTTATCTTTTACAAAATCTCTTGTATATTCGTTGCCAGATATACGGACAGTTTCGGTTGTGCCGGAGACTGTTTCTGTGAGAATATCCACAATTTCGTCAAGCTGTTCTTTGCGGTGATTTTTACAAAGATATTCGTACTCGATATTCTCCTTTATCACATCACGGTTGTGTTCAACATCATTCTCGGCAGGAATAGGATGTGATTCGATATTTGATACATCAGTACTTGATGAATCAGTATTTTGTGTATTAGTATTTAATTGCGTTGGATTTTCCAACATAGGGTTATCCAATATAGGTTTGTCCAGCGTTGGATTTCCCAACGTAGGTTTTTCCAATGTAGGTTGGACAGTCTGCGGACACTCATAAATGACATACTCGTTTCCCGAAAGCTGTCCCTTTGAGTTTCTTGCACGACCTCTTACTATGTAACCTTCTCGCTCAAGCTCTCTGACAGCCTCTCTGATTGCGTCTATGCCCTCTTTATTGATGTAGGCAAGTCCTTTTAAAGAAAAGTCCCAATCGTCGTTCAAGGACAGCATCTGCGACAACAGACCTTTTGCTTTTAGCGACAGATTTTTATTCCTCAAATGGTGGTTTGACATAACCGTATAATCTTTTGTTTTTTCTATCCTGAATACAGACAAATAATTATCTCCTCCTTACTAACTCCAATGTTTTGTGTATTCGACTGTAACACCTCGACACCTTATATTGCACAAGCACAACTTCGCTCTCTTTTTTCTCCAAAGCATCGCCGATACTTGTACTCAGGTGGAGCATTTTCGCACTGCTTTACCTCTGTGTAAGTGCAACCACAATTCCTGCAAGGGGATATGCCCCGAACCATAAAATCGCACATATTTTGAGCCGATTTCTCCTCCCTCCGCAGTACCCTCCGACTAACCTAATTTTTTGAAAATTCTAAGTTTCAAAACCCTTGATATACAAGGCTTTTCGAGGTGTCAGGAACAGGAGAAATTGACTTTTTTATACAGCTTCAAAAACACATTTCAAAAAAGTGCTTTTCTCCTGGTCTTTTGCTTAAATTTTAAGAGCAAATATGTATATCTATCACGGTTTTGCTGTCACAATTTAAGTACTTGTGTGCCTTCCCGAATGCTCGTAAATTATCCTTTTTGTCGTGCTTGTAAAATCCGTATAGAAGTACAATATCTTTATCCGAAAGTGTAAACAAAATCCTTGCCATATTGCCAGATGCCTTTGTACGAAGTTCATATAGGTCGTTGTATTTACCGATTGAAATGTGTTTTACATATGGCTCTGTCAGCGGATTTTTGTCGTCAGTAAGATACATAAGCACAAATCCGATCTTCTTTCTTGTCTTATCATCGGCATCATTTAAAAATTCTTTTACTGCATTACTCGCAAATAGTTTTCTCATTCTCATCCTCCTCATTGTTAAACGCTGCAAAGCTTACGGCACTCTCAAGTGCCTTCCTTGCCATACCTCCCATTTTCTCTGTTATGTGGGTATAATAGCGGAGCGTAAATTCAAGCTTTGAATGTCCTAACGTTTCCTGTACATATCTCGGGCTTATTCCGCTTTCTGCAAGAACTGTAGCGTAGGTGTGCCGTAAATTATGGAATTTAAATGGTATATCAAGGTCAGCTTTAAGTGTTCTTGACATAAACTTAATACTGTTTGTGGTAAGCATTTCGCCGTTGATTTTGACATTTACAAAGTCGGTGATTTCCATAAGCTTTTCCTTATTTCTCACAAGGCGTTCCGTCACAAAATTCCGCTTATAGCCGTCACCATAAAAAGCTTTGTTTTCCTCTTGCTTGGCTTTGAGATTTTTTAGATAGGTACAAAAGCTGTCGGTGATGTTCACGCTTCGGTATGCATTTGTAGTTTTAAGAGGGCAGAAGCACCACTTCTTATCCTGAAACAATAACTGCTTATGTACCTTGATTTTGCGGTTTTCAAAGTCAATATCGCTCCATTGTAGTCCAAAGACCTCGCTTTCACGTAGTCCCGTATTGAGTGCAATATAGAACGGCACGATAACATTAGACCCCTGCAAACGCTGTTCCATTGCACGAAGCTCATCGGGCGTGTACGCTCTTATCTCACCTTTGTGTCTTGGATCGGGTGGCGGTGTTATCTCACGGAAAATATCCTTTTTGATATATTGCCGTTTGTGTGCGTATCCGAAAAGCACTTTCAGAAACTTATACAGTCCCTTGACAAATTCCTCACTGAGATAAGTACGCTTTTCGTTGAGAAAATCGCTTATCATATTTGCGTTAATCTGGTACATATAAAAACTACCGAATCTTTCCGCATAATGATTCTTGTAAAGCGACTTATAACGCACAATGGTTGCATAGGCTCTTGTTGCTGGTGCCTCATTTTCGATAAACTCTGTGTAGACCTCGGTAAAGGTGATTTTCTTGTTCTCCACATAGTCGCCCGTATTGTTGTAGAGATATAGAACATCGTTGAGAGCCTTTGCAGCTTCCTTTTTTGTTTTGTAGCCGCTTCTCTCAATCTGATTTCTTTTACCGCCTGACGCACCGAACTCAACTCTGTACGACCAGGTGGCTCCTTTTTTTCTGATACTTCCTTGCATAAAAATATCCTCCCGAATAAAAATTTTAAAATATAGGCAATTTCGGAGCTGAAATTTCCCTCATTTTTCACACCGATTTTATCAAATAAAAATCCCAAATCTTAATTTTTGGGCGAAAAAATTTCCCACGAAGCGATTTTTTGACACCCCGAAAACCCTTGTAGCAAGGGCGTTTTGAGAGATTTCGTGGGAAATTATTTTTTTTCGTGCGATTTTTCTCTCATTTCCCACGGATTTCCCACGGGACAGAAAAATACATATAAATAAAAAAGAAACACGACTATCTAAAATCAGATAATCGTGTTTCGTGATTATTCCTTATAAAGCCTTATTTTAAGCCATTCTCAGAGGATATTTAACTTTATTTTTTCGTATCTAAAATTAGTTAAAATATCTCTTAAGGAGACCCTCGAAGCCTTTTCCATGACGAGCTTCGTCACGAGCCATTTCGTGAACGGTGTCGTGGATTGCGTCAAGGCCGTTCTTCTTAGCGCAGGTAGCGAGGTCGAACTTGCCTTGTGTTGCGCCATATTCACAGTCAACTCTCCATTTCAAGTTGTCCTTTGTTGTGGCTTTCATATTGGGTTCTAAGTCTTCACCGAGGAGTTCTGCAAACTTTGCAGCGTGTTCTGCTTCTTCATAGGCTGCCTTTTCCCAGTAGAGACCTATTTCAGGATAGCCTTCTCTGTGAGCGATACGTGCCATACAGAGATACATACCAACTTCGGCACATTCTCCGTTGAAGTTAGCCATAAGCTGTTCGAAGATGTACTTCTTGTCTTCTTCTGATATGTCAGGGTTATTCTTTACAGTCTTTGAATATACGCCATATTCGTGTTCAGCTGCAAGGGCTGCGCCTTCTTCCATAACCTTGAACTTTTCGCCGGGTACTTTACAAATGGGGCACTTTTCGGGAGCGTATTCTCCTTCGTGAACATAACCGCAAACGGGACATACAAACTTTTTCATAATCTTTTTCTCCTTAAAATTAAATTATTTTACTTTTTCGATAATATCAAATGACGATAACGTAGGGTCGGTAACGTCTTTTACTGTGATGGCCGAAAGTCGTTCTGACAAGGCTTTATTGATAGTAGCAAAGGCGACGTGCATTTTGCAACATTCTTTATTTGCACCATTCTTAGAACAGAGGTGTTCGTCGCAAAGGCATTTTGAAATTGAAATTTTACCTTCAATCGCCTCAATTACCTTGCACACCGTAAGGTTTTCGGCGCTCTGTGATAACAGATATCCGCCCTCAGAACCTTTATGGGATTCGACTATTCCCTCTTGCCGAAGTTTTCTCAAAACTTTAAGGGCGGTGCTCTTGGATATTACTACCCTTTGGGCAATGTCCTCAGCGCCAAGCATACTTCCTGCCTCATCAAGCACACAGCAAATTCTTATCGCATAATCGGCTTCCTGTGTTACTCGCATGGCTTTCTACCTTTCAATGTATTGTGTACCTTTTTGGTACACTTTGATTATACACTATGAAATTCTCTTTGTCAATACCTTTTTTAAAAAAATTTTGTTTAAAAAATAAGTTCACATATACGAAAAAACACAGACAAAAATTTGTCTGTGTTTTTAATTATATCTTTGAAATTTTATCAATACATTTTTTGCAGACAGTCTTACTGCCGAAAGTTACAAGGTCATCTTCTGCTCCGCAAAATACACAGGCGGGGGTGTTCTTTCTAATAACTATAGTGTTTCCTTGAAGTTCCATTTTCAAAAGGTCGCCTGACTTGATTTCAAGTTCGCTTCTGAAGTCTATCGGCACAACTATTCTGCCAAGTTCGTCTATCGCGCGTATATTTCCTTTAATTCCCATATTATCACCTCAGGTAGAGAATAACATACAGGTCGACTTTTGTCAACATAAAATTACAATTGTTTCCAATTTGTTTAAATAAAAAATAACGAGTCTCTCAAAAGAGAGACTCGTTAAATCGGTAGTAATACCTAAATTTAGAAGTTTGTGAAGATAGCTTCGTTTACGTTGTAAGCAACGCCTTCGTCATCAGCAGCGATTACGTTGATGATGATAGAATCGATAACTGTGTTATCAGCGCTATCTACATATGTGAATACAAGAGCTTCAACTGCATCTACGTCTTTGATTTCGAGCATATCTTCAATGTCAGCAAGTGTGTATTCCTTGTAAACGTCAGCTGTATCGCCTGAGAGACCCCAGATGATTACAGAATCAGCAATCTTAACTGTCTCACCGTCGATATCGATGAGGTTACGTGTTGCAAGAGGATCTGTAAGAGCAACCTTCTTTACAGAAACAAGACCTGTTGTATCAGCGTTGATATCAACGTACTTCTGACCGTTCCAAGCGTAGAGATTTCCAGACTTGGTTTCGGTAGCATCCTTAGACTCGAGAGTCTTGTCAACTACAGGAGCCTTGTTCTTAAGAGTATCAAGATCCATGAATGTGTATTCATAGTATTTCTTGCCGTCTTCGCCAAGAACTACGCTTGATACGTAAGGAGCGTATACTACAAGACGACCGTCTGTGAGATATTCTTCACCGGGAGTTACTACTGCATCGCTGTCTGTGTCAACTGAGTTAACGAGAGCGAAGAGAAGAGTGTATGTTGCGTCGTCGTTCTTTGCAACGTAAGCAGCTTCGATAGTAGCTTCGAATTTGTCTGCTGTAGGAATGTTGCTTTCTGTGTATCTACCAAGATACTTGAAGTTAGTTGTAGCTGTCTTGGTGTATGTGTAGTAAACGTTAGTTGTGTTGTCAAGTACAACCTTGTTAACTGTACCTACTGTGAAGAGGTCAGTCTTCTTGTTGTAAGTGATCTTACCTGATGTAACGAGTGTTACGTCATCGTATTCTTTGTTAAGAACAAGTGTGTAACCTGCTCCTTCTTCTGCTTCAGCATAGTTTGCAACTACTGCGTATGCATAGATAGGCTGTGTTACGCCTTCTTCAATTCCGTATGCTTCGAATGCTTCTGTTGCAGTAAGTGTATCAGAACCGTTGATGATAGCTTCATCAGCAGCAAGTTTGATTTCTTTTTCTGCACCGTCAACTACGATAACTGCCTTGTAGCCGATTTCGTAAACTTTGGTTTCTTCATTGAATACTCTGTCGCTCTTAATAACTTCTTTAAGGATTGCGAAGTTGTAAGAATCTGTTTCTACAGTGATTGCATCAGAGAGAATGATTTCTCCGTTGTAAATCCAGTAGTTCTGCTTAACGCCGAGAGCGCCTGCGTCGATAGTAGCATTAACAAGACCAGCTTCACCGTGTACTACTTCACCAACTACGTCAAGAGTTACCTTGCCTGAGTTGAGTTTTGTAGCTGTTGCTTCAACGGGCTTAACTACTTCTACGTATACGATGTCAGAAATCTTAGCTGCTACGAATACGTCGCCTTCTTTAATTGTTGCTGTCATCTGAGAAGCAACGAATTTCTGCTTGTTAGCGCCTGCAAGGTCTGTGTATTCAACGTATTTAACGTCGTCTTCTTCAACTTCCTTGCCTGCTTTGTATGCTGCCTTTGATGCAAGAACGATTGCGTCGATATTACCGTCGCCGTCTTTATCAATTGCACGTGCGATGTAAGGAGCTGCAACTATAGTTGCAATTGCTGTCTTAACTACTTCGCCATCGAAGATTGCTTCATCAGCAACAGTTGCACCAAGTGTCCAGATTTCAGGGATGTTTTCGCTTGTTGACTTGTAAGATACACCGTTGATGGTGATGTTCTTCTTGTCTGTAGATACTGCAACCTTAACTCCGTCAACTACTGAACCACTGATAGTAGCACTTGCAAGGAGTTTGCCGTCTCTCTTAACTGTTGTAACTGTAAGACCGATAAGGTTATCTGTCTTACCTTCGTATTTTTCAAGACCGAGGTCTTTGAGAGCTACTGTTACACCATCAAGCTGGATTTCGTCTTCATCAACAGCTTTGCCGCCTTCAAGAGCGTAGTTGTCTGTACCTGTGATAACTGCTGTATCCTTTGTGAAGTTCCAGATATCAGTTGCGAGAACCTTGGGTACTTCAAGAGGAATGGGGTATCCGCCGATTTGAGTTGTAACAACTTTCTTTTCAGCCATGGGAACTTCAAGAGCGTTGTAGATGATCTGAGCTACCTGAGCTCTTGTGAGTTCTGCTGAACCGTTAACGCCGTCAAGTTCTTTACCGAGTTTAAGTTCGTTGAGAGCTTTCATTCTAACGTCTGTGGGCCAGAGTTTAGAATCCCAGTTTTTGTAACCGAGAGCGCCTGCAACCATCTTAAGAGCCTGGTCGTATGTAACGTTAGCGTTGGGAGCAAATGTACCATCGCCGAATCCGCCGATGATTTCCTTGCCTGAACACCAGTTAATGTAACCTGTTGCCCAGTGGTCAGCTTTAACGTCTTTGAATTCTGTCTTTGCTGTGCCTGCATCAACAAACGTTGTGTAAAGCACATAAACGAGTTTTGCCATTTCGGCACGTGTTACCTTCTGATCGGGTTTGAAGGTACCGTCTTCGTATCCGCCAAGGATTCCCAGCTGTGAAAGTACGTTGATTGCATCAGCGTGCTTGTTACCTGCGATATCATCAAACGCGGAAACTGAAAGTGCTGCACTTGCAATCATTACAACTGCAAGAAGCATTGCTAAAAAGCGTGCGCCTGTTTTCATAGTATGAAAACCTCCTATGTTTTTTTACCTAAATTATACTTTTTGGCACTATTTATACTATCACAAAATGTTAAAAAACACAATAGTTTTTAAAAAAATTACAACGAAATTGTAACTATTTTATTTCATTTTTTGTTCACTTTTAACAAAAAACGACTTTTTTTATTGTCGCATAATAAAAAAATATACCTTTATGCTGCAAAAAAGGCACTTGTGCATAATACACAAGTGCCTTTTTATCGGAAATTTTATTCTCCGTAGTATTTTTTCTTTGCTTCTGCCAGAAGAGATATATTTTTAAGAATTTTTTCAACGTTAGCATCAACGGTATGTCCCCAAGGTGCTGTCATAAAGCCCTTTATTCTCTCTTCGGGAGCGTTGAATTTAATGTGCTCAAAGAGTTCGGGAGTGTTGTACTCACATTCATAGCAGTCTGAAGTACAAGGAACCATATCGTAACCTGCCTTTGCAGCAGGTACCATATTTTCACGGGCAAGTTTGAGAAGGGGTTTGTCCTCTTCGTACTTGATGTTCATAAAGTTGTAGGGGTAGCGCTGGGCATTTATGTAACCCGCACTTCCCTCTTCGTGATATCTGAAATGTTCTTCCTTGAATGCAAAGTAGTACCAAGGAGAAATGAGCAAGTTTTCGGTAGAAACGTTCTTCACGAAGTTATCAAAATCGTTCATACAGAAGTCCGCCCAAATCCAAGGGGTTGCGCCTGTGCTTCTTACACAGTCGAACATCCAGTTAAGGTCGTGCCACAAAAGGTCGCCCTTTCTGTAACGAATGAGGTTGCTGTAACAAACCTGATGGGTAAGGTCACCTTCCTCGTCCATTCCGAGATGTATGTATTCGGGTTCAAGGAAAAGGTCGTAACATTCGTTTATAAGGTCGCGTACTACCTGATAGTAAACAGGTTTTGAAATCTCGGTTCTGTATGGGCCGAGCCACAGGTCGTGACAGGTGGAAAGGTTGATTTTGGGCACAAGGGCTATTCCCATATCACGAAGTCTAAGCACTTCGCTTTTTATCTTTTCTCTGCCCCAGGCACCAGCCTTTGCAAGTTCGGGGTGTGTTTCCCATCTTACGCCTTCGCCAAGGTCGAGAATAATAGTATTGATACCTGCCTCATGTGCGGCATCAACTATCTTATTCCAAGCATTTTCACTAAAAGTAAGTTTTTGGTCCTCTTTTGTCCACATATTGTGTCCGAGAGTTGCAAAAAGTCCCCAAATCATAACGGTTCTCCTTTACGTTACCTATGTTTTTCACACTACGTGTGATTATTTACGACCATTTTAACATAATTTAGTTAAAAGTCAATACGTTTTACGCTTTTATACTTGTTTTATTCTCCGTAATATTTTTTCTTTGCCTCGGCAAGAAGAGAAATATTCTTTAAAATTTCGTCAACTTCAGAATCTATCGTTCCCTTCCAAGGTGCTGTCATGAAGCCTTTTACTCTCTCTTTGGGGGCGTTTTCCTTGAAGTGCTCGAACATATCTTCGGTGTTGTAAGCACACTTGAAACAGTCGGAAGTACAAGGAACAACGTCATAACCTGCCTTAGCACAAGGTACCATATTTTCACGGGTAAGTTTAAGAAGGGGTTTATCTTCTTCGTAATCGAATTTCATAAAGTTATATGGATAACGCTGGGCATTTATATAACCGTCACTGCCCGGTGTAAGATATGTAAAATGTTCTTTCTTAACTGCGTTATAGTACCAAGGGGAAAGGAGCAGATTTTCAGTGGAAACGTTCTTCACGAAGTTGTCGTAGTCTGTCATACAGAAGTCTGCCCAAATCCAAGGGGTAGCACCTGTGCTTCTTACACAGTCAAGCATCCAGTTAAGGTCGTGCCACAAAAGGTCGCCTTTTCTGTAACGGATGAGGTTGGGATAGGATATTTGCTGAGTGAAGTCCCCTTCTTCATCCATTCCAAGATGTATATATTCGGGCTCAAGGAAGAGGTCGTA
This sequence comes from Oscillospiraceae bacterium, assembly GCA_015065265.1. Classification (GTDB taxonomy): domain Bacteria; phylum Bacillota; class Clostridia; order Oscillospirales; family SIG627; genus RGIG6353. The sequence goes on along the minus strand of SVQQ01000001.1, from coordinate 146,957 downwards.
GCACTCTCTGATAAGGTCTCGTACTACCCGATAATAAAGTGGCTTTGTAATCTCGGTTCTATATGGACCAAGCCACAGGTCGTGGCAAGTGGATAGGTTAATTTTGGGTATAAGGGCTATTCCAAGTTCACGAAGTCTGAGAACCTCTTTCTTTATCTGTTCTCTGCCCCAAGCGCCTTTTTTGGCAAGTTCAGGATGGGTTTCCCATTTTACTCCTTCGCCAAGGTCGAGAATAATCATATTTATACCTGCTTTGTGAGAGGCGTCTACAACTTTATTCCAGGCGTTGAAACTGAAGGAAAGTTCTTGCTTTTCCCTTACCCACATATTTTCGCCCAGCATCGCATAAAGTCCCCAAATCATAGTCTTTTCTCCTCTTTTTGAAAATATTAACCATTTTTTTCACTTTTATGATAACTTTACGAATATTTTATCACAAACGAGTTAAAAGTCAATACATTTTGCAGTATTTAAAAAACATTTATTTACAAACGCGTTTTTATATGTTAGAATATAAGAAAACAATAAAAGGAGACTTATTTTATGAAAAAATCACTATTGCTTTTAACTTTTCTTTTAATATTCGCTCTTGTTTCTTGTACGCCCAAGGTAAACGATGAAGAAGTAGTGGATGAAAAAGAAAATCAGGTTGAAGAAGATGACGAAGTTACGTTAGAAGATATTTTCGGCGAAGGTCCTATCGAACTTCCTATGATACCCATTCCAAACGATACCTACGATGACACCGATGACGCTGAAACGACAGACAATAATACAACTTCCGAAAGCGACGCATCTGTTTCAAATTCAGGATTTACTCTTGACGAAAACGAACTTCCCATTATGAATTAACTTAAAATGGCAGGTACGAAAAGTACCTGCCATTTTTTAATTGAATTTAGACATAGCCTCTTCAAACTTATTTTCCAAAATAAGTTCGAGAGCACCTACACCTTTTTCACAAGACGTGTCAAAGATTTTCTTGTCCTCTGCGGAAAACTTCCCGAGTACCCAGTCTGCAAGGTCGTAATCGGGGTGGGGTTTTTCCCCTACTCCCATTTTTATTCTTGGGTAGGTGTTTGACCCGAGGTGAGCCTCGATGGATTTAAGTCCGTTGTGACCTCCGTGAGAGCCTTTGCGACGTATTCTGATTTTGCCTACTGGAAGAGAAATATCGTCGGAAATAACAATGACTTTTTCTACAGGGATTTTATAAAATCTTACCGCTTCCCCAAGTGCCTCTCCTGAATTATTCATATAGGTTTCAGGCTTCATAAAGAGAACTCTGTGTCCGCCAATATTCCCCTCTCCTACAAGGGATTTGAACTTGACTTTGTCAATTCCAAATCCGTATTTTGAAGAGATTTTATCAAGGGTCATATACCCTGCGTTATGGCGGGTGTTTTCGTACTTCTTGCCGGGGTTTCCAAGCCCTGCCACAATGTACTCAACTTTCCCTGACACTTCTTTTTCCATTCTCTCTTTTTCAAGACGTGCGAAAATATCAAGTATACTCATAATTCAACCACCATATCCGTCATAGTGTCAAGGGCTTTTTCTATAAGTGCTTCTCTGTCAAGATTCTTTTCGGCACGGATCACCTTTTCAAGCTGAGGTTTTGTTCTGGGGTGACGGGGTGTGAAGACTGTGCAACAATCTTCGTAAGGTAAAATAGAGGTTTCAAAAGTGTCTATCTTCCTTGCGATTTCTACTATTTCTTCCTTGTCCATACCGATACAGGGACGGAAGACGGGAATTGTGGCGGTGCAGTCGGTTACTGCTATTGCAGACATTGTCTGACTTGCAACTTGTCCGATACTTTCCCCTGTTATGAGTGCCTGTGCATTGCATTTTTCGGCAACTCTCTGGGCAATAGGCATCATAAAGCGACGAAGAATAAGGGTGAAGTAATCCTCTTCACAGTTGTCTCTTATAGCCTCTTGTATTTCGGTGAGACTTACGAAGTGTATTCTGATTTTATCCGTATATTTGCAAAGGCATTTTGCAAGGGCAATTACCTTTTCTTTGGCTCTTTCGGAAGTGTATGGAAAACTCTCGAAGTGGACTGCCTCTATTTCCACTCCCCTTTTTGCCATCATATAACCTGCGACGGGACTGTCTATTCCCCCAGACAAAAGAAGGAGTCCTCTGCCATTTGAAAGGTAAGGCATACCGCCTGCGCCGTGGTCGTTTCCTGCGTGGATATAGGCATATTTTTCTCTAATTTCAACTCTGACAACAATTTCGGGGTGCACTACGTCAACCTTTACTTCAGGGCAAAGTTCTGAGAGTTCTCCCCCTACCTCTGCCATAATCTGAGGGGAAGTGAGGGGGAACTGCTTATCACTTCTTCTTGCATCTACCTTGAAGGAACGGCAGTTTTTGATATGTTTTGGAATATTCTCAAGAGACACTCTTAAAATATCTTCCATATTTTTTTCTGCTCTATATGAAATGCAAAGAGAAACTATACCGAAAATTCTTTTAAGGTCCTCATACGCCTCTTCTACCATAGAGTCGTCTTTCGGAGTGACGTAGAGGGTTGACTGCATACATTCAAACTCAAAGCCTTGTGCTCCAAGTACCCTTGTCATTCTCGCTTTTATTCTGTCACAGAGAAGTTTTTCAAAAGAGCGTTTATTCGCTCCCTTTAAGATAAGTTCTCCGTATTTCATAAGTATGGTTCTTGTCATAAAAACTCCTTTTATTTAACTCGCTTGGTAGTAGAAATAACCTTTTTCAAGGCAGTTGTCAAGGCGTCAATTTCGCTCTTTTCGTTGTAGTGTGAAAAACTTATTCTCACAGTCCCGTCGGCGTGAAGGTCATCGATACCGAATGCCGAAAGGACACCGCTTTTACCTTTTTTTGAGGAACAAGCAGAGCCACTTGACACGAAAATGCCCTCTCTTGACAAACTGTGTAATATTATTTCACTTCTGTATCCCGGAATAGAGATACTGACAATGGAAGAGGTGTGTTTTTCGGGGATATTGACTTTAATTTCGGGTATCTCGGAAAATCTATTAAGGGTATAGTTATAAAGTTCTTTTACCTTTTCTTCCCTTGTTTTGTCGGTCATAAGACTTGAAACTGCAGCGCCAAAAGATGCAATTCCAATAGTGTTTTCCGTACCGCTTCTCATACCCTTTTCCTGTCCTCCACCGTAAGTGTGACAGGGTAAGACCAGTCCTTTTTTGATAATAACTGCTCCAACGCCTTTCATGGCGTGGACTTTATGCGCTGACACCGAGATGATGTCGGCGGAAAGAGAGGACAGTGAAAGTTTTTCTTTCATATACGCCTGTACACAGTCGGTATGTACTATGGCGCGGGGGGAAACGCTTTTCACAAGGCGTGAGACGGCGTCAACGTCGTATATTGCGCCTGTTTCGTTATTGGTTCTCATAATAGTGACAAGGGCAATATCGGGGGACAAATTTTCTTCAAGTTCTTTTAAGTCGATTTTTCCGCCTACCGTTGATAGTCTTACTACCTGATAGCCTTGCATTTCAAGGCTTTCCACAGTTCTTGCTACTGCGGGGTGTTCTGAATTTGTGGTGATTATCTTTTTACCCACCTTAAAGTTCTTTTTAGCCGCCCCTAAAATTGCAATATTATCGGCTTCTGTACCGCTTGAAGTGAAGTACACTTCGTCAGGACGTGCGGTGAGGCTCTTTGCGATAATTTCTCTGGCGATGCTTATTTCCTTTTCGGCGCGAAGACCCTCGCTGTGAAGTGATGATGGGTTGCCGAAAACATCCAGCATTTCGGTTATCTTTTCTTTTGCCGCCTCATTTAAGGGGGTGGTGGCGCTATTATCCAAATAAATCATTTTATTTCTTTCTTTACGTCTTGTTTTTGAAAGGATTATATTATATAATTATTATACATTTTAACATGAACTTGAAGTTTAATCAATATATTTTCACAATTTTAAGGGATTTATATGGCTACTAAAATATTTTTTGCCCCTATGGCAGGGGTGGGAGACAGTGCTTTCAGGACGATATGTATGCGTCATGGCTGTGACGGGGTCACAAGTGAAATGATTTCTGCGAAAGCCACGGTTTTCGGTGATAAAAAGACAATGGAACTTGCTCGTCGCACAAATGAGGAAGTGCCTTTTTCCTTGCAGATTTTCGGAAGTGAACCCGATATTATGGCAAAGGGCGGAAAAATCCTTGCAGACGCCTCGAAGCCTGATTTTATCGACATAAATATGGGGTGTCCCGTAAACAAAATCGTTAAAAATTCAGAGGGCTCTGCCCTGATGAAATCTCCTTCTCTGGTTTATGAAATTGTTTCCCGTGTGACAGAGGCAGTTTACCCTATTCCTGTCAGTGTGAAGATAAGACTTGGTTTTGACACAGAACACATAAACGCCGTTGAAGTTGCCCTGATGGCAGAAAAGGGCGGGGCAAAACGTGTCACGGTGCACGGAAGGACGAGAAGTCAGTTATATGCGCCCCCTGTAAATCTTGACGTAATAAGAGAAGTGAAAGAGGCTCTAAAGTGTGAGGTTATCGGAAACGGGGATATAAAGGACCCTGAAAGTGCCAAACATATGCTTGACGTGACAGGGTGCGACCACCTTATGATAGGTCGTGGGGCTTTAGGTAGCCCTTGGATATTTCGTGAAATAAAGGCTGCTCTTTCCGGTGAAGAAATTCCCAAAAGACCCGTGGGACAAGAGTTATATGATGAGATTGTGTCACATCTTGACCTTGCTGTGTCTTTGAAGAGTGAAAGACAGGCTATAATGGAGTCGAGGGCCCAGATTGCCTGGTACGTGAAGAATATGAAGGGTGCGGCGAAAATCAGGCAAAAGATAAATTACGCCGCCACAAAAGAGGAAGTAAAAGAGATTTTAAAAGATATCATTTAAAAGAAAGGCAAGAAATGAAAAAGTGTGAAAATGAGGATTTGCTCATAAAGAGGGCTTCAAAAGGTGACACGCTCTCTTTTGAAGTGCTCGTAAGATACTACGAAAAATTTGTTTATAATATTGCTTTTTCATATATGGGAAATTCTCAAGACGCTTTTGACGTAGCGCAGGACGCTTTTATAAAGGTGTGGGAAAAACTTAAAACTTTTAAGGGAAAATCAAGTTTTTCGACCTGGCTTTACAGAATTGTTGCAAACTCGGCAAAAGATGCTCTTGAAAAGAGAAAAAAGGTGTGGAAAGGCTGTGAGGCTCAAGACCTGTCCACAGGTGAAACGCCTGAAGACAAGGTAATTGAAAAAGAGCGTTTGGAAAGCCTTAAAATTGCCCTATTTTCCCTTGATAAAGACAGTCGAAATATACTTGTTTTAAGGGAATTTTCAGAACTTAATTATGAAGAAATTGCAGAAGTTTTACATATTCCATCGGGAACTGTGAAAAGCAGACTGAACAGGGCAAGAGTTAAATTAAAAGATGCCCTTATGGAACAAAATTCAAAATCTTCCGTCAAAACAGATGAAAAAAGATAAAGGAGGCGATAAAATGGATTGTAAAGACGTAAGAGAAAACTTAGGTGCCCTGTCGGACGGGGAACTGAATGCACAAGAAAAAGAAGAAATACTTTCCCATATCGCCCAGTGTCCTGAATGTATGGCGGAATACAAGGAACTAATCCAGATAAAAGAGGACTTTAAGAAGCTTGACGTAAAACTTCACTCGGCGCTATCGGAAAGCGTTATGGAAAAGATTCGGGAAAATCAAGTAAAAACCAAGAAAACGCCCTTTATCTTTCGTCATATGGGTGTTGCCGCATCTCTTATCATCATTTTGTCCTTGTTCTTCTATTCAAGGTTTATGCCAAAAGATAATTTTGAATTAAGTCAAGTTCCTTTAAAAAACGAAAGTGTGACAGAAGACAGTTCGGAAAGTGAAGAGTCGGTATACCAAGACGAAGAAAATAATGTTTTCTCGGACACTGCCTCGGACGTCTTATTTGATGACGTGAAAAACGAAAGTATGGTTATTTCCCCTTCCCTTCAAAAGCCAACGGAAAGTGACAGAGGGGACCCAGAAAGTGAGAAAAAGGAAAGCGTTATAAGTTTTTCTGTGATACAGACGAAAAACTCCCTTGATACAGACGTTGCCATTATGGTAGTTGAGGGGGAAATTGAGAACGTTATCAAACTCTTCGATGCCTACCCTACCCTGAAAAATTCTGAAAACTGCGTAACGGTAAGTCTTGAAAGTCACAGTGTTGAAAAGATACTCACAAAAAACAGTGTCCCTGTAATCAGGTCGGAAATTCCCGAAAACTCTGAAAGTACTGCACTATACTTTAACTAAAGTAAAAAACCAAGTCTCGTTTGAGACTTGGTTTTTTGTTTTTATTTGTAGTATTTTACAGCGGAGTCGAAGAGTTTCATATCGTAGTTACCGCTTACGTTCTTATAAAGACCGTCACCGATACGCTCTGAGTGACCCATCTTACCGATAACTCTTCCGTCGGGAGAAAGGATACCTTCTATCGCTTGAGCCGAACCGTTGGGGTTAAAGTCGATATCCATTGTAGGTTCTCCTGCCATATCGCAATATTGAGTTGCAATCTGTCCGTTTGAGGCAAGGGTACGGATAAAGTCGTCTGATGCCAAAAATCTTCCTTCGCCGTGGGAAATGGGCACGTTATAAATTTCGCCCACCTCAACTCCTGTAAGCCAAGGAGATTTGTTTGAAGCAACTCTTACACGCACGATTCTTGACTGGTGGCGGGAAATTATGTTTCCTGCAAGAGTCGGATGTGATGCCGAGGGCTCAAGAATCTGACCGAATGGCACAAGTCCGAGTTTGATAAGTGCTTGGAAGCCATTACAGATTCCGCACATAAGACCGTCACGAAGTTCGAGAAGACTCTTAACTTCTTCACTGATTTCAGAGTTGCGGAAGAATGCGGTTATGAACTTGCCTGAACCGTCGGGTTCGTCACCGCCTGAGAAACCGCCTGGGATAAATATTATCTGTGAGTTTGCAGCAGATAGTGCAAAGCGGTGAATAGAATCTGCAATCGAAGTTGAAGAAAGGTTATTTATAACGAATATTTCGGGTTCTGCTCCCGCTTCTCTCATAGCACGTGCCGAGTCATATTCACAGTTAGTTCCGGGGAATACGGGTATAAGTACACGGGGCATTGGCACACCGTTTTTAGCCTTGTAGGTTGTGGGGGCAGTGTATGTGAATTTTTCGGGTTTTATGTCGCTGTGACTTGCCTTTGTAGGATAAACCTTTTCAAGTTTTTCGTTATAGGTATTAAGGACTTCGTCAAGGGTTAAAGTTTCGTTTCCAAATGTAATAGTCTTTTCGTCGGTAGTATAACCAAGGACACATTCGTCACTTGTTACACCGTCTGCAAGTTCTACAACGAAAGAACCGTAGCCATAGTCGAAGAGTGAGTCAAGGTTAAGTCCTTGTGCAAACTTAAAGCCTATAGAGTTACCTATTGCCATTTTAAGTATTGCTTCTGCAACACCGCCATAGCCGAGAGTTCTTACTGCAACTGCCTTTTTCTCTCTTACAAGTGTTGTAACTTTTTCAAATACCTTCTTCTGAGAGTCGGCTTTAGGCAGAGAATTTTCGTCATATACCGGTGCAATAATAACTGTCTTATGACCGCCTGACTTAAATTCACTTGTTACGACGTCGTCGGTTTTGCCCATTGTTACAGCAAAGGACACAAGTGTCGGGGGTACGTCAATCTTTTCGAAAGAACCGCTCATTGAGTCCTTACCGCCGATTGAGGCAATTTCAAAGTCCATCTGTGCCTTATATGCACCCAGCAGTGCGGCAAGAGGTTTGCCCCAACGGTATGGGTCGCGAAGAGGTTTTTCAAAGTATTCCTGGAAGGTGAAGTAGGTATCCTCTTTAATGTCGGCACCTGTGGCAACGAGTTTTGACATTGACTCGATTACTGCAAGGTATGCTCCGTGGTAGGGGCTACATTCACTTATATACGGGTTATATCCCCAAGACATAAAGGAAACGTCGTCGGTTTTGCCTTTTTCAAGAGGAATTTTATTTACCATAGCCTGTGAGGGTGTAAGTTGGTTCTTACCGCCAAGAGGCATCATAACGGTTGTCGCACCGATAGTGGAGTCAAAACGTTCAAGAAGACCTCTCTTTGAACATACAAGTAAATCTTTTGCGGTATCTGTCATACCCTCTTTGAAAGAGTTATATTTCTTCTTGTTATGGATATTTCCTTTCTTAACTTTAACGTCAATGTGTTTTGGTGCACCATTTGAGTTAAGGAACTCACGGGAAATATCTACAATCTTCTTACCACGCCAGGTCATTGTAAGTCTTGGTTCTTCGGTTACCTTGGCAACAACTGTGGCTTCGAGGTTTTCGGTGTTCGCAATTTCCATAAATCTTTCAGCATCTTCGGGGGCAACAACTACTGCCATACGTTCCTGTGATTCGGAAATTGCAAGTTCTGTTCCGTCAAGACCTTCATATTTCTTTGTTACTTTATCAAGGTCAATCTTTAAACCGTCTGCAAGTTCACCGATTGCAACTGATACACCACCTGCGCCGAAGTCGTTACATCTCTTAATGAGTTTTGCCGCTTCTTCGTTGCGGAAAAGTCTTTGAAGTTTACGTTCTTCGGGAGCGTTACCCTTTTGAACTTCTGCTCCGCAAGAGCCAAGTGAAGATTCTGTGTGAGACTTTGAAGATCCTGTGGCACCTCCGATACCGTCTCTGCCCGTTCTTCCGCCAAGGAGTATTACAACGTCGTCGGGTGCGGGACATTCACGTCTTACGTTCTTCTGAGGAGCGGCGCCGAGAACTGCGCCGATTTCCATATGTTTTGCAAGGTAGCCTGGGTGATAGATTTCGTCTACCTGACAGGTAGCAAGTCCAATCTGGTTACCGTAAGAGGAATAACCTTGCGCTGCAGTAGTTACGAGTTTTTTCTGAGGAAGTTTTCCTTGAAGGGTATCTTCAACTGCTCCTGTGGGGTCTGATGCTCCTGTGACTCTCATTGCGGCATAAACGTATGACCTTCCTGAAAGGGGGTCACGGATTGCACCGCCGATACAGGTAGCAGCACCGCCGAAGGGTTCAATTTCGGTGGGGTGGTTATGTGTTTCGTTCTTGAAAAGAAGGAGCCAGTCCTGTTTTTCTCCGTCAACTGTTACCTTAACTTTAACTGTACAGGCGTTAATTTCGTCGGAGCGGTCCATACCTTCAAGTTTACCTGCTTTTGAAAGTGCCTTTCCTGCAACTGTGGCAAGGTCCATAAGGCAGACAGGCTTTTTAGAGCCAAGGTCTTCGCGAAGTTTTATGTAATCGTTATAGGTTTTTTCGATAGTTGCATCTTCAAATTCTGCTTTATCGATATTAGTAAGAAACGTGGTATGGCGACAGTGGTCTGACCAATAGGTATCTATCATTCTTATTTCGGTGATAGTGGGGTCTCTTCCCTCGTCTCTGAAATACTGACGTAAGAACATAATGTCACTGTCGTCCATAGCAAGACCGTGTCCTACAAGGAAGTTGTGAAGTCCTGCTGCGTCAAGTTCGGTAAATCCGTGAAGCACTTCTACGTCTTCGGGGTCATTTGACGTGGTGTCGATACTGTCCACCTTTTCAAGTGTTGCCTCACGGCATTCAACGGGGTTGATAACGTACTTTTTAACTCTTGCGAGAACTTCGTTTGTGATATCTCCGTAGAGAATATACACTTTTGCGGTACGTACAACCGGTCTTTCACCTTTTGAAATAATCTGGATACACTGTGCGGCAGAGTCTGCTCTCTGGTCAAACTGACCCGGAAGATACTCTACTGCAAAGGGGACGCCAGAGTTTAAGGACATCTCCTCTGATGTATTATCAAGTTGAGGCTCAGAAAAAACTGTGTTGATAGCCTTGTCGAAAAGTTTCTTATCAATTCCCGAAACGTCGTAGCGGTTAACTACGCGAAGGTCGGTTATCTCTTTAAGACCTACGAAGTTTCTAAGGTCATTTAAGAGGGCAAGGGCTTCGTGTGCCTCGTTTTTCTTTTTTTCTACGTATATGCGATAAACCATATTTGTCTTCCTTTTTGTTTAAAGTTTTTATGCTTCCAGCGCTTTTTTTCCTATATCCTTGCGGTAAAAGGCATTTTCAAAATGCACTTTTTCACTTGCTTTATATGCCTTGTCGATAGCACATTTAAGGTTGTCACCCTTTGCCACAACGCCAAGCACTCGTCCGCCTGACGTGAGAATTTTTCCACCGTCAAGTTTTGCTCCTGCATAATAAACAAATGCGTCGCCCATATCTTCTTCTGTAATTTCAAAGCCTGAATCGTATTTTTCAGGATATCCCTTTGAGGCGTGAACGACACAACAAGCAGCGCCTTTTGAGAATTTAACTTCCATTTCTGAAAGTTTTTCGTCTCTTACTGCTATCATTGTGTCAAGAAGGTCGCTTTCCATAAGAGGAAGGACAACCTGTGTTTCGGGGTCACCGAAACGACAGTTATATTCGATAACTTTCGGGCCTTTGGGGGTGAGCATAAGTCCGAAGTAGAGGCAACCTTTGAAGGTTCTGCCTTCCATCTTCATAGCATTTATCGTAGGAAGGAAAATCTTCTCCATACACTCTTTTGCTACGTCTAATGTGTAGTAGGGGTTGGGGGCGATAGTGCCCATTCCGCCTGTATTAAGACCTTTATCCCCGTCCAGCGCTCTCTTGTGGTCCATTGAAGAAACCATGGGAACAACTACATTTCCGTCGGTGAAGGAAAGGACGGAAACTTCGGGGCCTGTGAGAAATTCTTCAATTACTACACGGCTTCCGCTTTTACCGAAAGCGCCCTCGCTCATCATCATTACAAGCGCTTTATTTGCTTCTTCTAAATTCTGCGCTATAATTACCCCTTTACCAAGGGCGAGACCGTCTGCCTTTATAACGATAGGCATTTCCTTGTCCTTTACGTAATCAAGGGCTTTTTCAAGGTTATCAAAGGTCTCGTATTCGGCTGTGGGGATATTATATTTTTTCATAAGATTTTTAGAGAAAATCTTACTGCCTTCAATTTCTGCAGCCAAGGCTGAAGGGCCAAAGCACTTTACACCCACTTCTTCAAGGCGGTCAACTGCGCCGAGTACCAAGGGGTCGTCAGGGGCAACTACCGCGAAATCAGGTTTATTTAGTTTTGCAAATTCAACGATAGCGTCAATGTCCTTTGCGCCGATATTAACACATTCGGCGTCTTTGGAAATTCCGCCGTTACCTGGAAGTGCCCAGATATGTTCCACTTTTTTATTTTCTAAAAGTTTCTTAATTATAGCGTGTTCTCTTCCGCCGCCGCCTATAACAAGTATCTTCATTTAACGCTCCTTAAATCTATCAATGATGGAAAAGTCTCATGCCTGTAAAGGACATTGCCATACCGAAGTTATCACAGGTTTCAATTACCTGGTCGTCACGTACAGAACCACCGGGCTGTGCAACGTATGAGACACCACTCTTCTTTGCGCGTTCAATATTGTCACCGAAGGGGAAGAAAGCGTCTGATGCGAGAGATACACCTGTGATTGTATCAAGGTATGCTCTCTTTTCTTCTTTTGTGAGAACTTCGGGCTTTGTGGTAAAGAAGTTCTGCCATATGCCGTCTTTGAGTATATCTTCGGGTTCGTCGGAAAGGTAAATGTCAATGCAGTTATCTCTTTCGGGACGTCCTACTGTTTCAATGAAGGGCAAATTAAGTGTCTTGGGGTGCTGTCTTAAATGCCAGAGGTCTGCCTTACTTCCTGCAAGGCGGGTGCAAAGAATTCTTGACTGCTGACCTGCTCCAACGCCTATACACTGTCCGTCATAAGCGTATGAAACCGAGTTTGACTGGGTGTATTTCAACGCGATAAGGGCGATGATAAGGTCAATCATCTTATCTTCGGGAATTTCTTTATTCTTTGTTACCACGTTTGAAAGGAGTGCTTTGTCAATTTTAAACTCGTTTCTGCCCTGTTCAAAGGTGATGCCAAAGACCTGTTTCTTTTCAACAGGGTCGGGTTTATAGTTGGGGTCGATTTTAATAACGTTATATCCGCCCTTTTTCTTGGATTTGAGGATTTCAAGGGCTTCGGGGTCATAGTCGGGGGCAATAATTCCGTCTGACACTTCACGCTTGATAATATTGGCGGTGGTAACGTCGCATTTATCGGAAAGGGCTATCCAGTCACCGAAGGATGACTGACGGTCTGTTCCTCTCGCTCTTGCATATGCACAGGCAAGGGGGGAGTTGTCAAGGCCTTCAATATCGTCAACGAAACACGCTTTTTTAAGTGACTCGGGAAGTTTTTTACCCACTGCGGCAGAGGTGGGGCTAACGTGCTTAAATGACGTTGCCGCTACCATTCCTGTGGCTTCTTTAAGTTCCTTTACAAGTTGCCAAGCATTGAAGGCGTCAAGGAAGTTTATGTAGCCGGGTTTTCCGTTAAGTATCTCAATGGGAAGGTTATCTCCCTTTTCCATATAAATCTTTGAGGGTTTCTGATTGGGGTTACAACCGTATTTAAGTTCAAATTCAGTCACGGGAAATACCTTCTTTCTTATTTGTTTTTATTGATTATAATTTCTTCTGATTTACCTGTTTCAAGGTCAACTTCTCTTACGAAAAGGGATACCTTGTTGTCACAGTTGAGGTTATTCCAGATAAGGAGTGAAAATTCCTTTGCACTGTTTGGAATTGCCACTTCCTCGGGCTCACCTAAAAATGATGGAATGGGGTTACCGTCGCATTTATAGGTGTGGATAAAATGTCCGATACCGTTAAGAGACTTATAGTTATAGTAGTATCTCTGACAGGCTTCAGGGTTTCCGCTGTTGCTCTTTAAAATTGACATTTTGTATTTGAAAGTTTTGTCTTTGAAAGAGTAGTAAAGGGCACCTGAAATTCTTGGTGTGAAGTTAGGTGCGTCGGGCTCAAACTCACGGGTGTTGAGGGCTTTTTCAAAAGCGAACTCTTCACGGGTAGCGTTAATTTTATCAAAAAGAGTATTAGTCTGGTCTCCGTTTGTGATAATGTCGATATAAACGTTGTCCCCTCTTACTTCAAGGTAGGGGTTATATATTATGAGGCTTGGGTCCTGAAGTTTTGATTCGTCGAAGGCACGTGTGCGCATACCGCCGTTAAATCTCTCAAAAATTCTGTTGCGACTGTTTTCGCTTCTGCCCATAATAAAGTAGGCAATCATAGCCTTTCTTCCGTCTTCACTTTTACCGATTATAATTCCTCTTCCCGGATATGAATTCTCAGAAAGCAACTGTTTTAAATCATACAAAGCCATCTTTTACTCTTCCTTTCGTTATCTTACCTTTTCAAGTCTTATTTCTTTGGAAACCTTTTGGGTGGCACGGGGTAATATTATCCATTCGGCTTCCTCCATAACTCTTTTTTGGAGTACTTCGGGGGTGTCACCCTCTTTTACTTCAACTGCTTTTTGCATAATAATCTCACCGCCATCGGTGATTTCATTAACAAAATGAACTGTGGCACCTGTTACCTTTACCCCTTTTTTTAGGGCGGCTTCGTGAACGTGAAGTCCCCAGAAACCGTCTCCGCAGAAGGAGGGGATAAGGGAGGGGTGAACGTTTATAATTCTTTTGGGGTAGCGGTCGGTGAAGTTTTTTGAAAGAATTGACATAAACCCTGCAAGAATGATAAGGTCTATCTTTTCTTCTTCAAGGACTGTGACTACCTTTTCTTCAAAAGCCTGTTGACTGCCAAGTTCTTTTTTAGACACAACAACTGTTTTTATACCTGCTTTTTTTCCTCTCTCAATAGCATAAGCCTTCGAGGAATTGGAAAGCACCAGTGCAATTTCTCCGTCGGGTATCTGACCACTCTTTTCGGAGTCGATAAGCGCCTGTAGATTAGTTCCACCGCCTGAAACAAAAACAGCAATTCTTGTTTTATCCATTTTACACCCTTAAATAAGTTTAATCTTATCGTTTTCGTCTTTGATTATCTTACCGATTACGTAGGCATCTTCACCTGCGTTTTTAAGTATTTCAAGTGCCTTGTCTACGTCTTTTGCAGAAACGACGATACTCATACCTACACCCATATTAAAGGTGTTGAACATATCGTGTTCGGGAATGTTACCTGTCTTCATAATAAGGTTAAACAAAGGAAGAACACGTACGTCTTTTTTGTTTATCTCGGCACAAAGTCCGTCGGGAATTGAACGGGGAATATTCTCGTAAAATCCTCCTCCTGTGATATGTGAAATTCCCTTTACTTCAACTTCTTTTAGAAGTGCGAGAACGGGTTTTACGTAAATCTTTGTGGGAGTGAGAAGGGCTTCACCAAGGCTCTTTCCTTCAAGTTCGGGAAGTGGTGTTTTAAGGTCGGCTTTTTCTACGTCGAACACCTTTCTTACAAGAGAAAATCCGTTTGAGTGAACGCCTGAAGATGCGAGGGCAATAACTACGTCTCCCTCTTTCATCTTCTTGTTATCGATAACTTTTTCTTTATCTACGATACCTACTGCAAAACCTGCAAGGTCGTATTCATCAACGGGATAGAAGCCCGGCATTTCGGCAGTTTCACCACCGATGAGGGCTGCGCCTGACATAACGCAACCTTCAGCAACGCCTGAAACGATGTCGGCAATTTTTTCAGGTACGTTTTTGCCACAGGCAATATAGTCAAGGAAGAAAAGGGGTGCGGCTCCGCAACAGATAACGTCGTTTACACACATAGCAACGCAGTCAATTCCCACTGTGTCGTGCTTATCCATAAGGAAAGCGAGTTTAAGTTTTGTGCCAACTCCGTCTGTACCGCTTACCAAAACGGGTGTTTTCATACCTGTAAGGTTGGGAACGAAAAGTCCGCCGAAGCCTCCTATATCTGTAGTTGAGCCTTCGTTCTGAGTTTTGGCAATATGGGATTTCATAAGTTCCACAGCACGATAACCTGCGGTTATATCTACTCCTGCTGCTGCGTAACTTTCAGAATTTGATTTGTATTCCATTTTTACTCCTTTTCACAATAGAAACTGTGTATTTTATTCTTTTCCTGTAAAGCAATAGGTACAGAGATTTTCTTCGTCAAGTCCTATGGCTTTTACAATTCCTTCAAGTGTCTGGTATTCAAGTGAGGCAAAGCCAAACTTATCGCATATTCTCTGTCTGAGTTTTTTGCCACGTTCTGTCTTGGGATCTGAATACTCATTGATGTACTTTTCCCCTTCTTTGCCTTCAAGTTCGTAAATAATTTTTCTTGCGATATAGTCATATTCAGATGACGCACGTGCGAAATTAAGGAACTTACAAGCATACATAACTGGGGGACAGGCAGAACGCATATGAACTTCATTTGCACCGTTCTCATACAAGAATTCAACCGTTTCCTGAAGTTGATTTCCGCGGACAATCGAGTCGTCTACAAGAAGCATTTTCTTGTCTTCAATAAACTCGTGAACGGGAATTTGTTTCATTTTCGCAATTCTGGCTCTCTGTGCCTGACTTGACGGCATAAATGAACGGGGCCAGGTAGGTGTATATTTAATAAAGGGTCTTGTGAAGGGCAATTTTGACTCGTTGGCATAGCCTATGGCGTGGGGGGTACCTGAATCGGGCACTCCCGATACTGAATCAAGGGAGATTTGACCTGCCTTGATGTCGTTATCTGCCATAATTTCGCCGTTTTTGACTCTCATTACTTCTACGTTAATTCCGTCGTAGGAAGAGGCAGGATATCCAAAATATGCCCAAAGGAATGAACACATTTTCTTGCATTTATGTCCTTCTGCGAGAACCGTCATTTTTTCGGGGGAAAGTTCTACAATTTCCCCTGGGGCAAGGTCACGTACTTTTGTATATCCCAGTTTTGTAAAGGAATAGGTTTCAAAGGCGGCACAATAGCCTTCTTCGTCATGTCCTACTGCAAGGGGCAGTCTGCCACACTTATCACGAGCGGCGACAATATTACCGTTGCCCTTCAAAATAAGTATAAGGGCGGTACCGTCTATTACCTCTTGGGCAAACTTGATACCCTCAACGAAGTCCTCTTTTATGTCGATAAGTGCCGACACCAACTCTGTGGTAGTTACCTTTCCACCGCTAAGAGAGTCGAAATGGTAACCACCGCGTTTATGGAAATATTCTTCGATTATTTCCTCAACGTTGTTAATTCTGCCAACTGTGGCAATAGCGTAAGTGCCAAGGCTTGAACGTACAAGTTGAGGTTGTGGGTCCGTGTCGCTGATAACTCCGATACAAGAGGTACCTTTCATTTCGGTAAGAACGTTATCGAACTTAGTTCTGAAAGGTGAGTTCTCTATGTTATGTATATCTCTTGTAAAACCGTCCTCTTTATCCCAGGACGCCATACCTGCACGGCGGGTGCCAAGGTGTGAGTGATAGTCTGTTCCGAAAAATACGTCGGTTACCGCGTCACGTTTTGATGAAAGTCCGAAAAATCCTCCCATGCCGATTATCTAACCGCAAAGAAAAGGTCGGAAAGTGTCATAGGGTCGATATATTCTCCGTCTTTGTAAACTCTCATATTGCCAGATGCGATTTCGTCGATAAGGATAACTTCGTTATCGTTGTAACCGAATTCAAACTTGATGTCATAAAGGTCAAGTCCGATTTCCTTGAGGTCATCGAAAATAATCTTGGTTATTTTCTGTGTCATTTCAACGATAGCATCGTACTGCTTTTCGTTCATAACTCCAAGGGCAGCAAGTGCTTCTTTTGTTACAAGGGGGTCGCCCTTTTCGTCGTTCTTGAAGGTCATTTCAACGTAGTAAGGAAGTTCTGCTCCCTCTTCGATGTATTCACCGTAACGTCTGTGGAAACTACCTACTGCTCTCTTACGGCAGATTACTTCAAGTCCGTGTCCGAAAACTTTACCGGGAAGTACTTCCATTGTGGTTTCGTCAAGGTTTGCAGAAACGTAGTGTGTTTTAATTCCTGCCTTGCGAAGTTTTTCAAAATAGTAAACGGACATTTTGAGGTTTACTTTACCTACGCCTTCAATCTGAAGACCAACAGTGTTAGCACCTGGGTCAAATACTCCGTCTGCACCTGTGCAGTCGTCTTTGAATTTAAGTAACACGTTTCCGTTATCGAGTTGGAATACGTCTTTTGTTTTACCTGTGTAAATCTTTGTCATAGCCATCTTTTTAGTCTCCTTTATATTTTTTATTTTTTACCAGTTAAATTTTTCAGATGCAATTCTGTTCTTTTCAAGAACTGCCTTCTTGTTTTCTTCACGTCTTTTTTCAAGTTTTTCGCGAAGGGTGTCATCTGTGACCCCGAACATCTCAGCGCAGAGAAGAGCCGCGTTCACTCCGCCGCCTATTGCAACTGTGGCAACGGGAATTCCGGAAGGCATCTGGACTGTGGAAAGAAGAGCGTCCATACCCCCAAGGTCACCTGACTTTACAGGGATACCAACCACAGGAAGTGTGGTGTTTGCCGCTATCGCTCCTGCAAGGTGAGCCGCCATTCCTGCAGCCGCAATAATCGCACCATAGCCCTTATCTCTTGCGTTAATCGCAATATCTCTTGCTTCTTCGGGGGTGCGGTGGGCGGAAAGTATATGTACTGTTGCGGGAATGTCAAGTTCTTTTAATGTGTCATATGCCTTTTCGGCTATCGGCATATCACTGTCACTGCCGATGATTATGGCTACTTTTTTCATTTTTTCTACTCCTTATTTTAAAAATAAGCAAGGCAGTCCCTTGTTTTTAAGGGACTGCCCAGACGGTCGGCTTTATGCCGTCCTGCTCCCCTGCGTCAATTCGCATAACCGTCAGTTACAGAACGGAAATTTTACGTTAATATTTTAACATATGCCTTAATTTTTGTCAATCTTTTAATTGTAAAAGTTAAGGTGTAAAACCTGCTTTTTTTGCTTAATTGTTGCCTTCTGTCAAGTCGGTTTTTTGTTCAGGAACAATAATCTCGAATTCACCGTTGTCAATGGCGTGAACTGCAGTTTTTACAGGCTTGTCGTCGTGAATGGGACGCTTTGCACCAGATGTGTCCATCTGAGAGGAAATTCTCTCTGCTTCTTCGTTGTATTGGTCGATAATCTCACGGGCAATTTTTGCAGTAGCAATACATACTTGATAACGGTTAAGACCGTCCTGTGTAAGTTTTTCAATAGAAGGTTCGTTCATCATAGCGTTTGTTCTCCTTTTTAATTGTAAAATTTATCTATGAGTTGTTCTTTACTTTGACAATATATATCAGGGGTTTTAATATTTTCTCCCTTTGTTATGGCAATTATTGCCTCGGTTACGTCATTTGCTCTTGAATCGTAGTTTATGAGTATGTTCTTATAAAGGCTTGAATATTCAAGTTCTACCTTTGCTCTTTCAAGTCTTTCTATTATGTCCGCTTCGGTGTTAGTTCCTCTGCCTCGCAGTCTTTTTTCAAGGGTTTTGTAGTCGGGTGGGGATAAGAATACCGACACGATGTCATTCGGGTCAAAAAGACTCATTATCTGCTCGGCTCCGTCAACCTCAATTTCAAGAATTACGATTTTACCTTCTTCAATCTGCTTTTCAAGAGGCCCTTTCGGAGTTCCATAGTAGTTTCCGTTAAAGGTCGTATGTTCTATTAGTTCTCCCTTTTCTATCATTTCTTCGAAACGCTCTTTGGTGACGAAGAGATAGTCACGTCCGTCAACCTCGCCGGGTCTTGCTTTTCTTGTGGTGGCGGATACCGAAAATACGAAAGGCTCGATTTCCCCTGACTTAAAGGGGGTAAGGACTGTGGATTTTCCACTTCCCGCAGAGCCTGAAACTATAAGCACTTTTCCTCTTTTATTCATCTTCTTCGTCCTCTATTAAAGTGTCGTCACTTGTGTTAATTGCCTGTCGAAGTTTTGGGGGACGTATCTTTGAAAGTATTACGTGGTCGGAGTCCATAACGATGACAGACAGGGTCTTTTTGCCCCCTGTTACGTCTATAACTCTTCCGTCTTCCTTTGCGTCCTGTACAAGTCTTTTGACAGGGGCTGTGTCGGGGGACACAATACAAACTATTCTATCGGAAGCAACCATATTCCCTGCTCCCAGTGATAACATTTTCATATCTTTTCCCCTTATTCTACGTTTTGTATCTGTTCTCTGATTTTTTCTATTTCGCTCTTGGCTTCAACTACGAGTTTTGTGATTTCAAGTTCGGCACACTTTGAACCGATTGTATTTACTTCTCGGTTAATTTCCTGTGTTAAAAAGTCAAGTTTTCTACCTGCTGGGGCGTTGTCTTTCAAAATTCCTTTAAACTGATTTAAGTGGCTTGAAAGTCTTGTAATTTCTTCATCTACCGCCACTTTGTCTGCATAGATTGCAACTTCGGTAATTACTCTGTTTTCATCGTAATTCGTGTTGCCGAGTAGTTCCTCAATTCTTGTGCAAAGTCTCTCTTCATACGCCTTGACCGACAAAGGTGAAAGACGGGCGATTTCTTGTCTTATTTCCTCAATTCTGTCAAGTTTCTGAAGAATATCTTCGTAGAGTTTTTTACCCTCGCGCTCTCTCATTGTGTCGTAACCCATAAGTGCTTCGTTCATTACCTCAAAGAGAAGAGAAGTCATCTTTTCTTCGTCTTCCTCTCGGCTCCTCTTTCCGATAACGTCGGGGATTTTCATAACGGTTGACACTGCAATATCGTTGCGAAGTGAGTACTTTTCTTCAACCTCTTTTAAGACTTTGAGGTAACTTTCGAAAAGCGCGTGATTGACTGTAACTTCGGTAGAAGTATCTTCAAGGATATTTACAGTCAGAAAGGCGTCTACCTTACCACGTGACGTGTGACGTCCAATTTCACTTTTTATCTTTTCTTCAAGATAACCGAAAACTCTAGGCAGTCTTACCGAGGTGTCAAGGTAGCGGTTATTTACGCTTTTTAGTTCAAAGGTCAGTTCCATTCCCTCTTTTTCAAGGACGGCTCTGCCATAACCTGTCATACTTTTTATCATTCTAATTCCTCACAAATTTTCTTATATGCTTCGCGGTCAATTATAAAGGACATTGCACAAATAAGGGCGGGTGTTGTCATTTTCAGCGGTAGTCCCAGTCTCTTTAAGAGTTGTTCCCTCTTTTTCGTCGCACCCTCTACACCGATAAAACCGTCGGCGTACAGGTCGGCACGACTTATTGGGGCAGGGTTTGGCTGACGGGTGGAAAACTTTAAAAACATTTCCCTTAAAACGTCGGCGTCGATGCCTTCGACTCCTAAAATGCCCTCTTTCGAGCCCTCTTTTTTACGTCTTTCCTTACCCGCTATAACAGGGGTATAAAGATGGGTTACTCCCTTGTCACCTACAATGCTTTTTATGTGGGAGCGCAGGACTTCTCCTGCCGAGTCGCTGTCTGTAATTACTATTATTCCGCGTTTTTCTGCGGCGTGGCGGATAAGCGCCTTCTTTTCATCACTCTTGAAAATGCCAAAACCGTCAAGTGTGACAATGTCGGCATCAAGTACTGAAGAAAGTTTAATCTTATCGTACTTGCCCTCGCAGATTATGACTTCTTTTACTGTGATTTTGTCTTTATTCATTTTTCGTTACCCGAAATTTGAGATAGCATATTCGTCAGTAAAACGAAGGGTGGCGACACTATGTTTTTAAGTTCCGTATCGCAGACAAAAACAAGTTCAAACGCCTTTTTAAGTTCACTTTCGCTCCAAAGGTTTGCAAAAGGTCTGTACTTTTTCACCTGCCAGGGAAATGCGCCTGTAACAGAGGCAATTTCGTTGTCGTCTTTCTTGCCCTTTGACGATTTTATTGCCGAAAGGACGTTAAGACTTTTGCTAAGCGACGCCACAATAGGTATGGGCTCAACGTTGTGCTGTCTTAAGTTTTCAAGTATCAAAAAAGCCTCGCGGAAGGACTTTTTCAATACCGCTTCCTGAAATTCGTAGACTTCGTTTTCCGCTGTGGGTTTTACAAACAGGTCTACCATATCCTTTGGTACTGTGTCAAGGTTATAAAACTTGCAGGATGCGATAATCTTCTCACTCTCGCTTTTCAGTCTTGTCATACTGAAATCGCAAAGTTTAATCATTTTCCCAATATTCACGTCACTTATTCTCATAGACTGTGACGTGAAAAGTTTATCGACCCAGGAAATAAGTTTGTTTTCGCTCTGCCTGGGAAATTCAGTAACGGTGGCTAAGGAGATAAGCCCTTTAATTACCTGTGTTTCACGGGATTTTTTAGACGAAATATCAAGTTCGTCGGCTCTTGCGAAAATAACTAAAATAATTCCGTCGGAAACCTTTTTTACAATTTCCACAAGCCTTTTTGCGTCTTCCGTCTTTAAGGACGTAATATTCAGTCCCCAAACTTCCACTATCTTGTGCTCCGCCATAATAGGTGGGGTGTCAATGGCGTCTTTTAGTTCAGACAGTGTTCCGTCACGCTGAAAATCAATTACCGTGCGGTTAAATTCCGCCATGCCCTCTTCTTCTACTATTTTTCTCAGTTCACCCAGGTAATGATGTTTGAGATATTCCTCTTCCCCCCAGAAGAGATAGGCTCCTTCGGGGGAAAGTTTTATCTTGTCACGAAGTTCTTTGACTTCGTCTCTTTTTTGAATATATGCCATTTTACGCCATACGGTCTAACATCTGACTTCCGCCGAGAATGTGGAAGTGAAGATGTTTTACACTCTGACAAGCGTGGTCACCGCAGTTTGAAACAACTCTGTAACCCGATGTGAGTCCCTCAGACTTTGCAATCTTCGGAATAGTCTCAAAAATATGTGCTATAACGGAAGAATTCTCTTCATTTATTCCGTCAACGGAAGGAATGTGAGTTTTGGGAATTACAAGCACGTGAACGGGCGCTTGTGGATTTATATCTCTGAACGCCAGAATTTTATCGTCTTCATATACCTTATTTGAGGGAATGTCGCCATTTATTATGGCACAGAATAAACAATCCATATTTTACTCCTTTACTTTGTCATCATTTCTTCAAAAGTTTTCTTTGCTTCGGGAAGTTTCGTTACGTCACGTCCGCCGGAAGATGCACTGTCGGGACGTCCGCCACCGCCACCGCCTACAATGGGAGAAATGGTTTTGAGTATATTTCCTGCGTGAGCGCCCTTTTCGAGAGCATCTTTTCCGCAGAATGCAGAAAATACGATTTTACCGTCGTTTACCGAGTAGATAACACCTACAATGTCGGGGTATTTTTCACGAAGTCTGTCACCTTCACTGCGAAGGACGTCGGCTTTCGCATCCTTTATTTCTCCAAAGAGGAGTGAGAATTTATCTGTCTTCAAAATTGAATTTTCAAGGGCTGCACCTGCTGCCGCCGCCATCTTGGAGCGAAGGGAGTCAAGTTCACTCTTTGTGTCTTTGAGTTCCTGTGTCAAGGCATTTATTCTTGACAGGACAGTTGACAGGTCGTTTACTTTAAGAAGTGACATACACTCTTGAAGAAGTTTTTCTCTGTCTTCCATAAGTGAGAGAACGCCTGTACCTGTAGTACCTTCAATTCTTCTGATACCTGCGGCAACGGAAGACTCTGAAAGCACTCTGAAAAGTCCTGCCTCGGCAGTGTTTTTAAGGTGAGTTCCTGCGCAGAGTTCCATAGACACGTCACCCATTTTTACAAGTCTTACAACACTTCCGTACTTTTCGCCAAAGAGTGCCATAGCACCCATTTTCTTTGCAGTTTCCGGGTCGGTCTCAATGGTTTCAACTGCACTTGCAGACAAGATATATTCGTTTACAAGGTCTTCAACTTTCTTGATTTCTTCCTTTGTCATAGGGGCAAAGTGCTTGAAGTCAAATCTTACTCTGTTTTCGTCAACAAGAGAACCTGCCTGTTCAACGTGTTCTCCTAAAACGTGGCGAAGGGCTGACTGTAACATATGGGCGGTACTGTGGTTGCGACGAATGGCGTCACGACGTGTTTTATCAATTACAAGAGTAACCTTGTCCCCTACACTTATAAGGGCATTTACGTTACATTCATGGAAATATACGCTGTCCTGCTTTTTGGTGTCCACAACTTCTGTTTTGTTTCCGTTTGCTACAATCTTTCCGCTGTCTCCTACCTGTCCTCCGCCCTCACCGTAAAATACTGTGCGGTCGAAAACGATAGTTGCTTCACCTTCCATTACGGCCTCGCACTTTTCACCATCTTTGAAAATGGCAACTACTGTAGCGTCACACTCTGTATCTGTATAGCCTAAAAATTCGGTCTTTTCAATTCCTTCGGCAAGGGTTGCGGTAGTGTTATCCCAACCGCCACCTGCTTTTCTTCCTGCTCTCGCTCTCTCTTTTTGCTCTGTCATAAGGGCAGAGAAAGTCTTGTCGTCAAGGGTGAGTCCGTCCTCTGCGATAATCTCACGGGTGAGGTCTACGGGGAAACCGAAGGTGTCGTAAAGTTTGAAGGCATCTTCTCCAGACAAAACGGTCTTGTTATTCTTTTTAAGTTCATCTACCATTGCAGAAAGGATATTAAGTCCCGAGTCGATTGTGGCATCAAAGCGTTCTTCTTCTATTGAAAGAATCTTCTTGATATAGTCCTGTCTTTCTTTGAGTTCGGGGTATGCGCCCTGGTTACATTCGATTACTACGTCGGCAAGGGTACTCAGGAATGCGCCCTTGATACCGATAAGTCTTCCGTGACGTGCTGCACGGCGGATAAGTCGGCGGAGTACGTATCCTCTGCCCTCGTTTGAAGGCATAACTCCGTCGGAAATCATAAAGGTTGAACTTCTGATGTGGTCGGTGATTATACGGATAGAAACGTCACTTGCATATTCCTTTCCATAAACCTTTCCTGAAAGGGAGCACACTGTGTCCAGAATTTTTCTGACTGTGTCTACTTCAAAGAGATTATCTACTCCTTGCATTACACAAGCAAGTCTTTCAAGTCCCATACCTGTATCAATGTTCTTCTGACAGAGTTCGGTGTAGTTTCCGTGTCCGTCGTTGTCGAACTGTGAAAATACGTTGTTCCATATTTCCATATATCTGTCACATTCACAACCGGGGCGACAGTCGGGAGAGCCACATCCGTACTTTTCACCTCTGTCGAAATAAATCTCGGAGCAAGGTCCGCAAGGTCCGCTACCATGCTCCCAGAAGTTGTCGGCTTTACCCATTCTGACAACTCTTTGGGCAGGTACTCCTACTACCTTTGTCCATATTTCAAAGGCTTCTTCGTCCTCTTCGTAAATTGAGGGCCAGAGAAGGTCGGCAGGTATTTCAAGGGTAACGGTTAAAAATTCCCATGCCCACTGAATTGCCTCGTTTTTGAAATAATCACCAAATGAGAAGTTACCAAGCATTTCAAAATAAGTTCCGTGACGTGCAGTCTTACCTACGTTTTCAAGGTCGGGAGTTCTGATACACTTCTGGCAGGTGGTAACTCTTTTTCTGGGGGGCTCCTCTGTGCCCTTAAAATAGGGCTTCATAGGTGCCATACCCGAATTTATAAGCAAAAGAGAATTGTCGTTGTGAGGTACGAGAGAAAAACTTTTAAGTCTCAAGTGACCTTTTGACTCAAAGAATGAAAGATATGCTTCTCTTAAGTCGTTAAGGGATGTCCATTTCATAGTATTTTATCCTTTCAACTGCATTTGTTTTACAATTTTACATTATACTTAATTGTAATCCTAAATAATGTAAAAAGTCAAGGAAAAGAGGTGGTTTTAATTAAAATCTTAACAGGATTTTAACGTCATGCAATTTGTAGTCAAAAATGCAGATTTTATTAACTGCACCCTATAAAAAATCCGTGATTAGAAACTTCTAATCACGGATTTTTCTTATCTGAATAAATCAGAATGACTGCCCACACGATAAAGCATTAAAACTAAAACATCATCAATCACTTCGTAAACAAGCAGCCAATCAGGCTCTACGTGACACTCACGACAGCCTTTGTAGTTACCGCTTAAATCGTGGTCTCGATATTTCTCTTCCAACGTCTCACCATTTGCAATTTTTTCAACAACGTCAAACAGTTTATCAATATCTTTACCTTGTTTTTTAGCGAGTTTTAAATCCTTTTTAAATTGTGTGGTAAAGCGAACTTCGTACTTCATACTTCTAATGCCGCCCTTAAATCAGATATAGTAGAATAACCTGTTGCATCTTTGTCATATGCCAAGGCTCTGCCTTCTGCAATAGCGGTAGCGGTGATTTCGTTAGGTACGTTCAATTTTACCTCGAAAGGAATACCGTTCTCACGTATCGCCTGTCTTAAAAAGATATTTATAGCAGTAGTCATATTAAGGCCAAGAGCATCAAAAATTTTTTCTGCCTGTAATTTTACTTCTTTATCGGTACGAATATTCAAGTTTGTAGAATCCATAATAACACCTCCACTTTTATTCTATGCATATTATATCACATTATGTGCACAACGTCAATACAATGCACGATTTTTTTGAGTTTTATTATTGCCTGTGGCAATAGTTTTATTCAAACTTCGTTTCAGTTTTGAGTTTTGAGTTATGGACGATTTGCTCCCGCAAATCTTCGACGGTTATAAATGCAAAGTGGAAAATGGAGAATGGAAAATTTAGGACGATTTGCTCCCGCAAATCTTCATTTATTATATTATTGAGTTTTCAATTTTCAATTTTCCACTTTCCACTTTTAACTTTCAATTCATCAACCGAGAAAAAAACTCCACAGATTACTCTGTGGAGTTTTTTTCAAGTCCTTATTTTACCAAGGAAGGATTCCTGTTTCGTCTTCGTCTTCTACAATACTTGTAGTGATTATATCTTCTGCTTCGAACTCAACAAGTTCCATTTCGGGGGACTCGTATATTTCTCTTATGTTCATCATATCCTTATCCTCCTTAATTATTCTTCAACGATGTAAGCGTCAGCAGCCTTGTAGTAGTTGTAAAGTGCTTTTGCAAGGTTTGCTGTCTTAGCATCTTTTTGATAGGTTTCTGCGATATAGTTGAGGGGACTGTAAACAACAGTATATGAAGTAGTTTCTGTTGTAAAGGTCTCTGTTACAGACTCGCCGAGTTTATCAGCTGTGATAGCGGCTGATTCGTAGAAGATAACTCCGTTTGAGATAAGTTTTGTTGTTTTAACTTTATCTGCATTGGGAAGTACTACGCCTTCGTTCCAAGTGATTGTTGTTCCGTCTTCTTCAACTGTGTAAAGTGAAGAATCAACTGTGAAGTAGTAACGAATCTGTGTTCTGTCTTCAAGCATAAGTGATGTTCCGTAGAACTCAATGCCTTCGGGAAGAGTACCGTCTTTTGTCTTTTCAGGAGCGTTTGCGATGTTTGCGTCAACTGCTTCAACTGCATCAAGTGCTGTTGCTTCTTTATCAAAGTAGTTTTCAGCATTCATACAATATTCTTCAAGAGCGAGTACAAGAGGAAGTGCTGCGCCGTATGTTTCGGGGTCTGCCTCTGCATATTCTTTGTAAAGGTCAATGTATTTCTTAACTGTGGTTGTTCCCCAAGCGGGAGTTGAACCTGAAGGCCAAGCTACCTTATCCGTATCGTCGGCAACTTTAGGTCTCCAAGAACCGAAGGTTACCTCTGTTGTGTTGTAATCTTTTGCTGAAACGTAAACTGTAGAGTAGCAACGTCCTGTAGCCGCCTTATAATCAAAGGCACTAGGATTAGCATATTGACCAGCGTCATTGAAGAATACCCACTGGTTAACACCATTTGTACATCTGTAGGTACCACCTGTAACGCCCATGTTCATGTAGGGGTCGCCTGAAGTATATGAACCTTTGCCTGCACCTGCTTTTGCGGTCTTAGCATCAACAGTAAACTTGATACCAATCTGACCGTCGAGAACGAGGCTTACACCGAGAAGAATTGCCTTAGGTGATTTTGCTTCTGCCACGTCACTTGCTGTCCAGAGAGCACCTGCCTTAACTCTTACGAGATAAGTTTCGCCTGCTTCCTGTACCTGAATATTTACAGGGTTAAGGGCTGTCCAAGTGTTGTTGTCGAGGTTTTCGAGGTCTGTTTCCCCTGTTACTACCATAAGGTATTCATATTCGTAGTCTGCATTGTAGCCTTCAGCAGTTGTATCAAGAACGAAGTATCCGTTTCTATCGATAGTGATTGCAGGGGCTGTAGCCTTTGCAACGTGTGCAAGGATAAATGCGTCGGAGTCAACGAAGTTTACGTCATTTGACACCTTAATGAATGCCCAGTAACCTGCTGTAAGTGCAGTTTCGCCTGAAACAACGTCTGCAAGAGTAGCAGAATCGTAGTTTCCGTCCTTATCAGCCTGTGCATACTTGTAAGAATAAGCTGTGTTAACTGTTACAATATCGTTTGTGATTGTGAAGTCTGCTGATGTGGGTGCTGAAATCTTAGGAACGTCGATATCGTATCCTGCAGGGTCAACTGTAAGAGAGTAAGTCCACAGAGTTGTGTTATCTTTAACGCCTACAAGACTTGCATCGGTATAACCTGCTTCAAAACCGATATAAGGATAGAACTTCATACCTACAACGTAGCCATCTGAAAGAGTCTTTCCGTTATCATCTGCTGTAGTGAAGTCGAATTTAACTGATACAGCATTGGTATTATTATAACCGATAACGGGTTCTGTGTGAGCCTTTGTCCAAGTGTAAGTTTCAACTGCACCTGTTTTATCGTTGAACACGTAGAGAATCATCTGTGTGCTAACGTCTGTACCCGAGTATGAGAAGTTGTCATAGGTGCCATAGTTCTGAACTTTATAAGTGAAACTATTTACTTCATCTGCGGGGATAAATTCCTCGGGAGTATATGCGTAATGTGCTTCAATACTTGTAAGTCTGTCGAGAACGTTCTTCAAAGCATCAGTAAGTGCTGTAGCGTTTTCGTCACTGGGGTCTTCTGCGTATGCAGCCTTTGCATCATAGAGAACGTCAAGACGTCCGTCATATTTTTCAGTTCTGCCAGAAGCGGAAGGACGAAGATGCCAACCGTAAGTGTTGTTTGAAGGACGAAGCGCGTAGTTCGCGTCACAGTTATTCCAAGTGTAAGTGGTACCGCCCCATTCACCAATATAGAAGTTTGCATTATTTTCAATTTCGAGTACGCCTGTGTCTGTCGCAACACCGAGTGCTTTACGTTCTGAAGCTGTGCCGGGTACGTAAACGAGAACTTCGTTTGACTCACCGATTGAAGCCACACCCTTGAAGTAGTAGAGACCGCCTGTTGCAAGAGTTGCGGTGTAAACGCCGTCTTCGAGAGTCATCTCGGTATAAGTGTCTTTTTTAATAGAAGGAGAAGTAGTGCTCGAATTAAGTCCTGTTATTGCAGCGTACTGGTAAACTGAACCAACTGCATCCTTAGGAATAGAAACTGTAAGACCGTCGATTGTTACAACAGGGTCTGTTGCAGAATTGTATGCAGTCTTATATGCGTTTTCATACATTCTTGCCGCTACGTTAACACCTTTTGTTCCTGTAAATTCAACAGTGCAACCTTCAGCGGGAACTGTGTAAGGGAATATTGCCATACCAACGATGTATCCGTCGGTAAGAGATTTTCCGTTTTCATCCTTGAGGTCTGCAAGACTTACTGTAATATCGTTAAATACTCTATTTGTAAGAGGTGCTGTGTTATATGCGGAATATGCTTTAACTTCGAAGTTGTCATCAATTACGTAGAGAACGTATTTTGACTGAAGTTTATCAACGTCACCGGTCATAACTGTTGCAACTGCACCGATACCACCAACAGCATATTTGTATGAACTGAAGTCTGTTGCAGGAATAATTTCATCATTCAAATACTGATAAGTATATGAACGACCGTTTAATCTAGTTGCACTTGTAATTTGTGAGTTGTTATAGGTACCGATAGTCAAACGATATTCTTCTTTAGTGAAGTATGAAACGGATGATCCGGTACCATAAACCTTCTGCGCAAGAGCCCAAATATAACTGATACGACCTGTTCCATGGCCTCCGTACTCGTAAACAGTCCAATAGCCAGGCTTGAAAAGACCTTCGCTGTTTACTGAACTAACAGCCCATGTACGAGGATGGTAGTAAGTATAAGTTCTTGCTGTTGTTTTTATTGAATAAATATCCGTTGTTGTGGTGCTATCTGTAACAAGAACGTTGCTCTGGTGAAGAATTTCACCGTAGTCGTTCGCTTCAGAGATGCCTGAAACCCAAGCGAGTGTTCCTCTGTCTGTGGAACCTGTTTCTCTGACTGCGTAGAGACCTGCGTCAAGAGTTGCACCTGCTTCGTAGGCTGTGTAGGTTTCTGCAACTGTAACTACTGCGTCAGCACTGTTACTAGCTTTTGTTACAGTAACAGCCGCGTACTCATAAGTCTTTGCGTCGTCGATGGTGAGGTCACCAATCTTACCTGCAAAGGTTGTGAGCGCCAAAGCTGTGCAAAGAAGCGCTACTGTAACGAGAGTTACAATAACTTTTTGCAAAAAGTTTTTGCTCATAAGATTTCCTCCTAAAAATATGTATAAATTTTTAATTAAACGGTTGAAAATTTGCAGTTTTTGGAATATTTTCCATTATCTGCAATTGGCAATCTGCACGATAGTAAACAATCAAGCAGACTACTACACCATTATGCAATTATAATTATATCTTTTTTCATAAAAAAGTCAAGGGAATTTAAAAAAGTTTTTATAAAAAGTTTTAATTTTTAAAATAAACTTGATTTTATAATACAATTTTATGATTTTTATGCCAGAATATTATTAAGGAAACTCAAAACTCAAAAAAGGTTAAAAGTAATCCGAAAACAATATTTATAAGAGATATGCTTTTGGTTTCTTTTGCTTTTCGGTCGTTCGGAGTTGATGAACTTTTCAACAAGAAGAATATCAACATCAAGGAAACAGCAAGTATTAACATCAAAACTACTTTTACAAGATGCGGTACTACCAAGACGTCCACGTTGCTCCATGCGTCCCCTTCTCCTATCCATAAAGTTTCTTTCTTTTGAAAAAGAATTCTTAACAAAAACATTATAGGTAAGGTGGCAAGGGCTACGTAATTAGCATACATAGTATACTGTGCTCCGTTGAAAGAGGCGACTTTTGTTTTAAGGTTCCTTTTGGGTGTGCAAATTACGTCTTGGTAGGCTCCACATTCTGAACAATACAACTCATCTTTTCCTATTTTCGCACCGCAATTAGAACAAAACATAAAGTCCTCCTTAAATCGACAATTATACTAATATTTTACTGCTATGATATTATACAAGGAACTTCTTAGTTTGTCAATAGAGTTTTAGTAAAAAGATAGTATAATCAAGAAAAAAAGGAATGATGTTAGTATGAATAAGATCAAAAACAGAATTCGTGATTTAAGAGAAGACTTAGACTTGCGTCAGATAGACGTAGCAAAAAAAACGGGGATAGACCAAAAGACTTTATCAAATTATGAAACGGGAAAAACTAATCCCGACAGTGAATCAATTATAAAACTTGCGCAATTTTTTGAGGTAAGTACAGACTATTTGCTGGGGTTTTCAAACTCTAATTTCAAGTCGAGCAGAGACGTTGTTAAAAAGCTTGGTGAAATTGAAAAAGAAATAAATGAAATAAAAAGATTTTTAGACAAATAAAAGAGTAGCATTAAACGCCAAAAAAGGTTTTATAATGTAAATTTCTTCCTTATATATTATATGCCACATTTTTTGTGATTATAAAAAAAGTTTTCCGCCTGAATTAAGTTCAGGCGGAAGTTTTTTTATTCGGTAAGCAAAAAGCCATATTCATCGGGTGACAGGGGTGCTTTGCCAAGGGCGTAGGTGGGCATATCTTCCTCTTTCCAGAGAGAGTCGCCAATCTGGAGACGGAGTTTTATGGGGGTGTTATCAGTCCAGCCCAGTTTCTTGCGGTCGCCTTTTACAAGGTAGGTGACGTTGTCACCGTTTTCCGTCATATCGACTTCAAATCGCCCTGTCTTTTCTTCAATTCTGTCGCCAAAGACTTGTTGGTGAGACTTGGCGGTAGGCTCGACGGTGAGAATTCCGTCTTTCAAGTTCATATTGGTGTCGGGTTCAAAGAGTTCAAACTCGAAGCCGAACTTGAACATATCTTCCTTCTTACCTGTCATAAGCAGACAGATGTTATCGTCGTCATAAGAAATGGCAAAGTTTCTGTCCTCTCCGATATTAACCACCGTAGCGTCCACAGGGTTGCCCTTCTTCATAATATAGTCGGCTTTACCAAGGTAATATTCAAGGGGGGCAAGTCCTTCTTCAATTCTCTTTTCTACCTCTGAAAACTCGGTTTTAAGGAGTGTTTCGAGATTTGAAATTCGGCGTTCTAACTTTTCGGGGAAGAACTTAAAGCCTTCGGCTTCCGAGTGGTAGCCCAGTCTCTTGTCGGCGTGGCAGAGAGGAATCATAGCCTTTGAATTTTCAATTTCCTTTTCTACAATCTTTCGCATTTCTGCTAAAATTTCTTTGGGGTCGCCCTGACGTTTGCCAAGCATTTTACGAAGTTTATAGAAGTTTAAGATATTTACGCCTGAATTAAAGAGTAGTCCCAGAGCGCGAGAGAGAGTCATAAGTTCCGCGTTTTCGTCAAGGTCGAGAAGTTGAAGTCCTTTTTCCCAATTCTCGCAAATTCTCTCACAGAGAATTATTGCTTCATCGAGGGTATGTCCGTTCCACAGGCACTCTCCTATTCTGTCACCGACGGGGGCATCAACGAGAAGCCATGTGCGTGACAGTGGCCAGTTTTTCGGAATCAGTTGCAAGTCCCAACAAATTCCGTCGTGCATGGGTCCGTAGTAACTGAACAGTATATTGATAGGATAGTTTTTGTAACCTTTTTCAAAGAAGTCAAAGGCTTTGCATATAGTTTTTGCCTTTGTTTCGCCCCAGACGTGTGAGACAAGTTCAAAGAGTGCGCCTTCCTTGTCCGAGAAGTCATCCATAAAGGCAAATTCCCCTGAAGCGCGGTTCATAATAGAGGGGTAGTTACCGAAGTACCAACATTCGAGGACTCCCGAAACGTTATACTTTCTTGCTCCTTTGAACTTCTCAAAAATGATGCCAGGAGTTGGGATATAGGGTACGGTTGCAAGTTCGTGGGAACAGCAGACCTGCATTTTTGCCCAGAGGGTCTTATTATATTCGAGGGCGGCTTTACCTGTTGTTTCAAAGAGAATTGAAGGTCCGACGTAGGAAAGCCAATAGTCAACTGCCTGTCTGGTTTTGCCAAGTTGCTCTTCGTAGCCCATATCGTCGAAGTTCTGCATAAGGGCGACGTCGGTGGGGGCGTGTTTTACGTAGTCGCGGATATTATCGAAGTCCCAGCCTCTGTGTCCGTAGGTCCAACTTATGAACTGTGCGCCTGTTCCTGCACGGCGTATGCCTTCTTTAATGATATCAACATTATAGGCGAGGTTTTCACCTCTTGTATATTTCCCACATCTTGGGCAGGTGTAATAGGTGCGACTGGACGAACAGGTGGTAAAGCGTTCACCGTCGGTTATGTTGAGGTATCCGCCAAGGTCGGGAACAAGGGTGAAGAGTTTTTCAACTGCTTCTATCATAAATTCTTTTCCCTTTTCGGTTCTCAGACAGATGGGGTGCTGACCTGCGATAAGTTCCGAACCCAGCATTTCGGGATATTTAAGATAGAGGTCTTCCCAATCGTAAAAGCCCATAGGTTCAAGGGCGAAGATATAGACTTTAACTCCGTACCTTGCGCATTTCTTTACAACAGAGCGGAGTTTTTCAATTCTCTTCTCACCGCCTTCACCGTGTTCTTTGATAACAGATGAGGTGAGAAGTGCTTTAAAACTTGTATAAATCCAGAGGCCGTTAGTTCCGTTGTGTTGAAGGCGGTTTAGGTATTCATCGGGATAGTAGTCGATATCGTCGAAAAGTTCGTCTCCGTTTTTGGGAGGACGGTTAGTGGGTGAGAAAAAGCCTCGGGTCACTCTGTCCTTTATGTAGGGTTTACGTTTTACAGTTCCTTTTTTAAGGAAGAAGCCTTCCCTCTTTGTAAGTTCGCCTTCTATATAAAAGATGGCACGACGGACACCTTCAGTGTCACCTGACACGATTTCGACACCGTCCTCGGCGACGTTTATTTCATATGCTTCAAAGGAGTCGGTTTTGCCCTCTTTTATAATTATAGGGTAACGTTCCCCTTTTGACTCACAGAGCTTTAAGAAGTTTGAAAAGTCTGCCCAGACAGTTTCAAGTACTCCTTTGGGATCGGGGAAATATTCCTTTATATATATGCCTGATGCGTCAACTTCGTCATCTCTCTTTTCTTTTCGCGAACCGAAATTCAGGGGGGCAGTTTTATGCACAGGACTTTTAAGCTCGTCGATGAACTCCATTGGGGGTTGATTTTCAAAAAATTCGTCGAGGTGCTTTGTGTCGTATTGAATGAGCAATCTGTCGTCTTTTTTTGCCATTTTCTTTCTCCTTGTGGTTTGTTTTCTTACTCACATTATACCTTAATTTCTCTTTTTTTCAAGGTTTTTTTAAAAAAATATGCCCGACTTGTAAGTCGGGCAAAATATTTTCAATTTATTCGGCGTCGATTTCTTCAAGAGCGTCTTTACGTGAGAGGTTAATTCTGCCCTTGTCGTCGATTTCAATAAGTTTTACCTTAATTACGTCGCCAACGGACACAACGTCTTCAACCTTTTCAACTCTCTTCTTATCGAGTTTTGAAATGTGGACGAGTCCTTCTTTACCGGGGGCAAATTCTACGAAGGCACCGAAGGTCATAAGTCTTGTAACTGTACCTGTGTAAACTGTGCCTACAACAGGGTCAAGGGCTATGGCATTTATCATATCAAGGGCTGCATATGCCGCATTCTTATCAACTGCCGCGATGAAGATGCTTCCGTCGTCCTCGATATCTACCTTTGCACCTGTATCGGCGCAAATCTTCTGGATAACCTTACCGCCCTTACCGATAACTTCACTTATCTTTTCGGGGTCAATCTTGGTGCTTATCATCTTAGGAGCCCACTTGGATACGTCTTCGTGAGGTGCGGGGATTGCTTTAAGAATTACTTCATCGATAATGTGGTTTCTTGCAACGTGGGTAGTTTCAAGAGCATTCTTGATGATTTCAGGAGTGAGACCATCGATTTTAAGGTCCATCTGAATAGCGGTGATACCTTCTTTAGTACCTGCTACCTTAAAGTCCATATCGCCAAAGAAGTCTTCAAGACCCTGAATGTCAATCATGGTCATCCATCTGTCTTCTTCGGTAATAAGTCCGCAAGAGATACCTGCGACGGGGGCTTTAATGGGGACTCCTGCATCCATGAGGGCGAGTGTTGAGCCACAGATAGAAGCCTGTGAGGTAGAACCGTTTGAACTTACAACTTCCGAAACAAGACGGATCGCGTAAGGGAAGTCTTCAACTGCGGGGATTACGGGTTCAAGGGCACGTTCTGCCAGAGCGCCGTGACCTATTTCACGTCTTCCGGGGCCTCTTGATGCCTTTGCTTCACCTACTGAATAGGCAGGCATATTGTAGTGGTGCATATATCTCTTGAACTCTTCGTCGTCGATACCGTCAAGCATCTGTTGGTCACTGACTGAGCCGAGGGTGGCAATAGTCATAACCTGTGTCTGTCCTCTGGTGAACATTCCTGAACCGTGAGTTCTGGGGAGAATTCCGATTTCTGCCGCAAGAGGTCTCATCTGGTCCATACGTCTTCCGTCAACACGTTTCTTGTCGTCGAGAAGCCAACGGCGTACAACGTATTTCTGGAGTTTGTACATACACTCGTTTATCATAGCGGTAGTAGCGTCGTCCATTTCGGGATAAACTTCTGCGAAATGTTCGAAAACGTCGGCATATACTACCTGAAGTCTGTCGTCACGAACTGTCTTGTCGTCGGTGTCAAGGGCTGACTGAACTTTCTCCATCGCATATTCCTTGATTGCTTCAAACATATCGTGGTCAACTTCGCAAGAGGGGTATTCAAATTTGGGTTTGCCGATTTCTTTAACGATAGAGTCGATGAAGTCAACAATTTCGCAGTTGAGTTCATGGGCTTTCATAATTGCGTCAAACATATCCTTATCGGAAACTTCCTTTGCACCCGCTTCAATCATTACAACCTTCTTCTTGGAAGAAGCAACTGTAAGTTCGAGGATACTCTTTTCACGCTGTGCTTTGGTGGGGTTCATAACGAACTCACCGTCAACAAGTCCTACGAAGGTTCCCGCAATTGGTCCGTTCCAGGGGATATCGGAAATTGAAAGGGCGATAGATGCGCCAATCATTGCTGTAATTTCGGGAGAACAGTCGGGGTCAACTGACATAACTGTCAGCGATAGACATACGTCGTTTCTTAAATCCTTGGGGAAAAGAGGACGAACAGGACGGTCAATTACACGGGAGGTGAGAATTGCCTTTTCTGTGGGTCTGCCTTCTCTTTTAAGGAAACTGCCGGGGATTTTACCTACGGAGTAAAGTCTTTCTTCAAAGTCTACTGAAAGAGGAAGAAAGTCGATTCCGTCACGGGGTTTTGCACTTGCGGTAGCGGTGGCGAGAATTACGGTGTCACCGTAACGAACCAGTGCTGAACCGTTAGCAAGTTGCGCAATTTTGCCTGTTTCTACTACAAGGGGTCTGCCAGCGATTTCGTGGCTGAATGTTTTGTAAGATTCAAACATATTTTTATCCTTTCTTTAAACAAGCACCTCGGTACAGATTAGCATAAAATAAAAAGCCGAAAAGGTGTTCGACGCTTTATTTCGTGCTAATCACATTTGACACCGAGGGTGCTCTATTTGTGATTTTACAAGAATTCCCCACATATGCCAAAAAGGCATATGTGGAGAATACCTACCGGCTTACTTTCTCAAGCCGAGTTTTTCGATGATATCACGGTAACGGTTGATATCCTTCTTCTGCAAGTATGCAAGAAGGTTTCTTCTGTGACCTACCATCTTAAGAAGTCCGCGACGACTGTGGTGGTCCTTATTGTTCTTCTTCAGATGTTCTGTGAGATTGTTAATTCTGCTTGTGAGAATAGCAATCTGAACTTCGGGAGACCCAGTGTCTTTCTCATTGGTGCGATAGCTTTCAATGATACTCTGCTTCAATTCTTTCTGCATTATGTTCACCTCCATAATTATTTCGCTGTAACTCGGCAACGGTCAGGTGAATTAGTCTGCTATTGCAGACGATAAACGCCGTAACTGAGCAACAGTCATACACGATAGAGTATAGCACATAGTTTTTAATATGTAAAGAGTTTTTTTCAAAAAAATTCGGTTATATTCATAAAAAGTTTACATTATTTTTGGGGTTTTCACCGTTTTTTTAGAAGTATGGGTTGTTTTTTCGTATTTCTCTGGGGGTCTTCCCTGTGTGTTTGTTCAGTATTTTTCTAAAATACGAGGTGGAACTGAACCCTAAAATTTCCGAAATCTCCTCTATTGATTTATCGCTTGAGGTGAGAAGTGATACCGCCTTTTCAGATAGCACTTTCTGTTTGAACTCGTTTGGAGTTGTTTTTAGTTCTTTTCTGAAAAGGTCATAAAGGGCGGACTGACTTATAAGGCAATACTTTGCAATTTCCTCTGCCTTCACGTGAGGGTTTTTGGTGATATACTTTTTCGCTTTTTCTATAATCTGTTTTTTTACGTTTGGGTCCTGATATTTCATTTTGGGGAGAAGGTCAAGGAGAACAGAGTAAAAGGAAACGAAGGTTGATGTGTCGGTAGGAATGGGGCTTGAAAGGGTGCGGATTTTCTCTTTTGTTTCCTTTTCTGCATCTATTTTTTGCAAAAGGTAGTGTCTCTTTTCACTTTCGGGGAAAAAGTCAAAACCAAGGGACTTAAAGACTATTTCCCCCGAGGACTTCCAATAGGACTGATAAGAAAGACCTTTTGGAATGTAAAAGACTTCCCCCTCTTTTGCTTCAAGACTTACGTCCTTTGACACAATGGTGGCACAGCCCTTGAGCATAAGGGCAAGATAGTGCTTGCGGGCGCCGTGTCTGTTATCGGTGTAGTGATATTTGTCGAAGGTTATGGTATTGAATTTTAAATTTTCGTAGAAAAATATATCTTTCAAAGCACTTTCCTCTGTTTTTTGTGTAGAATTTTACCTCTTTTTATAGAGAATAACATATTTTGCCGAAAAAATCAATAGTGTATAATGATTTCAAGAGGTGATATTATGAATAGCAAAAATATTGTATTTGTAAAAGAAAACGTTGCAGAATTTTTAGAAGAGCCTGTAAAAGAGATGAAGAGGGACGACGTTATGGTAGAACTTGCGGTGTCCTCTATCAGTAGCGGAACGGAAAGAGCAAATCTTACAGGCAGTAAAACTGTAAGTTGGCTGAAAAAGGAACAGGAACAGGCTATCTTCCCAAGACGTGGCGGATACAGTTCGGCAGGTGTTGTAGTGAAGGTGGGTGAGGACGTTACATCTGTAAAGGTTGGCGACAGGGTAAGTCTTTCCTGGAGCACTCACAGTCAGTACGTTGTAATAAACGAGTCAAGAGTTTATCCTATAGGAGATATTGACTTTGAAGATGCGGCAATTTTCCATATTGCAACCTTCCCTTTGGCAGCCATTAGAAAGTGCAGACTTGAAATTGGCGAAAGTGCCATTGTAATGGGTATGGGAATACTGGGTATTGTTGCCCTTTCTCTACTTAAAGCGGCGGGGGCTACTCCTATTATTGCAGTTGACCCTGACTCAAAAAAGCGTGAAAAGGCACTTACTTGTGGGGCAGACTATGCTCTTGACCCTTATGCGCCCGATTTTGCCCAGCAGGCAAAAGAGTTGACGGGTGGCGGCGCAAACGTAGGAATTGAAGTTACGGGAATCGGTGCAGGGCTTGACGGAATTCTCGACTGTATGGCACGTTTTGGAAGAGTTGCTCTCCTTGGTTGCACAAGAAACAGTGACTTT
Source organism: Oscillospiraceae bacterium (assembly GCA_015065265.1). Lineage (GTDB taxonomy): Bacteria > Bacillota > Clostridia > Oscillospirales > SIG627 > RGIG6353. The sequence continues at coordinate 109,148 of SVQQ01000001.1, read as the reverse complement.
ACAATAGACTACTACCGCAAGGTACACGGCCCCGGCATTACTCTTGTTGGCGCTCACACTAATGCAAGGCCCTCTTTTGAGTCAAGTTGCGGTTGGTGGACACAGAAGGACGACGTAAACGCCCTCATTCGTCTTACAAATCTTGGAAGAATAAAACTTTCAAAAATGATAGACGAAACCTATTCACCCGAGGACGCTCCCGAAGTTTATACAAGACTTGCTTTTGACAAGACCTTCCCTCTTGTACAATTTGATTGGCGGAGAATAAAATGAGAAAAATTAAAGTAGCACTAATAGGTCTTAATGCTAACAGTCATTCTGCTCAAATTTTCACAAGTGTGAGAAAGCAGTCTGACATTTTCGAGGTGGTGGGTTACTCTCTGCCGGAAGGCGAGGGTGTAAAGTATCCAAAAAAACTCAAAGCCCTTGAGGGACTTCAAGAACTTTCGTTGAATGAAGTTCTTGAAAGAGAGGACATTGAGGCGGTAATACTTGAAACCGACGAAGAGCATCTGACAAGGTATGCAACCCTTTTTATAAAGAACGGAAAGCACGTACATATGGAAAAGCCGGGTGGGTGCGACCTTTCAGAATTTGAAAAACTCACCTCCCTTGTAAAAGAGTGTGGAAAAGTCTTTCATATAGGGTATATGTACAGGTACAACCCCTTTGTTAAAGAGGTTATTTCAAGGGCTGTCAGCGGAGAACTTGGCGAGATTTTAAGTGTTGAAGCCCAGATGAACTGTGCTCATCCTGACAGTATTCGCAGGTGGCTAAATAACTTCAAGGGCGGTATGATGTTCTTTTTAGGATGTCATCTTATTGACATTGTACTTCAAATTCAGGGTGAACCGAAAAACATAATACCCCTTAACAAGTGCACCGACGAAGAAATCGGAAGCGAGGACTTCGGAATGGCTATTATGGAATATGAAAAGGGAGTTTCCTTTGTAAAGACCTCTGCCTGTGAACTTGGCGGTTTTGCAAGGCGACAGTTGGTGGTGACGGGAACAAAGGCGACAGTAGAACTTAAACCTTTTGAGATGTTCTGTGAAGGAAAGACAAATCTTTACACTGCGAAAACCGAGTACACGTCAAGTGAATGGGGAAACATGGGCGAGAGTGTAAACAGTGAGCCTTTCGACCGCTACGACGATATGATGAGGGCGTTTTATAAAATGGTTATAGGGAAAATAAAGAACCCTTATACTCCCGATTATGAACTCTCCCTTTACAAAAACATTTTGAAATGTTGTAACGCGAAATAAAAAAATCAAGACGTTTTTTACAATAAAAGACGTCTTGATTCTTTTTTTGACTTGATTTTTATAAAAGTTTAATAATTTCTTAACAACAAAAGGGAGAGAAAGTATTAAAATAATTATGTGAAAATTGTTAAACTTGGGATAATTTATGAAAGGTGAATTTAATGTTAGAACTTATTGGAATAAAAAAGGAATATCCTGCAGGTAACGGAAAGGTAGAGGCGCTTCGCGGTATAAATCTTAAATTCCGCAAAAGCGAGTTTGTCTCTATTTTAGGTCCGTCAGGTTGCGGTAAGACTACTATGCTTAATATTATCGGCGGTCTTGACCAATACACCGAGGGTGACCTTATAATAAACGGTGAATCCACCAAGAATTTCGGGGACAGGAACTGGGACACCTACAGAAACCACTCCATAGGTTTCGTTTTTCAGAACTATAACCTCATTCCTCATCAGACGGTTTTACAAAACGTAGAACTTGCTCTGACTTTATCGGGGGTTTCCAAAAACGAAAGGCGTGAACGTGCAAAAAAAGCCCTTCACGACGTGGGACTTTCCGAGCACATCTATAAACGTCCTTCCGAAATGTCAGGTGGACAGATGCAGAGAGTTGCCATTGCACGTGCTCTTGTAAATAATCCCGACATCATTCTTGCCGACGAACCTACAGGGGCGCTTGACACCGAGACGAGTCTTCAGGTTATGGAAATTTTAAAAGAGGTTGCCCGTGACCGACTTGTAATTATGGTTACTCATAACCCCGACCTTGCAAATCGCTATTCCACAAGAATTATAAATATGCTTGACGGTGTTATAACAGACGACAGTATGCCTGTCAAAGAGGACGAGGAACTGACTTTAAAAGACTCCATTATGGACACTAAAAAACCTTCAATGTCCCTTAAAACCTCTTTCGGTCTCTCCCTTAAAAACCTGTTCACCAAAAAGGGCAGAACTCTTCTTACTGCTTTTGCAGGGTCTATCGGTATTATCGGTATTGCACTGATTTACGCACTGTCGCAAGGCTTTACGACCTACATTGACGAAGTTCAGGAAAGCACTCTTTCCTCATATCCTCTCACTATCGAATCGTCGGTTATGGATATGTCCTCTCTTATGCAGACCTTTATGGGTATTTCTTCAAGCGAGGTTGACCACGAGCTCGATAAAGTTTACGTGAAACCTGCAATGTACAACATCATTGAGGCTATGAACAACGTAGAGAGCGAAGAAAACGACTTAAAATCCTTTAAGGCATATATAGAAAAAGAGAAAAACCGTGAGGGGTCAGAACTGAAAGATGCTCTTAACGGAGTTCAGTATTCCTATGATATAAATTTACTTGTTTACACCGAAACTGCCGACGGGAAGATAATCTATTCGGATACCCAGTCTCTGTTGCAGGAACTTGCCTTAAAATATATGGGAATAGATTTCTCCTCTATGATGAGTGCTCAGGAAAATATGATGTCCTCAGGAAGTTCTCCAATGTCGTCATTTATGACCACGGGAGGAATTAAACTCTGGCAGGAAATGTTGCCTGGCAAGAACGGGGAAATAGTAAGTGACCTTGTCACAAGCCAATACGACTTAATCTACGGTGCTTGGCCAAACGATTATAACGAAGTGGTTTTAGTTCTTGACGAAAATAACGAACTTGACGATATGACCCTTTATGCTCTTGGCCTTTCTACCGAAGAAGAGGCAGGGGCAATTATCAAGGCGGCGTCCCAAGGCAGTGAACTTGAAAGAAATACAAATTCCTGGTCTTACGGTGAAATATGCGACAGAGAATACAAGGTAATTCTCAATTCTTCTTGCTATACTCTTGATGAAAACACAGGTCTTTACACCGATATGAGACAGAGTGATGCAGGGGTAAGATACCTTTATGCAAACGCTATGCCTTTAAAGGTTGTGGGAATTATCCGTCCGAATGAAGAGTCCGACTCTCATATGCTGACAGGCTCTATCGCCTACACTTCCCTGCTTACCGAATATATAATCGAGAACAACAAAACTTCAACTGCCATTGATGCACAACTTCAAAGTTCAGGACGTGACATTTTCACAGGAAAGCCTTTTTCAAACTCGGCATCTGTTACCGACGAAATGAAAATTGGAGAGTTCAAAACCTACATTTCTTCTTTAAACGAAAATGAAAAAGCAGAACTCTATAAGAAAATTATGAGTATTCCCGATGAAAACTTCGTTAGTTCAAAGGTTGAAGGAACACTTGGTGTAATGACACGTGAGGAAATCGAAAACACTATTGTGTCGGCAATCACTTCCGAAACGGGAACCAACCCCGATGAAGTAAAAAGTTACGTGGAGTCAATGTCCGACGCGGATTTAGACGCCTTTATGTCGGCTATGATTTTAGAGCAGATAAAGATGCAGTATGCCTTGGAAGTTGAGGCACAACTCTCCCCCATTCCGTCAGTTCAACTCGCCTTGTTGCTTGACGAAAAAATCGCTTCCTTTACCTCTGAAGACTTCTTATTCTACTATGACAAGGTAATGGATTTTTCAGAGTCAAGTTTTGAAGGCAACCTTAAAAAACTGGGATACGTTGATATTGACTCACCCTCGACTATAAACCTTTACGCTTCAAGTTTTGAAAACAAGGACGTTATTGAAGAGGTTATAGAAAAGTATAATGAGGGAGTGGAAGAGATATCCAAGATTAAGTACGTTGACTACATTGGTCTTATGATGTCTTCTATTACCACCATCATTAACACAATCACCTACGTGCTTATCGCTTTTGTGGCAATTTCTCTTATCGTTTCTTCTATAATGATAGGTGTAATTACCCTTATATCCGTTCAGGAAAGAACCAAAGAAATCGGTATTCTCCGTGCTATCGGTGCATCGAAACGCGACGTTTCCACAATGTTCAATGCTGAAACAATTCTTATCGGTTTTGCATCGGGACTCCTTGGCGTTCTGGTAACTTACGCCCTTTGTATTCCCATTAACGCTGTAATTCACGCACTTACGGGAATTACAAACTTAAGCGCATATCTGCCACTTCCCGTGGCTCTCGTTCTGATACTCATAAGTGTAATTCTCACTCTATTTTCGGGAATTATACCTTCAAGAAGTGCTGCAAAGAAAGACCCCGTAGTAGCACTTAGAACTGAATAATTGACGTCTCTTTGGTGAAAATACAGAAATGAAAAGGTTTGTTTAAACCTTAAAAAAAGTATAGCCTATTTATGTAGGCTATACTTTTTTCTTTTCAACTTAAATCAGCAGTTTTTCTAATGAAATAAACTCTGCGAGTTTCTTACCATTTTATCCAATTTCATTTCTTCGACGTTCAGGGAGACTACCGTACGTAAGTACGCTAACGCTCTCCTGAACGCCGATTTTCCCTCAAAGATACTCTTCTCTTTTCGGGCAATAGGCTAAAGTTTTTACAATGAAAAGCGGAAGACGCGAGTACTGACAAAAGGTGGATTTAGTGCTTATATATAGGCTAAATTTGTTTTTTAAAAAGTATAAATTTAGTCCTTTATACAAAATATAGTTGCTCAAAATTTAAGCACACAGCCTAAATAGAGAGAGTCTTTTTGAGGAAAAATCGCGGAGTGCGACGGCGTCGGCGTACAATGGTACGCCAGTCCGAGCAACACGCGAAGAAATGAAATTGAAACAGATGAAAAGAAGTTCGCAGAACTTCTTACATCAGAAGAAATGCACAGTAGAATAGAAAATAAATAAAGCGTAGCCTATTTTTATAGACTACGCTTTACTAAATCCTTACAATATCATTTCATTTCGGTTTTAACCAAAAAGACGTTATTTCACAAAATTTTGGAGAAGTTTTGATTTGGTGTCATCAGTTTCATAATTGAGGGCTGTTGTAGCAACGCTTCTGGCGCTTCTTGTCTTAACTTCACCGTAGATGTATTCATAAGAAGAATTACTGTTATTTCTGTGCATTACAAAGGGGCAGAAGGCGTAGGTCTTTGAATAATCGGTAACGTTGCCAACTTCGTATGCGAAGATTACTTCCTGTGAATTTTCGCTTAAAGGAGTTGTAAATATCTGTGACAGAGCACCTGGGGTATCTACTGTAAGGTCACCTGTCAAGAGGGATTTTTCGATAACTACCATACCGAATTTAACGTTTGAATTCTGTGTGTATGAAAACTGTCCCGACTTAAAAATCCCTTTGAAACTGTCATCTTTTGGTACTCTCATACCAAAGCGAAGGGCGGGGGTATTATTTATTCTGAGTGATGCGCCAAGATTAGTAAAAGTGGGAACGGGTAAAACAGCGGAAAAACTGTTGTTTGTAGTCTTTTCTACAAAACTGTCAACTTCACTCTTATCTGCGTCATACAAACTTACGTCCTTAAAATCTACCGTAAGGTAGGACTGTGGGTCAGAGCCGACCTTCAGTGAAAAGGTGATTGTAATATTTGAAGTTGCGGGAGTTGAAGCGGTATCCTCAAGGGTAAATTTAACTCTATTTGACGTAACGTCGGGGGTGGAAACAGACCATGAAGACGGAAGTCCCACTACCTTTAAGTCGTCTAAAAATTCAAGTCCATTTGAATATACAAAGCCTAAATCGAGTTTTCCAAGACCGTAGGAGTCAATATCTACCACGTTTGCAGTTACTTTAATTATATCCCCGCTTGAAACTGTCTCTTTAGCATCGGTGGTAAGTTTTAAGAGAGCATACTGCTCTGTTACTTCGGGTTCGGTAGAATTATCCGGAAGAATGGGAATCATCGGTGTTTCTACTGCCTCTGCTATTGCAACAATAGATAAAGCAGAAAAAACCGTAGTTATTATAAGCAAAAACGCCACAAGGGCAAGTTTATTTTTCTTCATCAATAAGAGTGTTCCTTTCGCGTGTTCTGATTATATTCTAACCTATTAAGAAACAAAAGTCAAACCTTTTCTCCAAAAAGTACGAGGGCTTCTTTTGCGGCGGCTTGTTCTGCCTCTTGCTTGGTTCTTCCTACGCCTATTCCAATTACGTTGGAGTTAAGTTTCACCTTAACTGTAAAGATTTTTTCATGGTCGGGACCTCTCTCACCAGCCTGTTCATATTCAAGTTTGTCTCCCCTTGAAATCTGAATAAGTTGTTGAAGAGCGCCTTTATAGTTCTTTGAAACTCCAGTTTTGATAGTTTCGCAAATCTCTTCAATTCTCGGAAGGGCTATCTGCATTACGAGGTTTTCTACCATATCAAGTTCCAAGTTGCTGTCAAGATACACCGCACCGATTATTGCCTCAGTTGCATCGGCAAGAATGGACTTTCTGTTTCTTCCGTTGGTCTTTTCTTCACCTTTACCAAGGGCAAGGAATTTGCCAAGTCCGATTTTCACGGCATACTGATAAAGGGCTTCTTCGCATACTGCATAGGCTCTTATTTTACTCAGTTCTCCTTCGGGGAAAGAAGAAAGAACTGAAAAAATGTGAGAGGTAACTATAATGGACAGTACCGAGTCACCTAAAAATTCAAGGCGTTCGTTACAGTGAACCGTTTTCTTCTGACTTCTCATTTCGTTAGAATAAGACGAGTGTGTCAGTGCTTTATAAAGATAGCCTGGGGTTTTAAACTGATGACCTATAATCATTTCAAGTTCATAAGTGTTCTTTATGAACTCTTTTGAATATACGTCACAGCCATTTACACAGTCTACAATATTCTTTTTATTCATTCTCTGACACCTCTTTTTGAGAAGTTTTTCTCTCTTCTCTCAAAGCGGCGGCAAGTTCGGTTATCTCGCCGATAACTCCGCTTTCAACGAAAATTTTCGCCTGTCGGCAGGCAGAGAAAACGCCTTTTTCACCTGAATTGCCATGGGCTTTGATAACGGGGGCTAAAACGCCAAGAAGTGGCGCTCCGCCATATTCTGTGTAGTCCATAGATTTTTTAAGGTTGTATGCCTCTTTTTTAAGGAAAAGGGCACCGATTATGGTCTTGAGGTTCTTTTTGAACATTGATTTTAAGGTTTTTGACATAAACTTGCCAAAGCCCTCAATCATTTTAAGCATTATATTACCTGTGTATCCGTCGGCAACAAGTACATCGCATACGTTATTCACAACGTCTCTGCCTTCCATATTGCCAATAAAGTTTATGCCTTTTGTTTCTTTCAATAGTGCATAGGTCTCGCGTTGAAGTTCGCCACCCTTAGTTTCCTCGGTACCGTTGTTGATGAGGGCAACTCTGGGAGAGTCGATATCGAACATCTTCTTCATATAAACCGAGCCCATTATGGCAAACTGTCTCATAGTTTCGGCGTTGGGGTTGACGTTTGCTCCTGCGTCTATAAGTAACATAGGTTTTCCAAGGGGGATAACTGCTCCGATTGCCGCCGCTTTTATGCCCTTTATTTTTCTTACAATAAGAGATGCTCCCGCAACGAGAGCCCCTGTGTTACCTGTGGATATAAAGGCGTCGCCTTCACCGTTTTTAAGCAAATTAAGTCCAACGCTCATAGAGGAATCTTTCTTGGATTTTATAACTACAAGGTAGTCGTCCTCCATAGTTACGACACTTTGCGAGGACACTATTTTCAAAGAGTCGTCGGCTTTTGTTGACAGGCTGTCAAGGGCATCTGTAACTACTTTTTCATCTCCGACGAGAGTGATATCAACTTTAAGTTCCTCTTTAGCGCGAAGGGCACCCTTTATTGCTTCAAGAGCGTCTGCATCTCCGCTCATTACGTCAATGATAAGTCTCACAGTCCATATTCCTCCTTAACTGCCTTTATTTTTTCAATACAACGCTGACCGATAGCAGCGTTTCGTACTTTTTTGCCACCTTTTACTTTTTTGTCAAGAGGGGCAATTATACCAAAATTCACGTTCATCGGTTGGAAATTTGTAACCGAGGGGTTTGAAATATAGTTTGCAAGGGCACCTATGGCAGTTGAATTTGTAAAATCAATAAGGCTCTCGCCTTTTAGGAGTCTTGCGGCGTTTATTCCTGCCACAAGTCCCGACGATGCCGATTCCAAGTACCCTTCAACCCCTGTCATCTGACCTGCGAAGAACACCTTTTCGTTATCTTTCAGGTTATAAAAACAGGTGAGGTTACGAGGTGAATTTATAAAGGTGTTACGGTGCATTACACCGTATCTTAAAAAGTTTGCATCTTTAAGGGCGGGGATAAGCGAAAAAACTCTTTTCTGTTCAGGGAAGGTCAGGTGGGTCTGGAAGCCCACGATATTATACATTGTACCCTCTGCGTTATCCTGTCTTAGTTGCACTGTGGCGTATGCCTCTTTACCTGTTTTGGGGTCAACAAGTCCCACAGGCTTCATAGGGCCGAAAAGTAAAGTTTCATATCCTCTTTTCGCCATTACTTCGACGGGCATACAGCCTTCAAATACTTTAAGGTCTTCGTCAAAGCCGTGAAGTTTCGCTTCTTCTGCGGTGATAAGGGCATTGTAAAAGACGTCGTACTCTTCACGCGTTAAGGGACAGTTAATGTATGCCGCCTCACCTTTTCCCCAACGCGATGCGATAAATGCCGATGAAAAATCCACCGACTCTTTTTCAACTATGGGGGCTGCCGCATCAAAGAAGTAAAGAGACTCGCTTTTCAAAAGTGTGCCGATAAATTCCGACATCTTTCCGTCGGTGAGGGGTCCTGTGGCAACGACGGTAATAGAGTCGGTATCAAAACTGTAAAGTTCCTCGTTTACCACTTCAATATTGGGGTGGCTTGATATTTTTTTCGTTATATACTCGGAAAAGCCCTCTCTGTCAACTGCAAGGCAAGACCCTGCGGGGACTCTGTTTTCAAAGGCAGATTCCATTATAATGCTTGACATCTCTTGCATTTCTGCTTTCAATATGCCAACTGCATTTTCAAGAGAGTCGGACCTGAGTGAGTTTGAGCAGACAAGTTCCGCCATATTCTGACTTTTGTGGGCAGGTGAAAATCTGTGGGGCTTCATCTCGAAAAGTTTTACCTTTACTCCCTGTCTTGCCGCCTGCCACGCCGCCTCGCAACCTGCGAGACCTGCGCCTATTACGTTTATGGAATTCATTATTTCACCTTTTTATTGGTAGGACAGTTTTTATTTGAGCAAACGGGGTCTGAATCGGCTTTCTTCTTCACCATATAGCCCTCTTCACAGTGGGGACATTTTTCCCCTGTTGGCATATACCATGAAGAAAAGTCACATTCAGGGTAGTTGTCGCAACCGTAGAACACTTTTCTACCTGCGCGTTTCATAATAACCTTTCCGTGACACTTGGGACAGGCTACTCCCGCTTCCTTGGAAATCTGCTTTGTGAATTTGCACTTAGGATAGTTTTCACAAGCGTAAAACTCACCGTATCTTCCCTTTTTGAGAAGTACTTTGCCATGACATTCGGGGCAGGTCATACCCTCTACCACAACGTCGGGTTTCTTTTCGACAATGTTGCCCAAGTTGTCAAGTTGTTTTGTATTCTTACACTGTGGGTAGTTGGGACAAGCGGCAAATTTGCCAAAACGTCCTTTTTTAACTACCATTTTCGCTCCGCATTTTTCACAAAGGATATCAAGTTCTTCAACGTTTCCTTTTACTTCTACCCTTTCGGCCTCGCTCTCTGCTTTGCTGAGTAAAGGTAAAAAGCGGTCATAGAAGTCGTGAAGTACTTTTTTATATTCAAGTTTTCCTTCGGCGACACTGTCAAGGCTTTCTTCAAGTCCTGCGGTAAAGCGGTAATCAACTATCGTTCCAAAGTACTTGTCCATTATTTCGGTGGTTACAAATCCAAGTTCGGTAGGACAGAAGAACTTGCCCTGACGCTCTATATAACCTCTTGAAAGTATGGTGGTAATGGTGGGGGTATAGGTACTGGGACGACCTATTCCCTTTTCTTCAAGCACCTTGATAAGTGTGGCTTCGGTATATCTTAAAGGTGGTTGTGAGAAGTTCTGTTTGGGTGTGACGTCAAGGACTGTGAGTTTTTCCCCTTCTTCGAGTTTGGGGAATATTACGTTTTCTTCGTCCTCTTTATCTTCTTCGTCGCTTGACACTGTGTAAAGGGTCATAAATCCGTCGAATTTACGTGTTTCGCCCTTGCCTTTGAAGAGGTATTCTCCCTTGTCGCCAGTGGTGGTAACTTCAACTGCCATTGTATCGTACAAGGCGGCTTCCATCTGACTTGCAACAAATCGGCACCAGATAAGACGGTAGAGTTTGTACTGGTCGTTTGTAAGATAGGGTTTTGCAAGTTCAGGGGTTAAAGTTACGTCGGAAGGACGGATTGCTTCGTGAGCGTCCTGCGCATTGGATTTCGTCTTATAAACTCTGCGTGTTTTGGGGTAGTATTTTTCGCCGAAATTTTCCAAAATGAACTTTTCAGCCGCATTTGCCGCGTCTTGTGATACTCTTACCGAGTCGGTACGCATATAGGTAATAAGACCGTGTTCTCCCCCTTTACCAAGGCTAACACCTTCGTAAAGTTCTTGGGCTACACTCATAGTCTTCTTTGACTGGAAACTCAGTTTGCGGTTTGCTTCCTGTTGGAGTTGTGAGGTTGTAAAAGGCGGTGCGGGGGTACGCTTTTTCGTGCCTTTTTTAAGGGAAGACACAACTGCATCTGCTCCTTCAAGGGCTGAAAGTATTTTATCTGCATCTTCCTTTGAGAGAAGTTCTATTTTGCCTTTTTTGTTTCCGAAAAAGCGAAGTCTGAACTTCTTTCCTGCATTCCCTTTAAAGTTTGCATCAATGGTCCAGGACTCTTCTGAAACAAAGTTCTTTATTTCGTTTTCACGCTCTACTACAAGTTTTGTAGCAACAGACTGTACTCGTCCTGCGGAAAGTCCGTTCTTGATTTTCTGCCAGAGGAGAGGTGAAATCTTATAGCCCACAATTCTGTCTATAAGGCGTCGTGCCTGTTGTGCATCAACAAGGTCGGGGTTGATAGAGGAAGGGTGCTGTATTGCTTCCCTTACGGCGTTCTTTGTAATTTCGTTAAAGTATACTCGGTGCGCCTTTTTCTCATCAAGACCAAGGGCGGTGGCAAGGTGCCATGAAATTGCTTCTCCCTCACGGTCAGGGTCGGTTGCGAGAAATACTTTAGTGGCATTTTTCGCTTCTTTTTTAAGTTCGTTTATGAGTTCGGCTTTTCCTCTTATGTTTATATATTTGGGTTCAAAGTCGTTTTCTATATCTATACCCAGTGTGCTTTTGGGAAGGTCACGAATGTGTCCTTTTGAAGCAACAACTTTATAGTTTGTTCCAAGATATCCCTTTATGGTATTTGCTTTTACAGGGGATTCCACTATTACGAGATTGGACATTTTGTTTTCTCCTTTAAGTTTATTTGAGTGAATATTTTCCTCCCGGCAGGGCTTTTATAAGTCCTTCCAGTTCAAGTTCAGTCAGGGCGGTGAGTATTTCAACGATACCGTGTTCGCTGTCAACAAGAGAGTTTTCGCTCTCTTCGCCCTTCATAAGCCTGTTATAAATATATGCTCTTGTTCCCTCAAGGTTTTGGGAAACAGAATTTTCTTTTTTCACGTGTTTTTCTTTACCCTCTCCCGTAATGGAGATTGCACCCTCTTTTATAAGTAAAGCACAACCCTGAAAGTTCTCAGAGTCAAGGGGTAAAGTGTAAAGAGGGATATTATATTTAAGTGCCAGTCTTCCACTGATAAGCGCTCCACTGTGGCGGGGTGCTTCAATTACGTAAACTTCACTTGAAAGTCCTACTACAATTCGGTTACGAAGGGGGAAAAACCTTGCGTTTGTATCGGGGGGATACTCTGACATAAGGACTCCGCTTGACGCGACTTTATCTAAAAGTGGGCGGTTTATGGTGGGATAATATTTATCTATATCAACGCCCATAACGGCAATAGGGGGAACTTTTCTTTCAAGGCTTACTTTCAGGGCAACCGAGTCAATGCCCTCGGCCCCGCCACTGACAAGGGTGTAGCCTTTTGAAATCAAATCTTCGGCAGTTTTTTCTGCCCACTCCTTCCCACGTACCGTCATTTTTCTTGTGCCGAGGAAGGCTACAATTTTATTTTTTGACAGAATTTCCACGTCACCTTTTACGTAGAGGACAAAGGGTTTATCTTCAAGCCTTTTCAAACTCTCGGGATATGAGGACATACCGAAATGTATTATCTCGGCGCCTATTCTTTTGCATTTGTCCATTATATCTTTTGCTCTGTCAAGGCTTTGGGATTTAAGGCTTTCAAGAAGTGACAAAGACACTTTGCACTCTTTCAGGCTTTCAAAATTTTCAGAGTACGCTTCTTCAGGGGTGAATTTTTCAAGTATGCGGGAAACTGCCTTTGAATTAAAGTTCAGTCCAACAGTCAGCCATATCCAATAAAGCGTTTTATCCGTCATAGATTATTCCTTTTTGTCATTGAATCATACATCATTATTGCACCTGCAACAGATGCGTTAAGTGACTCTATATTCTGAATGGGGATTATCACTTTTTTGTCGGAGAGTTCTATCGCCCTCTTTGTCAGTCCTCTTCCCTCGCTTCCAATCATTATGCAGGAAAAAGAAGTGTCAACTTCATTTAAGGGGACGCTGTCTTCTGACAAGGTAGATGCCACGATATTCTGTGAAATCTCTCTTGCAAAAGTTATGGCACTGTCGATATTTTCAAAGTTATATACTGGAATTTTAAATATTGCGCCCATTGTGGAGCGTACTGTTTTGGGGTTATAGACATCGGCAGAATTAACTGTAACTAATGCCCTTACCCCAAAGGCAACTGCACTTCTTAAAAGTGTGCCAAGGTTTCCCGGGTCCTGAATACCCTCAAGAAGTATGGTGGCAGAGGGGGTAGAGTCCCCTTTTACCTCTTCTTTTTTGAATATGGCGAAAATTCCCTCGGGGGACTTTTCGTCGGTGATTTTTAAATATACGTCCTCGGTTACCTCATAGGTTTCAAGGTTTGAAAGTATTTCAAGCCAGTCGGGGTTCTGAGACAAAAAGAGGTCTGTAACGAAGACTTTTTCGGGCATTCTTTTTGCTTCACGCGCCTCTGAGAAAATCTTCTTACCCTCTGTGAAGAAAAGCCCTTCTGCGTCTCTTATCTTCTTGTCTTTTAACGAGGCGGCAAGAAGAATGAGTTTATTCTTTCTGGAAGTTATTTTCTGAAAGTTCATCTTTTACTCCCTTGGAAAGTACCCCGTCTTTCCATTTCTTTATCTATTTCGTCAAGGACTACGAATTTCTTCATACTCCAAAGCGGTGATATTAAGTATTCTTTATCTCCGTCACCTGTAAGTCTTTGAATAACCGTTTCTGGCTTTATTATTTCAAGTTCGTCACAGATAAGGGAGACGTAGTCGAAAAGTTCAAAAGTCTGAAACTCTCCCCTTTCGTACATCTTCGCTATAGGGGTAGTGCGAAGTACGTGTAAAAGGTGAAGTTTTATGCTAAAGGGGTCCATATCCGCAACGGTTCTGACGCTTTCCATCATCATTTTACGAGTTTCACCGGGAAGACCGTTAATGAGGTGGACACAGACTTTGATATCCCTTTTATAAAGCATATCGTAGGTTTTCTTAAATTGGTCGAAGGTGTGGCATCTGTTTATAAGTTTTGCGGTGGAGTCAAAAACACTTTGAAGTCCAAGTTCTACGTTGAGATAGGTGCTTTTTGATATTTCTGAAAGCAGGTCTGCAACGCTTTCGTCAATGCAGTCGGCACGAGTTGCAACCGACATTCCCACGACGTTTTCAAAACCCAGAACCTCACTGTATATTCTTTCAAGGGTATTCGCGTCGGCATAAGTGTTGGAGTGGGCTTGAAGGTAGACGATAAACTTATCGGTTTCCCACTTTTTTGTCATTTGTTCTTTTATTGTGTAAAACTGACTTTCAAGGCTGTCACGGGAGGCGCTTCCGCTACCGTTAAGGCAATAGATACAGCCACCTCTTCCCTTGCTTCCGTCGATATTAGGACAGGTGAAACCTGCATCAAGAGAAATCTTTGCAACTTTAGAACCGAAGGTGTGGCGAAGATGGTAGTTCTGGGTATGATATCTTTTATTGTCATCGGAATATAAAAAGCCGCTTTTCATACCTGCACCTTCCCTTATCGCCTTTCGATTGTCTACAATAATAATATATAAAAATTGCTTTGTCAACAATAATTTTTTCTTTTGGGAATATTTTACTTCGATTTCTACACAATATATGTGTAGAAAAAAGATTGGAGTAAAAAATGATAAAGGGATTTAACAGACGAGTAGTGGTTATGAAAAACACAGGCAGTGATATGTTCGACGAGGCATATTTTATTGTCAAGGAAAACTTTTTTGGCAGAGGAAAAAGCGGAAGAAGTGCTGTGGACGAAGCAAAACAAATAGTAAAAAGTCTTTCGGAAAAGGACAGAAAAAGTTCCCCTTTCGACTTTGTGAAAAACCGATTTTTCCTCTTTTCTCTCGGGGGAATTTTAGGCTTTTTTATAGAAAAACTATTCTTTTGAAAAAAATGTTGTTTTTAGGATGCAAGTGTCTAAAAAACCTTGCATTTTTCTTTGTTTTGTTATATAATATTTGTATATATGTCTAATTATGTAAAATTTGGTGAAAGGAGGTACCGTTTATGTTCTTGAAGGCACTCACGATGCACGGATTTAAGTCATTCCCCGACAAAACCGTTATATCTTTTGACAGGGGTATTACTGCTATTGTAGGACCTAACGGAAGTGGTAAATCCAATATATCCGATGCAGTCAGATGGGTTTTGGGGGAAATGTCACCGAAGTCCCTTAGAGGATCAAAAATGGAAGACGTTATTTTTAACGGCACCTCAAAAAGAAAACCTGCGGGATACGCCGAGGTTGTAATGACTCTCGACAACACCGACAGGCGTTCACACTTTGATGCCGACGAAATAAACGTATGTCGACGTCTTTACCGCTCGGGCGAAAGTGAATACTACATAAATCAAAAACAGGTACGCCTTAAAGATATAGTTGATATATTCCTTAACACAGGTATCGGACGCGAAGGGTACTCGGTTATCGGTCAGGGTAGAATTGCCGACGTTATCAGTACCAAGAGTGACGAGAGGCGAGGTATTTTTGAAGAGGCGGCAGGTATATCAAAACTTCGTTATCAGAAAAAAGACGCTACAAATAAACTTGAAAAGGTATCCGACAACCTTACCAGAATAAGCGATATTCTCACAGAGGTTGAGTCACGACTCCCCTCTCTTGAAAGGCAGAGTGAAAAGGCGGAGAAGTACGTTGTACTCAAAAAAGAACGTACCGAACTTGAAGTTTCTGCTTTTGCAGAGAGAATTGCTCTTATTAACAAAGAAAAAGAGGGCGTTGACAAACAGGCGACACTGGAAAGTGAGCGTCTTAAAGATGCCAACTTAAAACTTGACGAAATTGACAAGAGCGTTGAAGAAAATTACCTTCTCGTTCAAAAAGAGAAACTTGCAGAAGAAAGTGCAAGGCAGGAAAAAGACCTTCTTTTAGAGTCCTTGTCAAAGACTGCATCTACTCTTTCTATCTATGAAAACGACATTTCTCACTTTGAAGAAAGTGTAAAAGAAATAGAGAACAGTGAAAAAGAGGCAAGAGAAGGTATCGTCTTGCTTCAAGATATGAAACTCGCTCTTGAAAAAGAGTGTGAAGACACAAGACTTCAAATTCTTCAAAACGAAGAAGAAATTGAAGAAAAGTCACGTATGGCGTCTGAAAACAGAACCTCACTTTCAGAAAACGAAAAGGAACTTGAACTTTTACGTGAGAAACTTGACGCTGTGCAAAAAGAGAAAAACGAAAATGACCTCATGCAAAAAGAGGGCGAAAGTTACAACGTTATAAGGCAAGAGAGACTTGACGCTGTTAAGAAAGAAAAAGAGACGGCGGAAAGTTCCTTCGACAATGCAAAAAAAGAGAAGAAGAAAATCGAAAACGAACTTTTCGACCTTGACGAAGAACTTACAAAGAAGAGCGCTATCCTTTCCACTCACAAAGACGAAGTGGACAAGTTAGATGCAGAACTAAAAGAACAAAACGAATTAAAGCAACAGGCAAGACTTAAACTCCTTGAAATAAATCAGAGACGCGAGACTCTTCAAAGAATGGAACGTCTTCTCGACGGATTTTCCGGAAGTGTCAAGGCTGTTATGACTGCAAGTGAAAGTAAAACCTTGTCAGGAATACACGGCCCTGTTTCAAGTCTTATTTCCACAGACAACGAGTACATTACCGCAATAGAGACCTGTCTTGGCGGTGCGATGCAGAACATTGTGGTAGACGACGAAAAGTCGGCTAAATCTGCCATTGAGTACTTAAAACGTACAAAGCAAGGACGCGCTACCTTCTTACCTTTGACAACGGTTATGGGAAATGAGACGGACACAAGTTCAATCTCTTCTATGAAGGGCTTTATTTCCCTTGCGTCAAAACTTATAAGATGCGATGCAAAGTACAACAATATAATTAAAAATCTTCTGGGAAGAACTGTAGTTGCAACCGATATTGACAGTGCCACAGATATTGCCAGAAAGATGAATTTCAAAATAAGAATCATCACTCTTGACGGACAACTGATAAATGCGGGAGGCTCCTTCACAGGTGGTCAGTCCCTTAAAAACAGTGCAATCCTTACAAGACGTGCGGATATTGAAAAACTTGATGAAGAAAAAGTTAAATTTGAAAAGACTCTTTCTCTGCACAATGCCGAAATTTCAAAGATTGAGGCGAAGAGAGTCGAACTTGAAAATTCCTTCCTTGAACTTGAACGTGAAGTAGAACTGCTCGAAAAACGTGAAGTAGAACTTGAACGTCAAAGTGACGTGCTTGACGAAAGACTTGTTTCCTTGAAGGCGAGACTTGACGAAATAAGTGCAGAGTACTCGAAGATTTATCAC
Organism: Oscillospiraceae bacterium; assembly: GCA_015065265.1. Classification (GTDB taxonomy): domain Bacteria; phylum Bacillota; class Clostridia; order Oscillospirales; family SIG627; genus RGIG6353. The sequence goes on along the minus strand of SVQQ01000001.1, from coordinate 92,034 downwards.
ACGTCGGAAGTTACGGTTGAAAACCTTGCTACGATTATCGAAAACGGAAAGAAACTCACTCTGGCTCTTGAAGAGAGAAGAAACTGTGTAAAAGCCTGTGAAGAAAGAGCAGAAGAACTTAAACTCGGTATCTTCTCTCTTATGGAAGAGGTAACGACACTTAACGAGAAGAAGGCCGAAAAAGAAGTAAGTCTTGCTTCACTGAAAGAAAAAATTGTATCAAACGAAAGTCAGAAACGTGCTCTTGAACTTTCTATTGAAGATGGCAAGTCAAGGATAAGCGAACAGTTTACAAGAAGAGATAAGGCAAGAGAACTTATTTCGGACACTAAACTTGAAAAGATTGAAATTGAAGAAAAAATCGCCGAAAAGGATGCGGAAATTAAGGAACATTCCGTTGCCGCGTCGAAACTTGAAGCGGCATCTATGTCAATTCGCGTTACACAAAAGCAGTTGACAGAAGATAAAGAAAAGGCTCTTCGTCTCTACACTCAATTCCAGGCAAGAGGTGAAGAACTGGAAAAAGAAAAGAACTCTATTCTTCAGCGTCTTTTGGAAGATTATGAAATGGATTTTGATACTGCCCTTATTTTCGCATCAAGTGCAAAATCAAATCATACTCTGTCAAGAGAGGAAAAAGAGGCAAGGCTCGGCGTTTTAAGAGCAGAAATGAAAAAACTCGGCTCGGTAAACCTTGACTCCATTGAAGAGTACAGAGAGACAAAAGACCGTTACGACTTCTTGAAGGCACAATTTGACGACACGGAAAGTGCGAAAAAGTCTCTTGAAAAACTTATCTCTACCCTTGAAGGCACAATGCGTGACACCTTCTCAAAGGCTCTTGTGCTTATTCAGAAGGCGTTTAAGGAGACCTTTGTGGAACTCTTTGGCGGAGGAACTGCCGAAATCGTTGTCACAGGAGAAGACGTACTTGAATGTACCATTGACATAAACGTTCAGCCTCCGGGCAAGATAATAAAGAGTTTGTCACTTCTGTCAGGCGGTGAGCAGAGTATTGTGGCTATTGCCCTCTACCTTGCTATCCTTAAAGTTTCGCCCTCGCCGTTTTGTATATTCGACGAGATTGAAGCCGCCCTTGACGAAGCGAACGTTAACCGTTTTGGTGAATATCTCAAACGTTATTCAATGTCAACTCAGTTTATAGTTATCACACACCGTCGAGGAACTATGGAGTCGGCTGATATGCTCTACGGTATTACCATGCAGGAAAAGGGTGTATCCGACTACATAAGAGTCAGTCTTGACGAATACCAAGGAGAAATTACCTGATGGGATTTTTTGAAAAACTTAAAAGCGGTCTTTCTAAAACGAAAAACACTCTCACTCGTGAAATAAACTCGCTTTTTTCGGGGCTTAGAGGGTTTGACGAAGATTTCTTTGAAGAACTTGAAGAAACCTTGATACTTGCAGACGTGGGAACACGTCTTTCCATGAGCATTACCGAAGAATTAAGAGAAGTAATCAAAGACGAAAAGATAAAGGAAGCAGAAGTTGCACGTCAAAGACTTTTTGAACTGTTAAGTGAAAAACTTGACAAAAGTGACACTCCCCTTTCTCTTGACTCTGACTTATCCGTGGTACTTGTAATAGGTGTAAACGGAGTGGGAAAAACTACGTCAATTGCAAAAATTGCCTCCTACTTAAAAGGTCAGGGAGAAAAGGTTATACTTGCGGCGGCGGACACCTTCCGCGCGGCTGCCATTGACCAACTTGGCATATGGGCGGACCGTGTGGGCGTAGAAATGATAAAGCAGTCAGAGGGCTCCGACCCTGCGGCAGTAGTCTTTGATGCTATTGGGGCTGCAAAGAAAAAGGGCGCAAGTGTTCTCATTGTTGACACTGCGGGAAGACTCCATAACAAGAAAAACTTGATGGACGAACTTGCTAAAATCGACAGGGTTATAAACCGAGAACTGCCTGGGGCATCCCGTGAGACTCTTCTCGTTCTTGATGCCACCACAGGTCAGAACGCGGTAAATCAGGCAAAGGAATTTAAAAACAGTGCAAATATAACGGGACTTGTTCTAACAAAACTTGACGGAACTGCCAGAGGCGGTATCATATTCTCGGTTAAAGAAGAACTTGGTGTCCCTGTAAAATTTATTGGAGTCGGCGAAGGCGTAGAAGATTTGAGACCCTTTGAACCCGATGCTTTCGTAAAGGCTCTTTTTGAGGAATAAAAAATGGTAAAATTTGTTTTTGCATCCCGCAACGAACACAAAGCGCGTGAGGTTGCGCATATTCTTTCTCGTCACCTTGAATTTGACTTTCAGGTGCTCACCCTTGACGATATAGGTTATGAGGGTGAAATAGTAGAGGACGGCAAGACCTTTGAAGAAAATGCTATGATTAAGGCAAAGGCGGCATTTTCAAAGAGTGGACTTCCAAGTTTTGCCGACGATTCGGGGCTTGAGGTTGACTCACTTCACGGTGAGCCCGGTATTTACTCTGCAAGATATGCTTCTCTTGACGGAAGAGATGCCGACGACGAAGACAACAACAATCTTTTACTTAAAAATCTTGAAGACAAAGAGGACAGAACTGCACGATTCGTGTCGGCGGTTGCCTTTATCGACAGCGACACTTCCTTTGTGACAAGGGGTGAAGTTGAAGGTGAAATCCTCCACGAAAGACAAGGTAGTGGCGGTTTCGGTTACGACCCTCTCTTCTTCTGTCGTGAGGCTGACTGTTGTTTTGGCATACTGCCCCCCGAAGAAAAGAATAAAATCAGTCACAGAGCAAGGGCTTTTGAGTCTCTTGCGAAAATCTTAAACAAAAGGTACAAAAAATGACAAGTAAACAAAGAGCATATCTTAAATCAATAGCCTCAAACACTGACACCATTTTCCAGATTGGAAAGGGCGGAATTGAGGAAAACTTTATAAAGCAGGTAGACTCTGCTCTTGAAGCGAGAGAAATCGTAAAAATAAAGGCGCTTGAAACCTTTATAAAAGGACCTCACGCGGCGGCAGAAGAACTTGCAAGTAAAACAAATTCAGAAGTCGTTCAGGTTATCGGAATGAAAATCGTGCTCTACCGTGAGAGCAAGAAAAACAAAAAGATAATTTTACCAAGATAATTATGAAAATCGGAATTTTCGGCGGGAGTTTCAATCCTGCACACGTGGGACATTTAAGGGCACTTGAAGCCTTTTGCAATACCCTTGAACTTGACAGGGTGTACGTTTTGCCATCTTTTGTGCCACCTCACAAACAGATGCCGTCATTGTGGGCGGATTTTGAGGACAGGCTTAATATGGCGAAGGTGTGCTTTGAAAAGGCTAAATTAAAGACTTGCGAGGTTGTTTTCTCCGACCTTGAAAAAAGGTTGTACGAAGAAACGGGGGAAAAGAGTTACACAAAACTTACTCTCGAAAGGCTTATGAGTGAAAATCAGGGTGAATTTTACCTTTTCGTCGGAACAGATATGTTCGTTACCCTGCACAGTTGGATGATGCCTGAATTCATTTTCAAAAACGCCGTAATTTCGGTAATGAGCCGAGACGGAGACAAAGAAATAATAGAAAAGTTTAAGAAAAGATACGAAAAGGAGTTTTCTGCAAGAATTGAGGTAATACGTGAACCTCATCTCCCCGCTTCGTCAACGAAGGTCAGAGAGGACATCAAAAACCACCTTGTATCCGATTTAATTACAAAGGAAGTAAAAGATTATATAGAAAAAAACTCTCTTTACAGAGAACTTCCCGCAAGAGAAGAACTCCTTAATATTGTAAAGGGTGAAATTAAAGAAAGCAGATTCATTCACACTTTATCGGTGGAAAAAGAGGCGCTCTTTTTAGGAAATATGCTTTGCCCACATTTTTCTGACGACTTGTCAAAGGCTGCAATTCTTCACGACGTGACAAAGTACTGGTCCTTTGAAAAGCAAGTGGATTATTTAAAGGAAAACGGCGTTGACTTGTCGGAAGAAGATTTGAAGTCGCCTAACACCTTACACGCTTTGTCGGGCAGTATATTTGCAAAGAATCTTGGGGCAAAGAAAAGCGTTTGCTCCATTATAGAAAAACATACCACGGCAGATGCCGATATGTCTCTTATGGAAAAGATAGTTTATATTTCGGATTTCATAGAAGAGAACAGAAACTTTGAAAGTTGCAAGGAAGAGAGAAGACTTTTACACAATGCACTTTCGGGTGAAAAAAGTTATAAGGAAAGACTCGCTTTGTTAGACGACTCCCTTTTGAGAATTCTTGAAAGGACTGTGGTCATTTTAAACAGAGAAGGTGTCTTTATACATCCCAGAACACTCAGGGCTCTGGATTTTTACAAGTCGGATAAGACAAAGGAGTAAAATGAAACCAAAGGAAAAGAACCGTAGAAGTTCGTCGCAAAAGACACTGCATGCAAGGCGCGACGTTTCTTTTAATAAAAAAAAGAATAACAAAAAACGACCCATTATTACTGCAGTAATTTCACTTTTTGTCTGCGCTTTGGCACTACTTGGTCTTTGGGTACTTCTTTCAAGCCCCACCATTGACACCGACAGTAATCCTTTTGATGCACAGATAATGTCAAATTTCGGCAAGAATGATTCTTATAATTTTACACAGACCAAGAGATTTTTAAGACCGCACAATATGGGTGTGATATATAATCTCACAGACTTTTTCGCAGAGGGCTTTGTAAAAGGCGAAGACTCGGGGGAAGTTGTAAGAAACACCAAGGCGTACAACGTTCTTGTTGTAGGCAAGGACAGGGCAGGTGCCAACACCGACGTTATAATGGTTGTGAACTTCAACAGTAATACCCAGAAGGTAAACGTTTTACAGATACCCCGTGACACCTACGTTGTTGACCCGATAAATCAGAACACAAGCAAGAGAATAAATGCAATTTACGCTTTCGCATATATGAGATATAAAAAAGAGTACTCTTCCTCCGAGGCATCTCATATGGCGTTAAAATACCTTGAAGGTACTATTGAGGACACCTTTGGCATTACTATCGACAATTATTTTATGATAGACTTAAACGGATTTGTATCCATTATCGATTCCATTGGAGGAGTGGAAGTTGACGTTCCTTTCGATATGTATTATAATGACGAGGAACAAAATCTGCACATTGACCTTAAAAAAGGTCTCCAGACCCTTGACGGAAATCAGTCGGAACAGTTTGTAAGATTCAGAAATACCTACGTTTTCGGTGACCTTGGGCGTGTTTCGGCACAGAAGATTTTCCTCGCGGCTCTTATTGAAAAACTTATGTCACCCGAATGGTACACTCTCGATAAACTTTCCTCAGTTGCCACCGACCTTATAAAGTACTCTACAACGGGTATGACTGCAAGTGACCTTGTGGGATTCTTAAAGGAAATCAATTTCAAGAAGTTTTCATCTAAATCCATTACCTTCTACACAGCACCAGGTGAGGGTTACAACGCTTCAAGCGGAGCATCTTACTATTCTCTTTATCTTGATGAAACTCTTGAAGTTATAAATAAGGCTTTTAACCTCTATAACAAAAAGGTAACTTCTTCTCACGTTACTTTGTCCGAACAGTATCACTCGTCTTACACCAAGGTAGATACCGATGGCAGTACAGCAGAAGACATTGGGGACAACCCGCCAAATATCGTTGTTTCCCGTCCCTACTTCCCCACCACGTCGGAAAATGAAACAACCAAGGACGTCACAGATGAAACAACCAATGACGTCACAGATGAAACGACCAATGACGTCACAGATGAAACAACTGAGGATAACTCCACTGAAAACGAAGGGGAAGAAAATTACATAGAAGACCCAGAAGTTGACAATACTGAAAACGAAGGTACTGTCGATGAAGATTCAGACGAGACAGAAAACACACAAGAGGGAGAAACAAATGGATAAAACGAAAGCAAAAGAACTTGCCTTTGATATAGTAAAAGTTTTAGATAACAAAAAGGCTTTTAACATAAAGGTGCTTGACGTTGGAAATCAGACTGTAATTGCAGATTATTTCGTTATAGCCTGTGCTTCAAACAATACTCAAATCAATGCGATAGCAGATGAAGTTGAGTTCAAGACTGCGGAAAATGGAATAAATTGCACCCGCCGTGAAGGAAGAATGGGGGCAGACTGGACGGTTCTCGATTACGACAGTGTTATCGTGCACATCTTTAACCGTGATACCCGTTCAAAATTCAATCTTGAAAAACTTTGGGCAGATGCAGAAGACTTAGACATAACACAACTTATTACAGAATAATTTTAACATAACAGAGGTACTTAAAAATGGCATACGATTTTAAACAAATTGAGAAAAAATGGCAAACCAAATGGGAAGAAGCCCACGTTTTTGAGGCAGAAGACAATTCCAAAAAGCCAAAATTTTTCGGACTTGTTGAATTCCCTTATCCCAGTGGCTCGGGAATGCACGTAGGACATATAAAGGCGTATTCCGGACTTGAAGTAGTTAGCAGAAAGAAGAGAATGCAAGGCTATAACGTTCTCTTCCCCATCGGCTTTGATGCCTTTGGTCTGCCTACCGAAAACTCGGCAATAAAGTTCAATACTCACCCCAGAATACTTACTGATGCCAATATTGAAAAGTTCACAAATCAGCTTAAAAGAGTAGGTTTCTCTTTTGACTGGACAAGAACTATTGATACCACCGACGAAAACTACTATAAGTGGACACAGCACATTTTCCTTGAACTTTTCAAGAACGGTCTTGCTTTCCGTGACACCGCTATGGTCAACTACTGCCCTCACTGTAAGGTAGTTCTTTCAAACGAAGACTCACAGGGCGGAAAGTGTGATATCTGTCACAATGACATTATTCAAAAGTCAAAGGACGTTTGGTATCTTAGAATTACAAAGTATGCCGACAGACTTCTTGAAGGTCTCAACTCTGTAGACTACCTTCCTCAAATCAAGCAGCAGCAGATTAACTGGATTGGTAAATCAACAGGTGCTTTCGTAAACTTCAAGGTTTCAGACACCGACGAGACACTTCGCATTTACACAACACGTCCCGACACACTTTTCGGCGTAACCTTTATGGTTATTGCCCCCGAACATCCGATGCTTGAAAGACTTCAAGATAAGATTACAAACTTTGACGAACTTATTTCCTACCGTGAAGAGTGTGCCAAGAAAACTGAATTCCAGCGTGTTCAGTTAAATAAAGACAAGACCGGTGTGAGAATTCAGGGTATTTCGGGAATAAATCCTTTAAATAACAAGGAAATTCCCATTTACGTTGCAGACTACGTTATGATGGGTTACGGTACAGGTGCAATTATGGCAGTACCTGCCCACGACGAAAGAGACTATGAGTTTGCAAAGAAATTTGGTATTGATATAATCGAAGTAATCAAGGGCGGTGACATTTCAAAGGAAGCCTACACAGGTGACGGAGAAATGGTGAACTCACAGTTCCTTGATGGATTTACAAACAAAAAAGACTCTATAAAGAAAATGATAGAGTATCTTGAAGAAAAGGGTATCGGTGAAGAAGGCGTACAGTATAAGATGAAAGACTGGGCCTTTAACCGTCAGAGATATTGGGGCGAACCTATTCCCATTATTCACTGTGAAAAGTGCGGTATGGTACCTGTTCCTGAAGAAGAACTTCCTCTGAAACTTCCGGACGTTAAGAACTTCGAGCCTGGTGAAGGCGGAGAAAGCCCCCTTGCAAAAATTCCCGAGTTTGTTAACTGCACTTGTCCCATCTGTAACTCTCCTGCAAAGAGAGAGACAGATACTATGCCTCAATGGGCAGGTTCTTCGTGGTACTTCCTCAGATACTGTGACCCCAAGAACGACAAGGCTCTTGCATCAAAAGAGGCTCTTGAATACTGGATGCCTGTTGACTGGTACAATGGCGGTATGGAGCACGTTACAAGACATATGATATATTCTCGTTTCTGGCACAAGTTCCTTTACGATATGGGAGAGGTTAATACCGAAGAACCTTACGCAAAGAGAACTGCTCAGGGTCTTATTCTCGGTCCTGACGGTGAGAAGATGTCAAAATCAAGAGGTAACGTTATTGACCCCAACGTTGTAGTTGACCAGTATGGAGCAGACGTTCTTCGTACCTACATTCTCTTTATGGGTGACTACGGTGCGGCGGCACCCTGGTCTGACAACAGTATCAAGGGTTGTAAGAGATTCCTTGACAGAGTAGAGGGTCTTCAGAAGATGGCAGAGGGTGAAGGGGTGACAGGGGAACTTGAATCTTCCTTCCATAAGACTATAAAGAAGGTTACTCTCGACATTGAGGATATGAAGTTCAACACTGCTATTGCTTCTATGATGTCTCTTATAAATGAAATATACGAAGTTGGCAAAATAACAAAGGACGAACTTAAGGTGTTCGTAAAACTTCTTTGTCCTTTCGCACCTCACCTTTCGGAAGAAATGTGGGAAAACCTTGGCGGTACAGGTCTTTGCTCGGTAGCAAGTTGGCCTGAATGGGACGAAAAGAAGTGCGAGGATTCGACAGTTGAAATTGCAGTTCAGTTCCTTGGAAAACTTAAAGGCACAATTACAGTAAGTGTTGATGCCGACCGTGACAGCGTTCTTGAAATGGTCAAAACCGACGACAAGTTCAAGCCTTTCCTTGAAGGTAAAACTATCGTTAAGGAAATATACGTTCCCGGTAAAATTGTTAACATAGTTGTAAAATAATAAAAAATACTTGACATTACTAAAATTATGTAATATAATTTCAAATGTGTAATAAATTCTTTTTGAGAATAATGTTCTCTTTGGAATGACAAAGGGAGGGAAATAAAGTGGCAGAAGTAAAAATCAAAGAAAACGAATCTCTTGATAGCGCTATCCGTAGATTCAAAAGACAGTGCGCAAGAAGTGGAGTTTTGTCCGAGCTTCGCAAGCGTGAATGCTATGAGAAGCCCAGTGTAAAACGCAAGAAGAAAGCAGAAGCTGCTCGTAAGCGTAAGTTCAAATAAGAACAAACATGAGTTTTGCCAAGCCTGGCTTTTCGGGCTTGGCAAAATTTTAATCTATTGATTTGGAGGCTATTTATGGAAAAGAAACTCAGAGTCGGTGTGGTAGGATGCACCGGCATGGTAGGTCAGAGATTTATCACTCTGCTTGAAAATCATCCTTATTTTGATTTGACATTGGTTGCGGCAAGTAAAAATTCTTCAGGAAAAACCTATGAAGAGGCTGTTAAAGGAAGATGGAATATGAAAACTCCTATTCCCGAAATGGTGAAAAAACTTGTTGTTAAAGATGCCTCGGATATAGATTCAATCAAAGGGGACGTTGATTTCATTCTCTGTGCGGTAAATATGAACAAGGACGAGATAATCGCTCTTGAAGAGGCTTATGCAAAGGCTGAGATACCCGTTGTTTCAAATAACTCGGCACACCGCAAGACTCCTGACGTGCCTATGGTTATTCCCGAAATCAACAACTCTCACATTGACGTAATTCCTTTCCAGAAGAAAAGACTTGGTACTACAAAGGGCTTTATTGCAGTTAAGCCTAACTGTTCAATTCAGAGTTACGTACCTCTCCTTTCTCCCCTTATGAAATTCGGTCCTAAAAAGGTTGTAGTTTCAACATATCAGGCAATTTCAGGTGCAGGTAAGACTTTTGAAAGTTGGCCTGAGATGGTTGACAACGTAATTCCCTACATTGGCGGAGAAGAAGAAAAGAGTGAAAAGGAACCTCTTAAGGTTTGGGGACGTATTGAAGACGGTGTTATCAAGAATAACGAAGACATTCTTATCACCTCTCAGTGTATCCGTGTTCCCGTAACAGACGGACACCTTGCAACTACCTTCGTTACCTTCGAAAACAAGCCTACAAAAGAAGAAATTCTTGACGCTTGGAAGAACTACAAGGGCAGACCTCAGGAACTCAAGCTCCATTCTGCTCCCCGTCAGTTCATTACATACTTTGAAGAAGATAACCGTCCTCAGACAAATATCGATCGTGATATTGAAAAAGGTATGGGCATTACTGCAGGTAGACTTCGTGAAGACTCTATGTTCGACTACAAATTCGTAGGTCTTTCACACAATACACTTCGCGGTGCGGCAGGTGGTTCTCTCCTTCTTGCAGAACTTCTCTTCAAGGAAGGCTATTTATATTAAACCATAAATTTTCAGAGGCTGTTTATAGCCGAAAAGAGTTCGGCTCTTTTCGGCTGTGACAGTCTCTTTTTACACAGGAGAAATTTATGACAAAGTTAATTTTGCGCCATTATATGAAAAAAGGTGACCTTAACAACGTGAGCGTCAGGGCGGAAATAGGTAAACTTTCCGGAGGTATCGGAATTTTTGCAAATATTCTCTTGTCCCTTTTGAAATTGATTATCGGTGTTATTTCTTCCTCGGTGTCCATTGTTGCCGATGCGCTTAATAATTTTTCCGATGCGGCGTCGTCACTGATTACCCTAATCGGTTTTAAACTCACAGAAAAACCTGCCGATGCCGACCACCCCTACGGTCACGCAAGGTATGAATACCTGTCGGCTTTGGCGGTGTCTGCGGTAGTTTTCGTTATCGGTTTTGAACTGGGTAAATCCTCGGTGGAAAAGATTTTGAACCCGACGGAAGTTAAACTGTCACTTGTTAGTGCGGTGGTCCTCCTTGTATCCATTGGAGTAAAACTCTGGCTTTCACACTTTAACAAGGTCCTTGGAAACGCCACCAACTCCTCTGCCCTACTTGCTACTGCAACGGATAGCAGAAACGACGTTATCGCTACCTCCGTAGTTTTACTTTCCGCTGTTATCGAACACTTTACCCAATTTAAAATTGACGGTTTTATGGGTCTTGCAGTTGCCATTTTTATACTGTATAGCGGAGTAAATCTTGCCCGTGAAACTGTATCGAGACTTATCGGGCAAGGGGCGGATACTGAACTTAAAAAACTTATTGTGGATTACATAGAGTCCTGCCCACACGTGTTAGGGTACCACGACCTTATGGTACACGATTACGGAGTGGGACGTCGTTTTGCAAGTCTTCACGTGGAGATGGACCGTAGAGTTGACCCCCTTTTCTGTCACGAACTTATAGACGATATGGAAAGGGAGTGCTTTGACAGTCATAAAGTCCACCTTGTTATTCACTATGACCCCGTAGAAACCGATAACCCCGAAATTGACAGATTGAAAAATCTCGTTTCCTCTATACTTAAAAAGAAAAACGAAAACATTTCAATACATGATTTCAGAATGGTAACTGGTGACACACATACAAATCTCATTTTCGATATGGTGCTTCCCGAAGCACTCCAAGGGGAAAAGGACGAGATAAAAAAGGCTCTCGAAAAGGAACTTTTTGAAGTTGAGAAAAAGACCTATTATACCGTCGTCACCTTCGACCTCGAACATTTTAATTGATTTATTTTGTCTCTTTGGTGAAAATACAGAAATGAAAAGTTAATATAAAAGATTTAGTAAAGCGTAGTCTATTTTTAAAGACTATGCTTTATATTTTGTCTATTCTATTATATAGTTTTTTATTGTAAATGCAGAGTGCAAAATGCAGGATGCAGAATTAAGGAACAAATGCTTCGCATTTGAGTTAATTTTTATGAGTTTAGCGGATTTTCCGCTAAACTCATAAAAAATTCATACACTTTTACTTTTATTTATGTCTTCTGCTTTTCATAGTAAAATTTTAGCACACAACCTGTAAAAGCAAAGATATGTTTAGCGGAAAATCCGCTAAACGTTTTATAATATCATTTCGGTTTTAAACAAAAAGGCTTAAAATTTAAGCACACAGACTAAATAGAAAGAAAGAGTATTTTTGAGGGAAAATCGCGGAGTGCGAAGGCGTCGCTGTACTTACGTACAGCAGTCCGAGCAACACGCGAAGAAATGAAACTCAAACAGATGGAAAGAAGTTCGTCAGAACTTCTTACATCATAAAAAATATACAATAAAATAGAAAATATATAAAGCGTAGCCTATTTTTATAGACTACGCTTTACTAAATCTTTTATATTAACTTTTCATTTCGGTTTTAACCAAAAAGACGAAACCTCAAGGCTTACGAATACGGTTGAGACGGCGGTTTAAGGTGAGTAGTTCCTCTTTGGTAAAGGGACTATCAAGCATAGATGCAAGGCTTGTGAGACGAAGAAGAGTAAAGGAGCCCATCATTTTCATAAGTCCTTCCCCCATACTTTCTGACATTTGGGGCACGTTTTTGCCCATTCGTGAAAGTAGTTCTCTTACTGCTCTTTCACCCTCATGTGTGGAGAGGATAACGTCTACTCTGTCATTGAGACTGAGGCAACCCTCGGGCTCGGTTATATCGAACCAGTTAAGGACTGCGCCCTTTTCACGAAGGATATAGTCTTCGTTCATTGTATCTACCTTGCGGATTTTCGCCTTGTCACGACAGTCTCCTGCCACCGCTTCAAGTTCGCTTTCCCAGACGTTTTCCACCTCAAATTTGAAGAAGTGGTCGTCTGCCCTTTTTTTGCCGATACTCTTTCCGTTTACGAAAAGTTCAACTTCCTCAAGGTTTGAGTAAACTGTGACGGTGGTCACGTCCTCTACCCTGTCAACGTACCTCTTCCCTGCAATATGAACGAAAGGCTCTTTGGAAAGGTGTGCTTTATAGGCGTAAAAGGAGTCTTTTTTATACTTGCGGTCAAAGGTGACAAGGCCTTTATGATTTTGTCCGTTCTCTCCCCCCTCTGCTCTGGCGTCAGCACCGAAATCGAACATATTCCACACGTAAGTTGCCCAGATATAAGGTCTTGAAAAGAGTTGTTTTATGAGTTCTTCGTGGTAGTGTGCCTGATATTCCTCGGTATAGTCGCCCTGAGTCGGCTTTGAGGTATGCCAGTTAAGACCTTCGGCGCCATACTCCGAAATTGCGATAGGGCGAAGCGGGTATTCCTTATGGAAGTTATCAAACCATTCACCATTCATATCGGTGTCTCCCCCGTACCAACCAAAATAGTGATTATAGGCGAGAACGTCGGGGATTTTAAGATAGTCTTCGTCAATGGGACACATAGTGAGCACCGCAAGGGTAGTAAGTCTGGTGTGGTCGAGGGTGTGGACAAGGTCACAAAGTTCTCTGTGATTTTCTACAAGGTCTTCTTTGTTTGCGCCGCCCATTGTAATTTCGTTTGAAAGTCCCCAGAAACAAATAGAGGGGTGATTATAGCACTGAACGACAAGTTCTTTCATTTGAGAAAGGGTGTTTTCCCTGCCTGTTGACATATGATTTGAAATATAGGGGATTTCTGCCCATACAACAATTCCTCTTTCGTCACAGAGGTCATAGAAATACTGGTCGTGCTGATAGTGGGCAAGACGTATGGTGTTGGCACCCACTTCACAGATAAGGTCCATATCTTCCTTATGATGCTCTTTTGTCAAGGCGTTCCCTACGCCCAGTCTGTCCTGATGTCGTGATACGCCACGAAGGGGATATTCACGTCCGTTTAAGATAAAGCCACGGTTAGGACTAACTTCAAACTGACGTATTCCAAATCTCGTCTCCACGGTGTCACAGGTTTCGCCCTTATTAAAAAGCACCACTCTTGCCACATACAAATAGGGGTCAAAAACTCCGTCCCACAGGTGAGGGTTTTCTATTCTGAATTCCACTTCCTTATTTGTCAGGTCGGAAACTTCACTTTTAATTACGTTTTTCTCACCGTCGAGTACTTCAAAAAGAAGACTTGCGTCTTTTGCGTCTTTTGAGGGGAAGGCTGTAATTTTTACTATTGCCTCTTTCCCTTCAAGAGTAGCGTTAACGGTAAGCCCGGGGGAGCCGTGATATTCAAGGTCAAAGTGGTTTTTACTGACAGTAATAAGGTTTACGTCTCGATAGATACCACCGTAAAAGGTGAAGTCTGCCATTTGAGGATAGACTGTGTCATTTGCGGAGTTATCCACTGCTACAGCCAGTATATTTTCCTCTTTTAAGTGAGGGGTGAGGTTAAATCTGAAAGTAGAATAACCGCCGTGATGTTCGCCGATAAAGGTGGAATTAAGATATACTTTTGCCGAGGAATTAGCACCTTGAAACTCTATATACACCTGTTTTCCATCACTTACGTCGGGCTTATTAAAGGTCTTGAAGTACCAACACTCACCTCGGTAATAGTCATTCCCTCCGTCCTGACCGTCCAAAGCGTTCCAGGTGTGAGGGAGATTTATTTTTTCACCCTCTGGTAAGAGGTCGAGTTTTTCACATTTTTCTTTCGTGAAAGTCCAATTTTCGTTAAAATTTTGAATTGTTCTCATTTCGTCTCCTTGAAAAAGTTTATTTCAAAAATATTTTTGCCCAATTTCCATTTTTTTAATGCCTTTTTTAATTTTTAGTATCTTTTTTTGTTATTTGGGGAAATTATTGACGAAACATCAGGTCAAATATAATTTGACTGAAAACGAAAGGATGACTTTATGAAAAAATTTAAGCCCTTTGGTATCAGTGACAAAGTGGGATACCTTTTCGGAGACTTTGGAAACGATTTTACGTTTCTCATTTCCTCTTCTTTCCTCTTGAAATTCTATACCGACGTTATGGCAATAGACGGTTACATTGTAGGTATCGTTATGATGGTTGCCCGTTTTGTAGATGCTTTTACCGACGTTATGATGGGCAGAATTTGTGACAGAAGTAAATTGACAAGGGTAGGTAAATTCAAACCCTGGATACTCAGAATGTGCATACCCGTTGCCCTTGCTTCTTTTCTTATATATCAAAGCGCCTTTGCCACCTTTTCCACTACCTTTAAGGTAGTATGGCTTTTTGTCACCTATATTTTATGGGGTTCAATTTTCTACACCTCTATAAATATTCCCTATGGCTCTATGGCATCGGCAATTTCTCCCGAGCCCTCTGACAGACAGTCGCTATCCACCTTCAGAACTATGGGCGGAACTCTTGCAGGTATCATTGTAGGGGCAGGAATTCCCCTTTTCGCATACCGTGACGTCGACGGAAAGAGCGTTATGGACGGGGGAAGATTTACACTTATTGCAGGTATTTTCTCTGTTCTTGCGGTGGTATGCTATATACTCTGTTACCTCCTTACTACCGAGCGTGTCCGCACGGAAAAACCGCAAAACGTCAAGGGCGACAACTTTATCGGGCTCTTTAAAAAGGCTATTTCCAACAAGGCTCTTATTTCAATAATTGTCTCTTCTGTTATGCTGTTGCTCTCCCAACTTACTATGCAGACAATGGCAAACTATATCTACCCCAACTACTACGGTAACGCCAGAGCCCAGACGGTTGCTACCTTCGCTATGCTTATAGGTATGGTGACCGCCGCCTTTATTGCAAAGCCACTTTCTGCACGTTTCGGAAAGGCGGAAATAAGCGCCGCCACGAGTATTCTTGCCGCAGGGGTGTGCATATTCCTATTCTTTCTGCGTCCCGAAAGCGTGTGGGTTTACGTGGGGATAAACGTTATAACCTGGATAGGTCTGGGAGTTTTCTCTATGGTGTCCTGGGCGCTTATTACAGACGTTATAGACTACTCGGAAATTAAAAACGGAATTCGTGAGGACGGCTCCATTTATGCCTTATATTCCTTTGCAAGAAAAATCGGTCAAGCGGCGGCGGCAGGTCTTTCGGGTGTGCTCCTTACTGCCATAGGATACAGTGAAAACACTGCCTTTGACCCAGGAGTTTTAAGCGGTATATTCAATATTGCAACTCTTATTCCTGCTCTTGGCTTTATAGTTTTGGCATTAGTGTTATGGTTCTGGTACCCACTTCACAAAAAGACGGTTGACGAAAACGTGAGAATTTTAAAAGACAAGCACCAAGAGGAATAAAAATCAAAATAACAATAATAAAGGGGCACTCCTTTCCATATAATAGATACATGGAAAGGAGTGCTTTTTATGAAGAAAAATTATAAACTGCTTTTAATTTGCCTTGCAA
Source organism: Oscillospiraceae bacterium (assembly GCA_015065265.1). Lineage (GTDB taxonomy): Bacteria > Bacillota > Clostridia > Oscillospirales > SIG627 > RGIG6353. Next base: position 76,149 of record SVQQ01000001.1, on the reverse strand, counting down.
TTCCTCTGGCAGTCGGGGGAATTTCCGCCCTGATTTCAGGTGGCGGAATGAAAGCCTTTGAAACAATGTCAAAACCCCCTCTTTCACCTCCGGGGTGGTTATTCCCTGTGGTCTGGACTATCCTCTATCTCTTAATGGGTTATTCCCTCTACCTTATACTTACTTCAAGAGCCGATGAAAAGTTAGTTGGCAGAGGTGTATATCTCTTCTTTATGCAACTGTTTTTCAATTTCTTTTGGAGTATCTTTTTCTTTAAGTTTGAACTCTACTTCTTCTCTTTCGGTTGGCTTGTAGTAATGTGGGCTTTGATAATATTTATGATGATAACCTTTTACAAGATATCGAAAAAAGCGTGTTTTGTAAATATTCCCTACATTCTCTGGGTGACTTTTGCAGGTTATCTGAATTTGGGTATTGCACTGATGAACTGATAAACTAAAGGGGCTGTAAAAAACTCGATAGAGTTTTTTACAGCCCCTGATTCTTAAGGAGATAGGAAAAAATGCTTCAGAATGAACAAACCGAAGCCCGTCGGCGTACGATTGTACGGCAGAGGCGAGGTTTGTTCATAGTCAAAAACATATAATTTCTTAAAACTCAAACTTTTGAGTTTTATACCTTACAAGTTGTAAAACAAATATTTTCAAACGACTACAAATTGAATTCTTTTTTTGTTTTTGACGGTCTGGACTTTTTTTACATCTCCTTATTTATGCGCCCTTTCGCGCAAAGTATTTCTTTAATGGCTTTTTCAAGATTATGGCAAGGATTATTACCACAACGGAACTGGGTACCATATATAAACCGTTATAGAGTAGTGAGTAGACGTATGCGTTTGCAGTAGTTACTCCCAGTACTGTCTCGGCAGAAACGATAGCGTAAATAGTTATTCCGCTGATAAAGTGAATAATAAATCTTGCAATACAGCCTACAACTGCCCCTATTTCAAGACCCCATTTATGATTTTTAAAGAGTCCTGCAAGACCTACTGCGCCATAGGCGAGAACGTAGTCAAGGAGAATTGAAGGAAGTCCCCAACCGATACCGCCACCAATCAGGCACTTAATAAAGCCTACAATGAGGCCTGAGCCGATACCCCACAGTACACCGTAGCGCCAAGCGATGATGATAAGGGGGAGCATTACAAAGTTGATAGAGCCGCCAAGTGCTCCAAGTTGAATTTCCGCCCAGGTGAGTATGACCGCAAGTGCCGAAAGTACGGCAGAGGTCACCATTTTTTGAAGTGTTTTGCTTTTCATAGATAAGTTTCCTTTCACAAATATAAAAATCGCAAAGGGAAACCCTCTGCGATTTTGTAAGCGAATAAAAAACTTATTGTTTCCTACGTCGGCATTACCCGCATCAGGTTCATGGGTCAGGACCCAACAGGTCCAATCTCAGCCCACTTCGGTGAGCACCCCTTTGTGTTGAAACGATTATAGCACAACTGTTTTTTATTGTCAATACGTTTTCATAAATTAAATTTCGTTTATATCGTAAGGTGTTGTCTGATATACGAAATAGTTAAGCCAGTTTGAGAAAAGTAAATTTGCGTGGGAACGCCAGGTTACCTGAGGGTCCTTGGTATCGTCGTCGTTGGGAAAATAGTTTTCGGGGACTTTAATATCAAGGCCTAAATTCTTGTCACGAAGGTACTCGGTTTTAAGGGTATCGGCGTCGTATTCCGAGTGTCCTGTAACAAACACCTGTCTTCCTCCCTCGGTCATACAGCAGTGAAGTCCCGCTTTGTCGGAAAGGGTGAGGATTTTAAGGTCGGGAACCTTCTTCACGTCCTCTATATCGACGGTGGTATGTCTTGAATGAGGAACGAAGAACTCGTCGTCAAAGCCTCTGAACAAAATGGCGTTTTTATGTACTACTTTGTGAGGGAAAACTCCGAAAAGTTTTTCGGGAAGTTGCTTTTTATCTATACCGTAGTGGTAATAGAGCCCTGCCTGTGCTCCCCAACAGATGTGAAGGGTGCTGGTTACGTGAGTTTTCGACCACTGCATGATCTCACACAGTTCATCCCAATAGTTAACCTCTTCAAAGGGCATATTCTCTACAGGGGCTCCTGTGATAATCATTCCGTCGTACTTCTTGTCTTTTATTTCGTCAAAAACTTTATAAAAGGCAAGTAAGTGTTCGGTAGAGGTGTGAGTTGCTTTATGAGTTGCAGTCTGCAAAAAGTCAAGTTCAACCTGTAAGGGTGTATTGCCAAGAAGTCTTGCAAACTGGGTTTCGGTAACAATTTTTGTGGGCATAAGGTTCAAAAGCAGAATTTGAAGAGGGCGAATATCCTGTGTCAGAGCGCGAGTTTCAGTCATTACGAAAATGTTTTCGTCAATGAGAGTTTGTGTCGCGGGCAGAGAGTTGGGTATTCTTATAGGCACTATTATTCACCTGCTTTCTCAAGGGCTTGAGCGATATCTGCAATAAGGTCTTCTGCGTTTTCAATTCCGCAAGAAAATCTTACAAGGTCGGGAGAAACTCCTGCCGCTTCAAGTTCTGCGTCGCTCATCTGACGGTGAGTGGCACTTGCAGGATGGAGACAACAGGTCTTGGCATCGGCAACGTGGGTTTCAATAGATGCAAGGCGAAGGTTCTTCATAAACTTCTCAGCGGCACGTCTGCCACCTTTTACACCGAAACTTACAACTCCGCAAGAGCCCAGTGGGAAGTATTTCTGCGCGAGAGGATAGTCGGGGTCGGAAGGAAGTCCGCTGTATTTTACCCAAGTTATGTGGGGGTTTGTTTCAAGGAACTCTGCTACTTTAAGGGCGTTGTAACTGTGACGCTCCATTCTTACGTGAAGGCTTTCAATTCCAAGGTTCAACAGGTACGCGTTCTGAGGTGACTGGATAGAGCCGAAGTCGCGCATAAGTTGGGCTGTGGCTTTGGTGATAAATGCACCTTCAAGTCCGAAGCGCTCGGTGTACGTAACTCCGTGATAACTTTCATCGGGAGTGCAAAGACCTGGGAATTTGTCAGGGTATTTTGTCCAGTCAAATTTACCGCTGTCGATAATTGCACCACCAACACCTGAACCGTGACCGTCAAGGTATTTTGTAGTAGAGTGAGTAACGATATCTGCACCGAACTCAAAGGGACGGCAGAGGTAGGGGGTTGCGAAGGTGTTATCTATAATGAGGGGTACTCCGTTTTTGTGCGCAACGTTTGCAAAGCGTTCAATGTCAAGGACACTGAGGGCGGGGTTTGCAATGGTTTCTCCGAAAAGAGCCTTGGTGTTAGGACGGAAAGCCGCTTGAAGTTCTTCGTCGGTGGCGTAGGGAGAAACGAAGGTGAAGTCGATACCCATTCTCTTCATTGTTACGGAGAAGAGGTTAAAGGTACCGCCATAGATGTTAGAAGATGCAACTACGTGGTCTCCGCAGGACGCGATATTGAAGATAGCGTAGAAGTTTGCCGCCTGACCGGATGATGTGAGCATTCCCGCAGTACCTCCTTCAAGGTCTGCAAGTTTCTTTGCTACGTAGTCGTTTGTGGGGTTTTGAAGACGGGTATAGAAATAGCCACTTGCTTCAAGGTCGAAAAGTTTACCCATATCTTCGCTTGTATCATATTTAAAGGTTGTGCTCTGGATAATAGGAATCTGACGGGGTTCTCCGTTTGAGGGTACGTATCCCGACTGGATACATTTAGTTTCAATTTTGTAGTTTGACATAACTTACTCCTTTTATTAAAACAAGATAGTTTTTTTACTAAAACAAAAATCGGCAGAGGGTCCCTCTGCCGTAAATGTCATACAATTACACTAAGCCCCAAAGGGCATACCGAGGGATAAAAACAGTTTTTTCTTTTCGCACATTCGCTTCATCATGTCTTTTACCGCCTCTCTTTAAATTACCTCAATTCTAACACAAAGAAAGGGTAATGTCAAGGGTTTTGCCGATTTATCTGTAAACTGAAAAACCTTTTCCCACTATCTGTTGCGATTCGGAATAGATGATAAACACCGAGGGGTCGAGTTTTTCGATTGTCTTTTGGAATTTGGGAATTTCCGAACTTTTAAGTGCACAGATAAGCACTTGTCTTCCCTCTCCCGTATAAACGCCTTTTGCTTCAATGAGGGTCACTCCTCTTTTTGAAGAAGAAACGAGAACTTTTGATATTTCTTCGCCCTTATCCGTTATTACGAAAGCAAGTTTGGATATATTGAGTTTTGATATGAGGAAATCTACAGCAAAAGTGGAAATGGCAAGGGCAATAATTCCGTAAAGGGCAAGGTTGGTGTTCCTAAAAACAAGAAGGGAAATTAAAATCACCGTTGCATCCACTATCAAGAGAAGTTTTCCGATTGATACGTCCTCTCTGTAATGTTGAATTATTCTTGCGGCAATATCAGTGCCCCCTGTCGACGAGCCTGAAATCAAAGCGATGCCTATACCGAATCCGTAGAGGATAGCGCCGATGACAGATGCGAGAAAGGGGTCGGAGGTGACGGGTGGCAAATAGGATAAAAGTTGCACGAAAACAGAGATACATGAAGCGCCGAGAAGTGTTTTGAATACAAATTCTTTACCCAAAATAAACCAAGCGGAAATGAGAAGTGCTCCGTTGATTATTCCGTAAACTATACCCGGAGCAAAGTTAAAGGCGTTATAGAGAATAGTGGCAATACCCGACACTCCCCCACTGACTACGTTTGCAGGGATATAAAAGAGAGATACTCCCATCGAAGTTATAAATGAACCTACTATCGTTAAAATAACTGTTCTGAATTTTGAAACCTTTTCCATTTTTCTTTCCCTCGTCTTTTTCTTGCAAGGACATTCTACTACTTTTTGAAAGAATACACAAGGGCATTTTTGCCCTTGTGCCCGAATTTTTTATTGAAATAAGCAAAGCGACCGAAAAATCTTCGGTCGCACAGTTTTATTTGTAATTTTTCATCAGTTCTTCGAACTTGGGAAGTGAGCGTTTTATCATATCGGTGGCAACACAATATGAGAGTCTTACGTACCCTTTAACTCCGAAGGAGTCGGCGGGAACGATAAGAAGGTTATATTCCTTTGCCTTGTTTGAAAATTCTTCTGCTGAAGGGATAGGAGATTTTACGAAAAGATAGAAAGCGCCGTCGGGATAAACACATTCAAAGCCCATTTCTGTCAGGGCGTTATAAAGGATATCTCTGTTTCCTCGATAGGCGTCAAGGTCTCCTGTCTCACCGTCACAGGCTGCAACTACTCTCTGCATAAGGCTTGGTGCACACACGTATCCGAGTACTCTTCCCGCACCACATACTGAGGCGTAAAGGTCGGCTTTGTTTTCCGCCTTGTCGGAAACTGCGATATATCCAATTCTTTCACCGGGAAGTGAAAGTGATTTACTGTAAGAATAGCAAAGAACTGTATTGTTATAAAGGTTCAGGAAACAGGGGTTTTTAACGTCGGAATAGATAAGTTCACGGTAGGGCTCGTCGGTAATAAGGAAAATGGGGTGAGAGTATTCCTTCTGCTTCTTTTCAAGAATTTCAACTATTGTGTTGGCACTCTCTTCATTTAAAACAACGCCTGAGGGGTTGTTGGGGGTATTGACTATAACGCCTTTGGTATTCTTTGTAATTGCCTTTTCAAATGCCTCACCGTCTATCTGGAAACTTCCGTCTACGGTATCAACACACACGAGTTTTGACCCTGTTCCTTCAACGAAGACTCTGTATTCGGGGAAAAAGGGTGTAAATGCGATAAACTCGTCGTCCTTTTCGGCAAGGGCGTGGAGGGTTATAGTAAGAGATGCGGCGGCACCGCAGGTCATATACATAAGGTTTTCATTTATAGGAGCGTCAAAACGTTTTTTGAGGTTGTCGGCAAGGGTCTTGCGGACAAGGGCGTCGCCTTGTGCGGAGGTGTATCCGTGAAGGAGAGTGGGCTCTGTTTCCTTTATGAGTTTTGTGATAGTTTCTTCAACTGATTTAGGGGCAGGGACACTGGGGTTACCCAAGCTGAAATCATAGACGTTTTCCTCTCCCACTTCTGAAGCCTTTAATTTTCCGTACTCGAAAAGGTCTCGGATTACAGACCTTTTTGAGCCAAGTTCTTTCATTTTTTCTGAAACCATTTTATATTTCTTCCTTTCGGTGAACGTTCAATTTTATTGAACTAATGGTATCATTTTTTTTAATATTTGTCAACAAAATAAATTTTGACTTGAAAAGAGGTTCAACCTGTGATAAAATTTAATCGTTAGAATGAAAAATGAAGGTGAAACAAATGAATTTCGACGTAACTATTATCGGGGCGGGACCCGGCGGTATATTTTCCGCTTATGAACTTATAAAGTTAAATCCAAAACTTAAAATTGCTCTTTTTGAAATGGGTAATCCTCTTGAAAAGAGAAAATGTCCCATTGACGGTAAAAAGGTTAAGACCTGTATCGGTTGTAAGAGTTGCGCTATTATGAACGGTTTTGGCGGAGCAGGTGCTTTCTCCGACGGAAAGTACAATATCACCAACCAATTCGGCGGTACTCTCCACGAATATATAGGAAAAACCGAAGCCATAAACCTTATGAAGTACGTTGACGAGATTAACCTCTCTCACGGCGGTGAGGGTACAAAACTCTATTCTACCGCAAATTCAGAGTTTAAGAAAATCTGTGTTCAAAACGGACTTCATCTTCTTGACGCTTCTGTCAGACACCTTGGAACAGATATTAACTATCTTGTCCTTGAAAATCTCTTTAATGAACTCAAAGACAAGGTAACCTTCTTCTTTAACTGTCCTGTGGAAAAGGTGAAAAAGACTCAAGGCGGTTATGAAGTAGTTTTGGGGGATAAAAAGTACACTTCAAAAGAGTGTATCATTTCTGCAGGTAGAAGCGGTAGCAAATGGATGGAAGACGTATGCCGTGACCTTGACATTCCCACCCGTTCAAACAGAGTGGATATCGGTGTAAGAGTTGAACTTCCTGCTGAAGTTTTCTCACACATAACAGACAAACTCTATGAAAGTAAAATAGTTTACAGAACCGAAAAGTTTCAGGACCTTGTACGTACCTTCTGTATGAATCCCAAGGGTGCGGTAGTAAATGAAAACACCAACGGAATTGTAACTGTAAACGGACACAGTTATGAAGACCCAAGTCTCCAGACTGAAAATACAAACTTCGCTCTCCTTGTCAGCAAACATTTTTCAGAGCCTTTCAAGGACTCTAACGGATATGGCGAGAGTATTGTAAAACTGTCGAATATGCTGGGTGGCGGTGTCATAGTTCAGCGTTTCGGAGACCTTATAAGAGGTCAGAGGTCAACTGTATCGAGAATTGAAGAAGCCTTTATTACGCCTACTCTTATGGCGACTCCCGGTGACCTTAGCCTTGTTATGCCAAAGAGAATTCTCGACGGAATAATCGAGATGATTTATGCCCTTGACAAGATTGCCCCAGGTACTGCCAACGACGACACTCTCCTCTACGGAGTTGAGGTTAAGTTCTACAATATGGAAGTTGAAATCAACTCTCACCTTGAAACAAAACATCAGGGTCTTTACGTTATCGGTGACTGCTCGGGCGTGACCCATTCACTTTCTCACGCGTCGGCATCGGGTGTGTTTGTTGCCAGAGACATTGTATCAAGATACGAGGGGCTGTAAAAAAATATAAATAATTAAAATTTTACACGTAAGCCAAAAGGCTTACGTGTTTTTTTGTTTTCTTGAGTATAAATGTATTTTGAAAGTAATAATAAATAAAAGCACAACATATATTTATATTTGACAACAAAAAAGATACAAGGAGCGTTAATATGACCCGAACTTTTAAAGAAAAAGAAGCAAGTTACTATTTTCATCAGGGGACTAACACAAAAACTTACGAATACCTTGGTGCACACAGGGAAAAGGATAAATTCTTTTTCAGAGTATGGGCGCCCAACGCCGAAAGCGTATCGGTGGTGGGAGACTTCAATTTCTGGGATACTTCTTCTTTGAAGATGGAGAGAATTACCGAAAAGGGTATATGGGAAGCAGTCTGCGATAGTAATGAAATAAGAGAATTTCAAAAGTACAAATTCTTCATTGTGGGAAGTGGAAAGGAAGTGTACAAAGCCGACCCTTACGCCTTTTTTTCAGAAAGACCGCCGAAAACCGCATCGGTAATTTACACGCTTCCAGACTACAACTGGACCGACAGTGGGTATATAAAGTATCGCAAAAGCAAGTACACAAGAGAAAACGTTATGTCCTCACCTTTAAATATTTACGAAGTTCATCCGGCGTCTTTTATGCGTCATGATGACAACTCATATCTTACCTACCGAGAACTTGCCGAAGAACTTTCCACCTATGTAAAACAGATGGGGTACACTCACGTAGAACTTATGCCCATTATGGAATACCCCTTTGACGCCTCCTGGGGATATCAGGTGTGCGGATATTTTGCACCTACTTCCCGTTTCGGTTCTCCCGAGGACTTTATGTATTTTGTAAATAAAATGCACGAGGCTGGAATAGGGGTTATTCTCGACTGGGTACCTGCCCATTTTCCAAAGGACGAGCACGGGCTTTTCGAGTTCGATAACCGCCCCCTTTACGAATATCAGGGCAAGGACAGAATTGAGCACGAAATATGGGGTACAAGGCGTTTTGACGTAGGGCGTGAAGAGGTCCAGAGTTTTCTGATTTCCAGTGCTAACTACTGGATAGAGAAGTTCCACGTTGACGGGCTTCGTGTTGATGCGGTGGCATCGATGCTATATCTCGACTACGATAAAAAACCTGGTGAGTGGGTGCCTAACGTGTACGGTGACAACAGGTGCCTTGAAGCCATTGCCTTTTTTAAAAAGTTCAATTCCCTTCTTCAAAGGGACCACCCCGACGTTATGACGATAGCAGAGGAATCAACCGCTTTTTCAAATATTACAGGCTTTGAAAACGACGGGCTTGGCTTTACTATGAAGTGGAATATGGGGTGGATGAACGATACCCTCTCTTATGCCACAGAGGACCCTTTTTTCAGGTCACATCACCACAACAAAATAAATTTTTCCCTGTCCTATGCTTTTTCGGAAAACTATCTTTTACCTATTTCCCACGATGAAGTTGTCCATGGAAAAAAGTCGTTTCTTGACAAGATGCCTGGAAGTTATGAAGAAAAATTCGCGTCCGCAAGGGCATTTTTGTCCTATATGATGACTCATCCCGGAAAAAAACTTCTCTTTATGTCCTCGGAAATCGGACAGTTCAGGGAATGGGACTTTGCAGGGGAAGTGGAGTGGTTTCTCACCGATTACGAAATGCACTCAAAACTTCAAGAGTTCGTGTGCTCTCTGAACCACTTTTACCTTGAAAACCCTTGTCTTTGGGAAATTGACGGAGGTTGGGAGGGCTTTGACTGGATAGATGCGGACAACGCAAAGCAGAGTATTGCGTCCTACAGAAGAATTGACAAAAAGGGCAGAGAACTTACGGTTATTATAAATTTTACTCCCGTAAAGAGAGAAGATTTTTTACTTGCGGTTTCAACTGAGGGAAGTTACAGAGAAGTATTTAACAGTGACGATGAAAAATTCGGCGGAGGCGGAGTGCTAAATGAAGGAATTTTGAAAACCGAGCCTTGTATGCTTCGGGGTTATTCAAGGGCAATCAAAATTACCCTGCCCCCTCTTTCTGCCCTTGTATTCAAGTGTGTAAGAAAGAAAAAAACAAAAAAATAAAACAATAAAATTGGAGGAATGGGCTATGTACAAGAAAAAAGAGTGTGTTGTTATGCTACTGGCAGGAGGTCAGGGCAGTCGTTTGCACGAATTGACAGAAAAGACCGCAAAGCCCTCGGTTTCCTTTGGGGGAAAGTACAAAATTATTGATTTTCCCCTTTCAAACTGCACAAATTCAAATCTTGATACGGTGGGGGTATTGACACAGTATCAACCTCTCTACCTTAACGACTATATAGGCACGGGACTGCCTTGGGATTTGGACAGGACTTTCGGAGGGGTGAAAATTCTGCCCCCTTATCAAAGGCAGACGGGCTCTGACTGGTACAAGGGTACTGCTAACGCCATATGGCAGAATATGGAGTTTATACGCCGATATAATCCTGAATACGTACTTATTTTGTCGGGTGACCACATCTACAAAATGGATTATTCAAAGATGATTTCTTTTCATAAAAAGAAAAAGGCGAACTGCACTATTGCGGTAATAGACGTACCCCTTGAAGAAGCAAGTCGCTTTGGCATAATGAGTGCCGACGAAGAGGGTAAAATATACAAATTTACAGAGAAACCGAAAAACCCCGACAGTACAAAGGCGTCTATGGGAATTTACGTCTTTGACAGGGAAACTCTCGAAAGGTATCTTGAGTCAGACGCACGTGACCCTGAGAGTTCAAACGACTTTGGCAAAGACGTAATTCCCGCAATGCTTAAAGGCGGGGAAAAGTTATACGCTTATCAGTTTGAGGGGTATTGGCGAGACGTTGGTACAATAGATTCACTGTGGTCTGCCAATATGGATTTACTGGGGGAAAAACCTCTCTTCGATTTACAAAACGAAACTTCGCGTATCTATTCAAGGCAGTATTCTTCTACCCCTCAGTTTATAGGCGACAGTGCCAAAATCGTAAACTCTACCATAACTGCAGGTTGCGAAATTCTGGGGACTGTGGAAAACAGTGTTATCGGTCACGAGGTAAAAATCAGAGAGGGTGCCGTAGTGAAAAACAGCGTTATTATGGATAACGTAATAATTAAAGAGGGTGCCTTGGTGGACTATGCCATAGTCGATAGCGACGTGACAATAGGAAAGGGCGCTATGGTAGGAAAGGGCGGTGGCCCTGAGAACATTACTGTGGTAGGTGCAAATACAATTATTAAAGAAAAAGAGGTTTGGGGGGATAGAAAATGAAGGTTGCAGGACTTATTTTTTCTAATATTCACGACGGGTGTATTCCCGAAATGACACATTTTCGCACTATGGCAAGTATTCCTTTCGGGTGCAGGTACAGGCTCATTGATTTCGCTCTTTCAAATATGGTAAATTCGGGAATTACAAACGTGGGGATAATCACTCACTATAACTACCGCTCACTTCTCGATCATATCGGTACAGGCAAGGACTGGGACCTGTCTCGCAGGTCGGGGGGCATTAAAATCATTTCCCCTTACGTTACCGCCTTTGAAAATCAAGTGTCGGGAAAGATGTATGAAAACAGGCTTGAAGCCATTGTAGGTGCATCAAGTTTTATAAAGAGGTGTGGTGCTGACTATATCGTCATGTCGGACTGTGACGTAATTTTAAATATCGACTTAAACGAAGTGGTAGAAGACCATATAAATTCAGGGGCGTACATTACCCTTGTGACAAAGAAACTTAAGAGTTCACTCCTGACCACAGAGAAAAATATGAAGGTAGTAAAAATCGGTGAAAACAACAGGGTTCTCGATATTGTGAACTACAAAAAAGGGCAAAGGGACATAAACGTCAACACCAATATTATGGTTATTTCAAGGTTTGACCTTGAGGAACTTATTTCGGACGTGTTGTCTCACTCATACAGGGATTTAACAGACGACCTGTTCTTAAAGAAACTTAAAAAGAAGTTGTTCCGCGCCTGGTGTTATGATGGTTGGTACGACTATATTTCTTCTCTTGAAAGTTATTTCAAGGTGTCAATGAAACTCCTTACCCCAGAGGCGAGAGAGGGTCTTTTTTACAGTGGCGGAAGACGGATATATACAAAACTCCGCAACTCTGCCCCTGTAAAATATTCCTCAGGCGCTATGGTTAAAAACTCCCTTATTGCAGACGGTTGCACCATTGAGGGTTGTGTGGAGAATTCAATTTTATTCAGAGGTGTCCACGTTGGAAAAGGGTCGGTAGTGAGAAACAGTATTCTTTTACAGGACACCTTTGTGTCGAACGATGCCGACATTAACTGCACCATAGCCGACAAAAACGTAGTTATAAAAGATTCAAGAAGATTATCGGGGCACGACACAATGCCCTTCTTCATAACAAAGGGGACGGTAGTATGAAAAAAATTCTTTTCGTGGGTTCTGAGGCTTTGCCTTTTGCTTCAACAGGTGGACTTGGTGACGTTCTGGGTTCTCTGCCTTCAGCCATTTGTGAAAACTCGGACTTTGACGTCAGGGTAATTATGCCTCTTTATTCAGCAATTTCAAGTCAGTGGCGGGAGAAAATGAAAGAGGAAACGACCTTTTACCTCTCTCTTGCCTGGCGAAGACTGTACTGCGGAATATACAGTTTAAAACTTAAAAACGTGACCTACTATTTCGTTGACAACGAGTACTATTTTAACCGATATTCCCTTTACGGTGAATATGATGACGGTGAAAGGTTTGCCTTTTTTTCAATGGCGGTAATGGAAGCAATAGAAAAACTCTCCTTTTATCCCGACGTGCTTCACGCTCACGACTGGCAAGGGGCTTTGAGTATAATCTACCTTAACCACATATACAAAGCAAAAAAAGAGTATCAGGGTATAAAAACGGTTTTTACAATTCACAATATAGAGTATCAGGGAAAATATGATTTTGCCATTTTGGGTGACGTTTTCTCTTTGTCACAAAGGGACGCCCATCTTGTTGAACACGACGGTGTTATAAATCTTATGAAGGGGGCAATAGAGGACTCAAACAGGGTGACGACAGTCAGTCCCACCTATGCTCTTGAAATACAGACTCCAAATTTTTCTCACGGTCTTCACGGAAGTCTGAAAAACAACTCTCACAAACTCTCGGGCATACTCAACGGGATAGACTATAACTACTACGACCCTAAAAAAGACAGGGAAATATCTGCAAATTACTCCTCTCAGAACATTCAGAACAAAGGTGTGTGCAAGGTTAATTTTCAACGTGACACAGGTCTTTATGAAAATGAGAGCACTCCCCTATTATCCGTTATTTCAAGGCTTGTTTCCCACAAGGGTATCGACTTAATAGAGGGCGGAATTGTCTCTCTTTTAGAGAACACCGACGCACAGTTTGTCGTTTTAGGAAAAGGGGAAGAAAGATACGAAAACTTTTTTAAGGATTTGGAAAACAGATTTCCAAAGAGAGTTCGCGCCTTTATCACCTATGACAGAGAACTTTCAAAGAAGATTTATTCTGCCTCGGATATATTTCTGATGCCCTCACATAGTGAGCCTTGCGGACTTGCCCAGATGATTGCATCAAGGTATGGGGCAATACCCGTTGTAAGAGAAACAGGAGGACTTTACGACTCCATAAAGCCTTATTATAAAGAAAAAAACACCATTTTTGGAAACGGATTTACTTTTGCGGGGTATTCTGCAGAAGAACTCTTTGAAAGGACAAGGGCGGCGATTGGTCTCTATCTTGACAAAAATTTAAGAAAAACCTTTGTAAGAAAGATTATGAGGACGGATTTTTCCTGGAAAAAATCGGCAAAAGATTATATTTCCCTTTATGAGCATCTGTAAGTTTGGAGGATAAAAAATGAATTACAATCCCGAAAAGGAAGAGGTTAAAGCCTTAATCGAAAACGTTTTGCAAAGGCATTTCGGCGTGTCCTCGGAGGAAGCGTCAAGCGACCAGATATTTAAGGCGGTTTCCACCACTGTGAGAAACATTCTCACTTCAAAGAGAAGCGACTACACAAAAAAGGTAAACCATGCGGGTGCAAAGCGTGTTTACTATATGTGCATGGAATTTTTGCTTGGCAGAAGTCTTAAAAACAACCTTGCAAATTTAGGTCTTGAAAAGGTTTATAAAGAGGCTTTAAAGGATATGGGGACGGACCTAATCGACCTTTACGACTGTGAGTCGGATGCAGGGCTTGGAAATGGGGGGCTTGGCAGACTTGCCGCTTGTTTTATGGACTCTCTGTCCACTCTCGACTACCCTGCCTCTGCCTTTTCCATTCTATATGAATACGGTCTTTTTAGGCAGATGATAGTTGACGGAGTGCAGGTGGAACTTCCTGACGTATGGCTTCCTCAGGGAGATGTGTGGCTCATTCCCCGTACCGACAGAATATACAAGGTAAAGTTCGGAGGGAAGGTTACAGAACAGTGGAAGGACGGACATCTTGAAATACTTTACGAAAACGCCGAGGAAATAGAGGCGGTGCCCTACGATATGATGATTTCGGGGTCGGACAGTTTAGCGGTGAGCAGTCTCAGATTATGGAAGGCACGTAATATACAAAACTTCAATATGGGACTTTTCACACAAGGGCAATATACAAAGGCTCTTGAAGAAAGCAACAACGCCGAAATAATTTCAAAGGTGCTCTACCCTTCCGACAATCACACAGAGGGAAAACTTCTACGTCTTTCACAACAGTATTTTCTTGTTTCTGCATCTGTTCAGAGTATTGTGCGTGACCATATGGCAGTATACAACACCCTTGACAATTTCAGCGACAAGGTCTCTATTCACATAAACGACACTCACCCTGCCTTGTGTATTCCCGAACTTATGAGAATTTTTATTGACGAGTACTTTTTTTCTTGGGACAAGGCGTGGGACACTGTGGTAAAAACTGTCTCCTACACCAATCACACGGTTATGCCCGAAGCACTGGAGACCTGGAGTGAGGACCTGTTCTCTTTAAAACTTCCGAGAATTCACTCAATAATCAAGGAAATAAACGAACGTTTTTGTAAAAAAGCGTGGGAAGTTTTCCCTGGAAACTGGGACACAATTTCAAAAATGAGTATTATCGCAAACGGTGAAATACGTATGGCGAACTTATCTATCGTTGGCTCTCACAGTATAAACGGAGTGTCGAAACTTCATTCGGATATACTGAAAAGTTCCACCTTTAAAAACTTCTACAAAATGTATCCCGCAAGGTTTTTAAACGTTACAAACGGAATTGCACACAGAAGGTGGCTATGCTCGGCAAATCCCAGTCTTGCATCTCTCATTGATGAGTGTATCGGTGTTTCTTACCGAAAAGAGCCTGAAAAGTTAATTGAGTTTAAAAAGTTTGAAGACGACCTGTCGGTGCTTCAAAAAATTCGTGACATCAAGCATCAAAACAAGGTGTCCTTCTCGGAACTCATTTTTAAAAAGACAGGAAAAATACTGAATACTCACTCAATTTTCGACGTGCAGATAAAGAGACTGCACGAATATAAAAGGCAACTTCTCTCGGCTCTCAACATTATCGGGCTATACCTTGACTTAAAGGAGAACCCTTCCCTTGACTTTCAGAGTCAGACCTTTATCTTCGGTGCAAAAGCGGCGCCGGGGTACGATATGGCAAAGAGAATTATCAAACTAATTTGGTGCATCGGACGTGACATTGAAACAAATCCGAACCCTGAAATAAGAGAGAAACTCAGCGTGGTTTTCCTTGAAGACTACAACGTCTCACTTGCCGAAGCCCTTATTCCCTCGGCGGAAATAAGTGAACAGATTTCCCTTGCGGGAAAAGAGGCAAGTGGTACGGGGTGTATGAAACTTATGATAAACGGGGCGCTCACCATAGGTACTCTTGACGGAGCAAACGTAGAGATGAGAAACTGTGTGGGAGACGACAACATCTTCATTTTCGGTTTAAATTCAAAAGAGGTTGAAGACCTTTGGCTTAAAGGCTACAATTCGGCAAGTTTCTATACTGCAAATCCAAGGCTTAATAAGATTATAAATGCCCTTTCCACAGGCTTTGCAGGGGAATCTTTTTCGGATATTGCTTCATATCTTTTAAACTCTTACCCTGTGGCAGACCCTTATATGTGTCTTGCGGATTTTGAGTCCTATCATCTGACTCACAAAGATTTGACCGAAAAGTATCGAAATCGTGAGAATTGGAGTCGCAAGTCCCTTATAAATATTGCATCGGCAGGTTATTTTGCCGCCGACAGAAGCATTGAAGAATATGCAAGTAAAATCTGGAACATTAAGAAAATAAAATAGAGAGGACGAGGGGGATTTGTTCCCCCTCGAAGTCATATAAAGTGCTTATAAAAAACTCAAAAAACATAGAAAAAGGAGTAAAGGTCACCTTAAAAAAGTACATTGATAAAAAGGACGTTACCCCTTTTGGTGCTTTCGGGCAAGGTGAAAAAATAGTTTTTGAGGCGTTTGTTCCACGACTGCTTGGTGTAAGCGGTGTTGTGTTAAGGATGGAAAGGGACGGGAGTGAGACGTCGGACTTCCCTTTCCTCTTTTGTGATAGTTCTTTAAGTTTGGACCTATACACATTAACCCTTGACACAAGGGAAAATGAGGTGGGTTTATACTTTTATGAACTCATTTTTTTAAGGGGGCGAGATACCCTATTTTCAAGCACCTGTAACAACCTTGACTTTACCCTTGAAAGAAAAAGCGACAAAAAGTTCCATCTGCTACTGCATGACCCTGACCTAAAAACGCCTCATTGGTTTAAGGGTGGGGTTATATATCACGTCTTCCTCGACAGGTTTTTCAGAGGTGAGGGGAAGGCGGAACTTCACGTTGGAAGTATCAACGAAGACTGGGAAAGAGGTATTCCGCAGTTTGCAAAAAAGGTGGGTGACCCTTTAAAAAACGACGTCTTTTTCGGTGGAAATTTGTGGGGAGTTATAGAAAAACTCGACTATCTGAAATCCCTTGGTGTGACAGTTCTTTACCTCTCCCCTATTTTTGAGGCTAAGACTAATCACAGGTACGATACCTCGGACTATGAGAAAATAGACTCTCTTTTGGGCGGTGAAAAAGCCTTCGTGACCCTTATAAAAAAGGCTCACGAAAAGGATATAAAAATAATCCTTGACGGAGTGTTCAATCACACGGGGGACAATAGCCGATACTTCAATAAATGGGGAAGTTACGGTGACGAGGGGGCGTATTTAAAAAAGGAGTCACGGTACTATGACTGGTATAACTTTTATTCCTATCCAGAAAGTTATGAAAGTTGGTGGGGAATTGATATTCTTCCCCGCCTTAATCACGAAAACGAAGACTGCCGAAAATATTTTACAGGGGAAAGCGGAATTGGCAGAAGGTGGATAGAAAAAGGGGCTGACGGTTGGCGACTTGACGTGGCGGACGAACTGACGGACACCTTTCTTTGTGAATTTTATAAGAGTGTAAAAGATGTAAAAGATGCGGTGATTATAGGTGAAGTGTGGGAAAACGCGGTAACAAAAAAGTCTTACTCTGAAAGGCGACGCTATTTCTGGGGCGGAAGGCTTGACAGTGTGATGAACTATCCTTTAAGAGATGGGATAATTGCCCTTTTAAAATATGGGGACACAAAGTTTTTCTATAACAAAGTGACAGAACTTTACTCCTCTTACCCGAAAGAAGTTCTGCACTCTTTAATGAACGTAATTTCCACTCACGATACTGTACGGGTTACCACAGTTTTCGGAGATGAAAATGAGGGAAAAGGAGAAGATAACGACACTCTTTCAAAGAAAAGACTGACAAAAGAAGAGAGGATAAAGGCGATAAAAAAACTGAAGATGGCGTCTTTAATTCAGTTTACTCTCTTTGGTGTACCCTCTCTTTATTACGGTGATGAAATAGGGATTGAAGGTTATCACGACCCCTTTTGCAGAATGCCTTTCGACTGGAAAAATGATGAGAGTGACCTTTTGGAGCATTTCAGATACCTTGGAAAGTTAAGAAAAGAACATCCTGCACTAAAAGAGGGGGACTTTAAGTTTCTATACGTTGACTCTGACTGTGTGGTATATGAAAGAAGTTTTAAAATCGACAAAGTGACGGTGGGTATAAACCTTTCAAAAAAGAGGAAAAAGGTGTTAAACCTTATAATAGAAAAAGAAAATTTTGTAATAGTCTAAAATTTTCTACTATATTTATATTTTTCACTTTACAAATTAGTAAATTTAGGTTAAAATAAATAGAAGACAAATCGTAGAAAATGCGAGGCTAAAAAGATGGACACAAAATACAAAAGAGTTCTGATAAAACTGTCGGGAGAAGCGGTACTTGGTACAGATATTGCCGAATACACCACTAACGAAAAGGGTGAAAAGGTAGTAAAGAGTCTTCCTATAATTGACAGAAAGAAACTTGATAGAATTTCAAAAGAAATTAAAAAAGTTTCCGATATGGGCGTTGAAGTCGGTATTGTTTTCGGTGGCGGAAACATCTGGCGAGGCGGAAAACTTGGTGAGGGATTTGACCGAACACGAGCAGACCATATGGGAATGCTTGCAACGGTAATTAACTCTATTGCACTTTCCGAAACTCTCGAACATATGGGCGTTTGTACCAGAGTAATGTCATCTGTTGAGATGCCCCAGTTCGCAGAGCCTTACATAACTGCCAAGGCAGTAGGATATCTGAATAAGAAAAAGGTGGTAATCTTCGCAGGGGGAACAGGTATTTCCCATATGACCACCGACACTACTTCGGTACTCAGAGGTGTGGAGATTGATGCGGACGTGGTAATGCTTGCAAAGAACATTGATGCAATATACACCGCAGACCCCAGACTTGACCCCACAGCCAAGAGAATAGAAAGAATAGATTACAGTGAAATTCTGGCTCGTGGACTTAAAGTTATCGACCAGACTGCCACTGCCTATGCTATGGAAAACAATATGCCTCTCTTACTATTTGGTCTTGACGACCCCGAGAACATAACAAAAGCCATTGTCGGCGGAACTACAGGTACCGTCGTTGAAAAATTAAACTAATAACCGAAAGGAATTTGAATACAATGAAAGTTAATCTTAATGAATTTGAAACAAAAATGCAAAAGTCCTGTTCATCTCTCGAAAGTGAACTTAAAAGTATAAGAGTTGGCAGAGCAAGTGCGGCTGTTCTTGATAAAATCACAGTTGACTACTACGGTTCTCCCACTCCCATAAATCAGATTGCGGCTATTTCCACAACTGACGCGAGAACTCTTGTAATTACTCCTTGGGACGCGTCCACAGTCAAGGAAATTGAAAAGTCAATTCTTGCTTCCGACCTTGGTATCAATCCTCAGAACGACGGTAAAGTAATCCGTCTCACCTTCCCCTCTCTTACAGAGGAAAGAAGAAAAGAGGTTTCAAAGCAGGTCGCAAAGTGCGGCGAAGATGCGAAGGTTGCTATCCGTAATATCCGCAGAGAAGCAAACGACTTCCTTAAAAACGAAAAGAAGGCGGGAGGCCTTACCGAAGACGACGTAAAGTCGGGTGAAAAAGACGCTCAGGACCTTACCGACAAGTACATTAAGAATATTGACGCACTTGTGGCTGCGAAGACTCGCGAGGTTATGGAAATATAATGAAATTTCTTTCATTTTTAAAGAAAAAAGAAATAAGCGGCGGCTCAAACCCGCCGCTTCGACATATTGCCTTTATAATGGACGGTAACGGGCGGTGGGCAAATGCGAGAGGGTTACCTCGTGAAATGGGACACAAGGCTGGTGCCGAGGCATTTCGCAGAGTTGTAGACTACTGCATTGACCTTGATATACGCTTTGTCACCGTCTATGCTTTTTCTACTGAAAACTGGAAACGTCCTCAAAGCGAAGTTGACGGAATTATGAAACTTTTCGTTGACTTTTTAAACGAGGGACTCCTCGGCGACAAAGACAAAAAACTCAGAATTCGTTTCTTAGGGGACCCTGCACGTTTCTCACCTGAAATTCAGAGCCTTATGAGTGAGATTACAGAAAAGACGAAGGACTTTACTTACACCTTGAACGTTGCGATAAACTACGGTGGCAGAGACGATATTTTACACGCGGTGAACACTCTGATAAAAGAGGGAAAAACCGAGGTGACCGAAGAGGACATTTCTTCTCACCTTTATACCCTTTCCTGCCCTGACCCTGACCTGATTGTCAGAACGGGTGGCGAGTGGCGTCTTTCAAACTTTTTAACCTGGCAATCTACATATTCGGAACTGTATTTTATGAAAACTCTTTGGCCCGATATGACCAAAAAGGACGTTGACGAGGCTATATCTTTCTTTGTGTCAAGACAGAGAAGATTTGGGGATATAAAAAGCAAATAAATGGAGAATTTTATGAAAACAAGAATTATTACCGCCGTTGTGGCGCTTTTGATATTCATACCCGTTTTAATTTTTGCAAATACTACTCTTATTGAAGTGGGAAACTTTAATATAAGGCTTATAAACCTTGCCTTTGCTCTCCTTTCCCTTGTGGGTGTATACGAGAGCGCAAAGTGCGTGGGTGAAGTTAAGACTTTATCTTTCTTCCCCATTTACCTTGTCTCTTTTATTCTTCCGCTATTGACGTACGGGGATATGGGCTTTTACACTCCCGTTTTTATGTTCCTTTTGTTTTATATGCTGTTTGTTGCGGTAATAAAGAACAAAAGTGTCACGTCGGATAAGGCGCTGGTTCTTTTAGCACTCACCTTTTACGTGACAAGTTCCTTTGGGGCGATGACGGTACTCTACGTTACCGAAATTAAGTTCTTCCCTCTCATCTTTATCGGCGCTTGGGTGACTGATACCTTTGCATATTTTTCAGGCTACTTTTTCGGGAAGCACAAACTCATTCCCGCAGTCAGTCCCAAGAAGACTGTGGAAGGTGCCGTCGGCGGTTCTCTTGTTACAACTATCACCTTTGCTATCTACGCATACTTTATGGCAAAGGATATAAAGACTGCCCTGATTTTCGCAGTTATCGGACTTGTTACAAGTGTGGTATCCCAGTTCGGTGACCTTGCCGCCTCCCTTGTGAAGAGATGCTACGGAATAAAGGACTACGGAAACTTATTCCCAGGTCACGGCGGTGTACTTGACAGATTCGACAGTATTCTTGCAGTATCTGCATTTTTGTATATCACAACTCTTTTTATTAACTTCTAAAAAAGGACTGTTATGAAAAAAATCACGTTACTTGGGTCAACAGGGTCAATAGGCAAACAGACTATTGAAGTTGCCCGTGAACAGAATATAAAAATTTGCGCTATCGGCGCAAAACAAAATATCAAGCTTCTCGAAAGTCAGATACGTGAATTCAAGCCTTCACTTTGCGCGGTAGTTGACGAAAGTGCGGGAAAAGAATTGAAATCCCGCGTTTCAGACACCGACACAAAGGTAATTATCGGTGAGGATGCGCCAAGTATCGTTGCCCGTGAAAGTGATGGGGATATTCTCTTAAATTCCCTTATGGGAAAGTGTGGAATTGCACCTACCCTTGAAGCCATAAAGACAAAAAAAGATATCGCTATGGCAAACAAAGAGCCTTTGGTGGCGGCAGGTGACATTATACTTCGCGCGGTAAAAGAAAACGGGGTAAAACTACTTCCCGTTGACAGCGAACATTCGGCGATTTTCCAATGCCTTGACACAAGTCACAATTCCCCCGACTTTATAAAAAGGCTTATAATCACCGCATCAGGCGGACCTTTCTTCAATAAGACAAGACAGGACCTTGAAAAAGTTACTCTAAAAGATGCCCTGAGTCACCCTACCTGGTCTATGGGTGCGAAGATAACCGTTGACTCTGCCACTCTTATGAATAAGGGTCTTGAAGTAATCGAGGCGGTCCGTCTTTTCGGGGTTCCCGAGGACAGAATAGACGTCACCGTTCACCGACAGAGTATCGTTCATTCTATGGTGGAATTTTGCGACGGGTCAATTCTTGCACAAATGGGGCACCCCGATATGAAGCATTGTATTTCCTTTGCCTTAAATTACCCTGAAAGAAAAGAAACCCTTTGTGAAAAACTCGATTTTACAAAGTCCTTTTCCCTTACCTTTGACTGTCCCGACGAAGACACCTTTTCCCTTCTCTCGCTGGCAAGGCGTTGTGTGAAAAAAGGGGGTAATGCACCCGCTATAATGAATAGCGCAAACGAAGAGGCGGTTAAACTGTTTCTACAAGAAAAAATCAGATTTATCGACATATTCGACGTTGTGGAAGAGGCGGTTGTGGCTCTTCCTTTCAGAGAAAACATAACGCTTGAAAGTCTTGAAGAAGACGACAGACTTGCAAGAGAATATGTCAGAAAAAGAATGCATAAACTATTTTAAAACTTGCTTAAATTTTAACGGAGGATAATAATGGTCTGGAAAATACTACTTGCTCTTCTCTTTTTCGGATTTATGATACTTGCCCACGAGTTCGGTCATTTTATTACTGCACGAACCTTCAAGGTGGGTGTAAATGAGTTCTCTATTGGTATGGGCCCGAAACTCATTTCAAAGAAGAGTAAGAAGTCAGGTACCGTCTATTCCATAAGGGCACTTCCCATAGGTGGATTTGTAAGTCTCGTAGGTGAAGACGAAGACGTAGACAGTGAAAACTCCCTTTCAAAAAAACCTTGGTGGCAGAGATTTATCGTGCTCTTTGCAGGGTCTTTTATGAATATTGTCACCGCTGTTGTGGCGATGTTTATACTCCTCTCGTCCTCCCCCTACTATCCGTCAACTTATATTGCAGACGTTGAGGGCTATTCTTCCCTTTCCGATTCTGTCCTTTATGAGTACGGGGCGCAGGATATGGATAAAATCATTGAAATTGACGGAGAAAAGATGAACGTGTGGCAGGACATATCCTACAAGATAATGTCCGACGGAACAAAACCTCTCGACGTGGTAGTTCTCCGTGACGGCGAGGAAATCACCTTTGAAGACGTACAGTTCAAAACCGAAATCGTTGAAGGACTCAACTGCGGTGTGGTTGACTTTTTGCCAAGGTATATAAAGCGCAGTTTCAAGTCTCTTGTAAGTCAGGCTTTCTACCAGTCCTTTTCAACGGTTAAAATGATATATTCCTCTTTAATTGACCTTTTGACAGGTAAATACGGACTGGAAGCGGTGTCGGGACCTGTGGGCACTGTGGAAGTAATTGCGGAAAGTGCCTCTATGGGTATTCAGGCGCTACTGTATTTATTCGTGTTCATCAGTATGAATTTAGCGGTGGTAAACCTTATGCCTTTCCCTGCCCTTGACGGCGGAAGAATTGTCTTTGTCATTATCGAAGCAATTCGAGGAAAGCCCATAAATCCCAAATACGAGGGTATCGTACACGCTGTGGGAATGGTAATTCTGCTTTTATTTATGGCAGTTATCGTTATAAGCGACGTTTTAAAACTTATTTAGGAGTAAAAAAGATTGAGAAAAGTTACAAGAAAAGTAGTTGCAGGGCCTGTCGTTATAGGTGGCGCGTCCCCTATTTCCATTCAGTCAATGATAACCTGTGACCCAAGGGACCGTGAGGCTTGTGCAAGGGAAATTTTAAGACTTTGTGATTTAGGTTGCGACGTTGTGCGCTTTACTCTTCCCGATTTAGAGTCAGCGGAGAATATTCCCTATTACAAAAAGGCAGTCGGGAACAGACAGTGCGCTCTGGTTGCCGATATACATTTCGATTACAGAATAGCACTTCGTGCCGCCGAACTTGGAATTGATAAAATCAGAATAAATCCCGGAAATATCGGTGACAAGGAGAGAGTTCGTGCGGTGGCGGAAGCCTGTCACGAAAGAAACATTCCAATAAGGATAGGTGTAAACAGCGGTTCTCTTGAAAAAAGGCTACTTGAAAAGTACTCATCCCCCACCTCAGACGCCCTTGTGGAGTCGGCTCTGAATGAAATTTCCGCCCTTGAAGAATTCGGCTTTTCCAATATAGTGCTTTCAGTAAAGTCCTCTGACGTTGTGACTATGATTGATGCTTACAGAAAACTCTCAAGCCTTACCGATTATCCCTTACACCTTGGTGTTACCGAGGCGGGAACTTTAAAAAAGAGTCTTATAAAGTCTTCTGTGGGTATCGGCACACTCCTTAGCGAAGGAATTGGAGACACAATAAGAGTGTCCATTACCGACGACGTAAAGGAAGAGGTAATTGCAGGTCGTGAAATACTCTCATCTCTTGGACTTTACACAAAAGGTTCTTTCGACCTGACGTCCTGCCCCACTTGCGGAAGAACGAAAATTGACCTTGTGTCTATTGCGAAAAGAGTGGAAAACGCTCTTGAAACCATACCCCCCATTGAAAACCGAAAGGTTCGTGTTGCGGTTATGGGTTGCGTTGTAAACGGACCAGGGGAGGCAAGAGAAGCGGACATCGGTATTGCAGGAGGACAAGGGGAAGCCTTGCTCTTTAAAAAAGGTGAAATTATAGCAAAAGTTGAAGAAGAAAAAATAGTTGATGTGCTTATAGAAGAAATAGAAAAAATGAGGAATTAAAAATTGATTTTAGAGAAAAACAACGTTTCTTTGAGTGATAAACTTTCAAAGTATCACCCTGAGGGTATAAAAAAAGAATTACTTGATAAAATTTTCAACTATTCCATTAAAGTGAATAAAGAAAAAAGGACTATCGTTATACATATTGTTTCAGAAAAACTTTTACAAAAGTCCTTGCTTTACGAGATTGAAAGGGATATTATGTCCTCTTACGACCTTTCTTCTTGCTTTATTCTCCCCCACTATCCATCAAGTGCTTTTTCAGAGAGTTATTACTCCGAACTGATTATGGAACTTAAGAGGAACACCTCTCTTGCCTACGGTTTCTTTGACGAGGGAAGAATGGAAATAAAAGAGGGACGTCTTGTGTTCACTCTTACAGGCGGGCTTGGAAAACTGCCCTCTGAATCGGAGTGTGCAAGGATAATTTCCGACATTGTAAAGAGTGAATTTGACCTTGTATTCAAGGTGGAAATAACTGACGAGACGCCCTTTGATATGGCTTCCTACGTTTTGGAAAGTGAGAAGGCGTCGATAGTTTTGACTACCCCTGAAAAGAAAGAGGTAGAAGAAACGAAGGAAGAGGTCTTTTCTCTTATGGACGAGGGTGAAGAGGAAAAAGAGGAAGCAGAAGAAAACTCGGACACCTTGTGGCATTCGGGATTTTTCGACTTCGATTTAAGTGAAAAAACTCTCTTCTACGGAAGAAAACGTAAAGACGACGGGGATATGTGCAGAATTAAAGACGTATTCCTGAAAGCCCCCGAAAAAGTGGTCGCACTCTGCGGAAAGGTGTTTTTCATAGACAGTCGTGACACACGCTCGGGAGACAAGACTATTGCAACCGTGCAGATTACCGACGACAGCGCTTCTGTCTCCGTTAAGTTTTTCTGTGCAAAAGAAAAATGGAATGAAGCAAAGGCAAATCTTAAAGTGGGCTCTGCCATATACGTTGTAGGGCAGACGGAATTTGACAAATATGAAAAGGACACTGTTATAAAGCCTTTGTCGGTTTATAAAATAGATTACAAAAAGAGAATGGACTCAGCCCCTGAAAAGAGGGTTGAACTCCACGCTCACACCACTCTTTCGGCAATGGACGCAGTAATGAGTCCCGCCGACCTTGTGGAGACTGCACACGCTTTCGGGCATCGTGCTGTCGCCATTACCGACCACGGAAACGTTCAAGGGTTCCCTGACGCTATGATTGCGGCGGAAAAACTGGGTATGAAGGTCATTTACGGACTTGAAGCCTACTTCGTTGACGATACTGCAAGGGCGGTTTACGGTGACTCTAATGCCAATTTTGAAAAAGATACCTTCGTAATTTTCGATATAGAAACAACGGGGCTTTCTCCCCTTACCTGCGGTATTACCGAAATCGGTGCGGTGAAATACTGTGGCGGAAAAATTACCGACAGGTTTTCTACCTTCGTAAACCCCGGAATGCCCATTCCCGAAAACATTGTTGAACTTACGGGAATTTGCGACGATATGGTAAAAGATGCCCCCAGTTCAAAAGAGGCGATAGAAGCCTTCCTTAAATTTGCAGGGGACGATATTCTTGTTGCCCATAACGCCAACTTCGACACAGGATTTATCAAGAAGGGGGCAGAAGATAACGGAATCGAATTCAAAAATCCTTATCTTGATACCCTTGCTCTCTCACGTCACATAAACACAGACTTAAAGAAGCATAAACTCAACAATCTTCAGGAGTACTACAACCTTGAATCCTTTAACCATCACAGAGCCTGTGATGATGCCGAAATGCTTGGTAAAATCTTTGAGTGTATGTGTCAGAAACTGAAAAAAGAGGGTATTTCCACAATTTCGGATATGCTCCTTTCAATGTCGGAAAATACCGACCCCAAGAGGCTTCGTCCCTACCATATGATAATTCTGGTTAAAAATCAACTTGGTATGATGAACCTCTACAGAATTGTCTCCGAGTCTTACCTTACCTACTTTAACCGTCAGCCAAGAATTCCAAAGACTCTCCTTGAACGTTACAGAGAAGGGCTCATTATAGGCTCTGCCTGTGAGGCGGGAGAACTTTATCAGGCGGTGTTATCGGGCAAAAGTTACGGAGACTTAATGAAGATTGCCTCTTTCTACGATTATCTTGAAATTCAGCCCCTGTCCAACAATTCCTTTATGATAGAAAACGGAACTGTTCCAAATGCCGAAAAACTTATCGAAATAAACAAACAGATAATCGCTCTGGGAAAGAAAGTGAATAAACCCGTTGTGGCTACCTGTGATGCTCACTTCCTTAACAAGCAGGACGAAATTTACCGAAGAATTTTAGTTTCGGCAAAATTCACCGATGCCGACAGACCAAATCCCCTTTATTTCAGAACTACCGAGGAAATGCTGTCGGAATTCGACTATCTGGACGAAGAGACTTTAAAAGAAGTGGTTATTACAAACACCAATCTTATTGCAGATATGGTAGACGACGAGATTCGTCCCATTCCTAAAGGGACTTTTACTCCTAACCTTGAAGGTGCAGAAGAGGACTTGCAAGAGATGTGCTGGAAGAAGGCGAAGAGCATCTACGGTGACCCGCTTCCCGAAATCGTTTATAACCGACTTGACAAGGAACTTACTTCCATTATCAAAAACGGATATGCGGTTTTGTACATAATTGCTCAGAAACTTGTAAATTACAGTGAAAGTCAGGGCTATCTTGTAGGTTCAAGAGGCTCTGTTGGTTCATCTTTCGTTGCATCAATGGCAAGTATTTCAGAGGTTAACCCCCTTCCCCCTCACTACTACTGCCCCGAATGTCAGTACAGTGAATTCATTACCGACTCTTCAGTTGGCTCGGGCTTTGACCTGCCTGACAAGAGGTGTCCTAAATGTAACGCTATGTTAAAGGGCGACGGACACGATATCCCCTTTGAAACCTTCCTCGGTTTCTACGGAGACAAGTCTCCCGATATAGACCTGAACTTCTCGGGCGAAGTTCAGGGCAGAGTGCATAAGTACACCGAAGAACTTTTCGGCAGTGAAAACGTGTTCCGTGCGGGAACGCTGGGTACACTTGCGGAAAAGACTGCTTACGGTTTCGTTTTAAAATACCTTGAGTCAAAAAATCTTACTATGAACAAGGCGGAACTTAACCGACTTGCAAACGGTTGTGTAGGTGTAAAGCGTACAACAGGGCAACACCCCGGCGGAATTATAGTTGTACCAAGAGAAAACAGTATCTACGAGTTTACTCCTGTGCAACATCCTGCCGACGACCCGAACTCCGATATTATAACTACTCACTTCGCTTTCTCATATCTCCACGACACCATTTTAAAACTTGACGAACTGGGACACGATATTCCAACAAAATATAAGGCGATAGAAAGGTATTCTAACACCAACATTATGGAAGTGCCGATGAACGACCCCGAAGTATATAAACTCTTCCGTTCAACAGAGCCTCTGGGACTTACTCCCGAGGACGTTGGTTGTCCCCTTGGCACTCTCGGGCTTCCCGAACTCTCCACAAGTTTCGTACAACAGGTTCTCGTTGATGCAAAACCCAAGAACTTTGCCGACTTACTTCAGGTTTCGGGTCTTACTCACGGAACTGACGTATGGCTTGGAAATGCGGAAGAACTTATCAAAGAGGGCGTATGTGACATTTCTCAGGTTATCGGTACCCGTGACGGTATTATGCTTGACCTCATTGGCTACGGACTTGAAAATAAACTCTCCTTTGACATAATGGAAAAGGTCCGTAAAGGAAAGGGACTCACTCCCGAATATGAAGCGGCAATGAGAGAGAAGAACGTACCCGAATGGTATATTGCCTCTTGTAAGAAAATCAAGTATATGTTCCCCAAAGCCCATGCGGCAGCCTACGTTATGAGTGCTATACGTCTTGGTTGGTACAAGATTTATATGCCAATAGCCTTTTACGCGGGATTTTTCACCGCGGCACCCGGCGGATTTGACGCAGGAATTGTTATGGGTGGCAGGGCAAACGTTGTACGTACTATTGCGGACATTCGTGCCAAAGGTCACGAGGCGACACAAAAGGAGACTTCCCTTATTCCTACGCTTCAACTTGCAAACGAGTGTATGGCGAGAGGTATTGAGTTCTTACCCATTGACCTTGAAAAGTCCGATGCTTTTGCCTTCCTTCCCGAAGGGGATAAAATAAGGCTACCCTTCTCTACCCTTGGCGGTGTAGGAGATACTGCGGCGGAAAGCATTTATAAGGCGATGCACGGAAAAGAGCCGATTTTATCCGTTGAAGACCTGAGAACAAGGTCGGGTATTTCAAAGACGGTTATCGATACTCTACGTACCTACGGTGTTTTAGGTGACCTTCCTGAAACGAATCAGATTACTATGTTTTAAGGAGACAAAAATGATAACGATAAAAAATGAATTTCTCACTGCAAAATTTAGCACCATGGGAGCAGAACTTAAAAGCCTTGTGTCAGGTGAGAGAGAATACATATGGCAGGGAGACCCTGTATGGTGGGAAAACTCGGCACCCGTTCTCTTCCCCATCTGCGGAAGACTTATGGACGACGAATATGTTCTTGACGGAAAAACCTACCATATGGATTTCCACGGCTTTGCTCATACAAGTGAGTTTGAGGTAGAGAGCCTTAAAGACAACAAAGTTACCTTTCTCCTTAAATCTAACGAAGAGACTTTAAAATGCTATCCCTTTGACTTTGAATTCCGCGTTATATACTCTCTTGACGAAAAGAGAATGAGCGTAAGGTTTGAGGTGACAAATAAGGGAGAAGACACTATGTACTTCTCTATTGGTTGTCACGAGGGTTATTCGGTTCCCGAAGGGGTAGAAGAATACGAAGTTGTATTCCCTCAAAAAGAGACTCTTTTCTCTTATAACCTTGACGGGAGTTATCTGGATATTACAAAGCAACTTATTTTGGATAATGAAGACACTATCAAACTGAAAAAAGAGTATTTTGAAGTTGACACCCTTGTTTTCAAGGACATTAAGTCACGAAGTGCCATTCTAAGAAAAAGAGATGGCAGTGTGGCTGTTCGAGTTGAGTTTGACGGATTTTCAGGCTTTATGCTCTGGCAGGAAATAGGTGCTCCCTTTATTTGTATGGAGCCTTGGAACGGACTTCCCGACAGAACTTATACCGACAAGAACTTCAAGACAAAAGAGGGTATTGAGGAGGTTGCACCAAACTCTACTTATATCCGCACTCACTCTATTGAAATACTTAAATAAAAAAATAAGACAGAGAATTTTCTCTGTCTTATTTTTTGTCTTTATAAAATAACTCCGTCTTTGAAAATGGATATATCCTGACAACCTGTTTTTTCGCTTGTGGTAAGTTTTCCTTCGGCGGTTTCGATACATAAGTCGAAGAGACTGTCTGCCACCTTTTCCATATCTTCTCCGTCAACAAGGACACCTGCATTGAAGTCTGTCCAATGGGGTTTACGGGTAGCGATATCTGAATTCGTCATTACTTTCAGAGTAGGAACAGGTGCGCCAAGGGGTGTTCCTCTACCTGTGGTGAACATAATTATATGAGCGCCTGAAGCAGTAAGGTTAGTGATAGCAACAATATCGTTACCTGGGCCACTTACAAGGTGAAGACCCGCTGAAGACATAGCACATTCTCCCATACCCATAACTGCGGTAACGGGAACCTGTCCGCCTTTCTGTACACAACCAAGAGACTTTTCTTCAAGGGTGGTAATTCCGCCCTCTTTATTTCCTGGTGAGGGGTTTTCGGCAACGCTCTCCCCATGTTTTGTGAAGTAGTCACGGAAATCCTGTACCATTTTAGCGGCACTTTCAAAAACTTCCTTTGATACACAACGGTCAAAGAGCACCTTTTCACCGCCGAACATTTCGGGAACTTCGGTCATCATAATAGTTGAACCGTGGTCGTAAAAACGTTCTGCAACCTTTCCTACAAGGGGATTGGCGGTAATTCCGCTAAAACCGTCGGAGCCGCCGCATTTAAGGCCGATTTTGAGTTTGGATACGCTCACGGGTGTTCGCTTGGTCTTTGAGGCATATTCTTGAAGTTCTTTTACAAGGGCGATACCTTCTTCAATCTCGTTTATGCAGTCCTGTGCGTTGAGGAATTTTACTCTGTCTTCATTCCATGTGCCAAGTACTTTCTGAATTTCGGGAATGTTGCTGTTTTCACAGCCAAGGCCAAGTACGAGAACGCCACCTGCGTTGGGGTGGTTAATAAGTCCGCAAAGGATTTTACGTGTTAAGTCCTGGTCGTCTCCCATCTGTGAGCAACCCCAGGTATGTGTATAGGTTTTCGCCCCGGTTTCCTCGGCAATCTTTTTAGCAATTCCGTTCACACAGCCTACTGTGGGGATAATCCACACTTCGTTTCTGATACCTACACTTCCGTCCTCACGAAGATATCCCATAAAGGTTTTATCTTTTGTAGGGGCAGAAGGTGTGTAGGGTTGATACTCTGCAACTACCTTGCCTGTCAGGTCGGTTTTCATATTGTGGGTATGTACGTGTTCGCCTTTTTTAATGTCACTTGTGGCGTGACCTATGGGGAAACCGTACTTTATTACCTTTTCCCCTGCATTTATATCTGTAATGGCGTATTTATGACCGTTTTGAAGATTAACTTCAACGTTATCTTTAGAATTTATCTGCATATTTTGTAACCTCGCAAACTAAATCGCTTAAATCCTCGCCCCAAAGTTCTGTGTTTTTGAGAATTTCGGGAATAGTCGCTTTCTTCATAAACTCGACAACGTCCTTGTCGTCGTTTGTCATATCGGTGCGGTAGAAGTCAAGAAGTTTTGCAAAAGAGAACACCAGAGTCTGAGGATAGGTGTTAAATCTCTTCTTGTATTCGAGAATTGAGGGAAGAACTCTTACCTTGAATTTACTTACAGAGTTAAGGGCAATTGATGAAAGATAGTGCTTGATATAGGGGTTTGCAAAACGCTCCATAACACTGTCGGCATAACTTTTAAGTTCTTCTTCGGGAAGGTCGAGAGTGGGTATAATTTCGTCGTATACACACTTTCTGATATGCTCGTTCATAGTCTTGTCGTCGATACAACTCTTTACGGTGTCAAGGCCTGAAAGAAGAGCATAAGGCACAAGAGAAGTATGTGCACCGTTGAGGATACGTACCTTTCTTGTTCTGTACATTTGAAGTTTATCGGGAGTTACAACGACGTTAAGGTCTGCCTTTGAGAAAGGAAGTTCCTTTTCAATGTCATAATCCGTTTCGATAACCCACAGGTGAAAGAACTCGGAGGTGTTCACCATATTGTCTTCGTAGCCAAGGTTTAAGTCTTCGTCCTTGGGGTAACCTGTGTTAATTCTGTCAACGAGAGTGTTACAGAAAACGTTTTCTTTTTCTACCCAGTTCTTAAAGTCTTCGGACAAATTCCAAAGGTCTGCATACTGGAGAATGGTCTTTTTGAGGTTGTCACCGTTTTTGTCGATAAGTTCGCAAGGAAGGAAAATAAATCCGCGAAGTCCCTTTTCAAATCTTCTCTTCAAAAGGAGTGTAACTTTTGCAGGGAAAGTTTTGGGGGGTGCGTCGGTAATTTTATCTTCGCTTGAAAATACGATTCCCGCCTCGGTAGTGTTTGAAACTACAAAGCGCATTTCCTCTTTGTCTGCGAGTTTGAGATATTCTTCAAAGTCATCATAGGGCTTTACACATCTTGAAATTACGTCGACAAGTGTCTTGTCAACGCCTTCTACGCCTCTGATAACGTGGGTGTAAAGGCAGTTCTGTGCTGAAAGCATATCACACATACCCTTTTCGATAGGCTGAACTACAACTACACTTGCATCAAGTACGCCTTTGTCGCACATTTTTTGTACCATCCAATCAACGAAGCCTCTTAAAAAGCCGCCTTCACCGAATTGGATTATTCTCTCGGGTCTAATTTTCTTTTCAAAATTCATGATATTGTCCTTTCAACAGTAAATTTTACAAATTGTAAGCATTTACATTTTAACTCATATTTTTGAAAAATTCAATAGTTTTGCTTTTTTTATTGAAAAAAAGTACATATTTAATTATAATGGAAATAGATGGTCTATAATTTAACATATATTTTACCTAAATTTTTTGTGAATTTATATTTTCCCTGTTAAAATGTGTCGACATAACAATTAAAATGCGGGAGGTAAAGTCTTGATATATCTTATTGAAGACGATGACAACATAAGAGAACTTGTCACTTACGCTTTGACGAGTATGGGTCTTGAAACGGAAAGTTTTTCTACTCCCTCGACATTCTGGAAGTGCATAAAAAAAGAGGTGCCAGACCTTATACTTCTTGACATAATGCTTCCCGAAGAGGACGGACTGAAAATTCTGAAAAAAATAAAGAGTGCCCCCGACACCTGTCAGGTGCCTGTAATACTCCTTAGTGCAAAAAGTTCTGAGATAGACAAGGTGAACGGTTTTGAACTGGGCGCCGACGACTATATTGCAAAGCCCTTTGGAGTTATGGAACTTGTGGCAAGGGTGAAGGCAAGACTCAGAAAAAACCAGAGCGACACAAAGCACTTTGAATATACTATCGGTCCACTTTACGTTTGCCCCGAGCGTCATACCGTGGCGGTTAACGGTGAAAACGTGACGCTCACCTACAAGGAATTTGAAATTCTTTGTATGCTACTTAAAAATATAGGAATTGTTCTTTCAAGGGACCAATTACTTAACGCTATATGGGGTTATTCTTTTGACGGAGAGAGCAGAACGGTTGACGTTCACATACGAACACTGCGTCAAAAACTCCACAAGGCAGGAGAACTTATTGAAACAGTCAGAGGCGTTGGATACAAAATTTCAGACAAAGTAAAGGAATAAATTATGAAGAAAAATTCTTTGAGTCGGGAAATTGCAAAAAGTACACTTTGGGTATCCCTTATAACTCTCGCGCTTTCTCTTATTACTTTTATTTTCGTATATTTTACAAAGAAGGACGTTCCCTATGCGTTGACTGCCACCTTTTGTATGGGATTTGTCACGCTTTTACTGCTCTCGCTGACACTTCCCATGAACACTGCTAAAAAAATTGCAGACAAAATCAACACTCTTGACGTTGAAAATATGGGGGTGGAAGACACCTATACGGAACTTTATCCTTTAAAGAAAAAAATTAAAAAGTACGACAAAAAGGTTAAAGAAAATCTTGAAAAAATGGACTTGCTACACACAGAGCAAGACAAAATGAGGCGGGACTTTACCGCCAACGTTTCTCACGAACTGAAAACTCCTCTCACGAGTATCAAGGGTTATTCGGAACTTATCCGTGACGGACTTGTTAAAGAAGAAGACGTGCCCCGCTTTGCAGGGAAAATCTTTGACGAGTCCCACAGACTTATAACCCTTGTGGGTGACATAATTAAACTTTCCCAACTGGACGGTAAAGACATCGAAGTTAAGATTGAGAAAATCAACTTGTGGGACTTAACACTTGGGGTAATTGAGCACCTTGATATGATGGCAAAGGAAAAAGACGTTACTATAACCCTTTCGGGTGACAAGAGTTTCGTTTTCGGCGGTGAGCAGATAATCGAAGAAATGATATATAATCTTCTCGACAATGCTATAAAGTACAACAAGCAAGGAGGAGAAGTTAAAATAAAAATCCGTCAACGCATTGACGGAGTGGAATTTGAGATTGCCGACACGGGAATCGGCATTTCCGAAGAGGACTTGCCACATATTTTTGAGCGTTTCTGGAGGGCTGACAAGAGTCACTCCAAGGAAATCGGCGGAACGGGGCTTGGGCTTTCCATTGTAAAGCACGGTGCTATGTTTATGTCGGCAAGTGTGACAGCAAAAAGTGAAGTAGGGGTAGGTACTACAATACGGATTTTATTTTAACTGAAAGGAAAAACAAATGGATATTTTTTCAATAATCGGACTTTTGGGCGGACTTGCTTTATTCCTTTTCGGAATGAACGTGCTTTCTGACGGACTTGAAAAAGTTGCGGGTGGAAAGATTGAACGAATACTTGAAAAACTCACGTCAAATCCTCTTAAAAGTCTCGTTTTAGGTATGGGAATTACCGCGATAATTCAGTCTTCCTCTGCTATGACCGTTATGCTTGTAGGTCTTGTAAACTCAGGCGTTATGAAACTCGGTCAGTCCATATACATAATTATGGGCTCAAATATAGGAACAACCGTTACCGCTTGGCTACTTAGCCTTACGGGAATTGAAAGTGATTCCCTTTTTATGAGGCTTCTGAAGCCTGAATCCTTCTCACCTGTGGTTGCTTTTATCGGTATTCTTATGATAATGATATCGAAAAAGCAGGTAAAGAAGGACGTAGGTTCAATATTCGTTGGCTTTGCAGTGCTGATGTACGGTATGGACTTTATGTCCACTGCAGTTGAACCTCTTGCCACAAATTCTCAATTTACAAGCATTCTCACTCTTTTCTCTAACCCCGTTCTCGGTGTGCTAGTAGGTGCAATATTCACCGCTATCATTCAATCTTCTTCTGCATCTGTGGGTGTTTTACAGGCGCTTTCAATGACAGGCGGAATTACCTTCGCTTCCGCTATCCCCATTATTATGGGTCAGAATATAGGTACTTGTGT
This sequence comes from Oscillospiraceae bacterium, assembly GCA_015065265.1. Classification (GTDB taxonomy): domain Bacteria; phylum Bacillota; class Clostridia; order Oscillospirales; family SIG627; genus RGIG6353. The sequence goes on along the minus strand of SVQQ01000001.1, from coordinate 41,496 downwards.
TACCGCTTTTCTCTCTTCTATCGGCGCTAACAAAAACGCAAGACGCGTTGCTATAGTTCACGTGCTATTTAACTGTATCGGCACACTGGTGTTCCTCGCTATCTGGTCGCTTGTGGTGGCTTTTGTAAATATTCCTTTTGTAAATTCACCTATTGACCCATTTAGTATTGCTGTAATTCATTCAATATTCAACGTGTGCACAACCGCACTTCTTTTCCCCTTTGCAAAACTCTTGGAAAAGGCGTCTTGCAAGATAATCAAGGAAGGTAAAAGTCAATCCGAACTTCTGGACGAGCGTTTGCTCACTCTTCCCTCTGTTGCGGCAGGTAAGGCACTTGAAACTACAAAGGATATGGCGGAAATTGCCAAAGCTTCGGTTTTCGCTTCTCTTGAACTATTAAATAAGTATGATGAAAAGAAGGCTTCTGAAATTACCGAGTCGGAAGGGGTTCTTGACTCCTATGAAGATAAACTCGGAACTTACCTTGTAAAACTTTCAAAGTGTCAACTTTCTGACGCAGACTCCAAAAACGTTTCTATGCTTCTTCACGTTATAACCGACCTTGAAAGAATTGGTGACCACGCCGACAACCTTGTTGGTGTCTCCCGTGAAATGTTTGATAAACAGATTTCCTTCTCCCATGAAGCGAGAGGCGAACTTACTACCGTTGCACAAGCGGTTAGCGAAATTCTGAATATTACCGTTCGTGCCTTCGTAGAGCAGGATATAAATCTTGCAAAGACCGTCGAACCTCTTGAACAGGTTATAGACACCATAGTTACCGAAATCAGAACAAGGCACATTACACGTCTTCAAAAAGGCAGTTGTACCATTGAACTGGGCTTTGTGCTCACCGACCTTTTAACTAACTGTGAGCGTATTTCCGACCACTGCTCCAATATTGCGGTTGCTATGATTGAAGCAGCCCACGGAACTTTTGATACTCACGAGTATCTGCATGAGGTGAAAACTCAGCCTGACGGAAATTTTGCTACTCTTTGTGCAGCATGGCACGACAAATTCCAGCTTAAGTGAAATTGAATTTTTGGTTAAAACCGAAATGAAATGACATTATAAAAAGTTTAGTAAAGCATAGTCTATGAAAATAGACTATGCTTTATTTATTCTTTTGTACCATTTTACAATTCTTCTAATGTAAGAAGTTCTACAGAACTTCTTTTGAATTATTTGAGTTTCATTTCTTTCGCCCTCCCTCGCACTGCCGTACATAAGTACGCCGACGGCTTCGGGATTGCGAATTTTTCCTCAAAAATTCTATGATTTTTAGAGCAATAGACTAAAGTTTTTACAATGAAAAGTGAAAGACACAAGTATTAGAAAAAATTGGGTTTAGTCCTTGTATATAGACTAAATTTCTTTTTTAAAAGTGTTAGTTTTTTATACGTTTAGCGGAAAATCCGCTAAACTTATAATAAAATCAACTCAAATGCGAAGCATTTGTTCCTTAATTCTGCATTTTGCATTTGAGCGGGGGATTTTTGTGGTGTAGCGATTAGCGGAGCCTACAAAAATTCAAGCCATACAGGGAGCGTAGCCGAGCAGTGTGCGAGGCTAAAGCGAGTCGGACAGCATTCTGCATTTGAGCGGGGGATTTTTGTGGTGTAGCGATTAGCGGAGCCTACAAAAATTCAAGCCATACAGGGAGCGTAGCCGAGCAGTGTGCGAGGCTAAAGCGAGTCGGACTGCACTCTGCATTTGAGCGGGGGATTTTTGTGGTGTAGCGATTAGCGGAGCCTACAAAAATTCAAGCCATACAGGGAGCGTAGCCGAGCAGTGTGCGAGGCTAAAGCGAGTCGGACTGCACTCTGCATTTACACTATGTACAATAGAACAGACAATAAACAAAGCGTAGCCTATTTTTATAGACTACGCTTTATTTAATCTTTATAATGTCATTTCATTTCGGTTTTAACCAAAAAGACGATATAAACGTTACTATTAGCTTAATTTGTCGAATGCCTTGATAACTCTGTCATAGTGGATACCGGCTATACGACTCTTCTGCTGGTAGTATGATTCAAAGTTACCACCGGCTGTAACAACGTCATGGAGAACAGAGCCGAATGAACCTGTTCCTGAATAGATGTAACCGAAGTCGAATACACGGTTTTCGATGATGATATCAAGAACTTCTTTGGACTCATCGTCACGAAGGTAACGTGATTTAAGAGCGATTTCATAGAAGGTAGGAGTAAGCTTCTTGTAACTTTCTGCTGAAAGTGCTTCTGTGATGATACCTACAAATTCAAGGTCTTTTGCGGTCTTGGGTACTGCAAGTACTGTCTGTTCAGCATAAGACATTGTGTGGTAAGATTGCTGGTTTTCGTCGTACTTGGGAATAGGAAGAATTCCGTAATCGTCTGTAAAGTTACGAAGGTCGGGTGTATCTGCAAAGTCAATTCTTGCGATAATGAACATTGCCTTGCCTTCAATAAACATACTACGTGTCCAAGCATCGTCCTTGGGGAAATACGAACCTGTTGTATTGTTGTTAAGGTCGTAGATCTTCTTAACGATATCGTTTATCTTACTTGTCTTAAGAGATATCTGAGGAACTCCGTCTGCGTCTTTTGTCATAATGGGGTTTTCAAAAGCGTAGAGCCACTGAGTTGTCTGGTCGCCACCGTCGGTAACAAATCCGAATGTGTCGTTTGAGTTCTTCTTGCCGTCTCCGTCGTCTTCCCAGATGTCCTTGATCATACCGTAGAATGTGTCGTATGTCCAGTTGCCATTAAGAGCTATGTTATAAAGGTTACCAAGCTCATAGGATGCTGCCATGCTCTTGTTGAAGAACATTGCATAGGTACATTCAATAGCCTGATGGTTGAGGTCGGAAACTGCAAGAATTGCTTTTCCGTCGTATGTAAGTTCATCTTTACATGAGTCTGCCCACCAAGGTTTGTCAAAGTCAACGTAGTCGATGTCATACCAGTTGGTGAAAAGGTTTTTAAGTACCAGCGCACCTGTTGAACCCTGGTGACCGATGAAGAGGTCGAATTCATCTACACCTGAAAGAATGGTCTTTGCTACGTAGGTGTTAACTTCTGAGGTAGCAGTAGAACCGTAAACAACTTCAACATTTACGTTAAATCTGTTTTCAACTGCCTGGTTTCTGTCATATTTCGCGTCAAGGATAAGGTTACCCTTATTGATAGCGGTTTCACTTACCTTAATTTCGGTAGGTCTGGGGGAAGCGATTCTGAAGGTTCTTCCCTTATAATCTCTTTCGGGAAGTTCGTCGTCGATTGCCTCACGTTCAGCATAGATGCTGTCTTCGGACTCTCCGCCGCCATTCTGATTATTATTCGGCTTGACATCTGCAGGTTTTTTGTCTTCACCGCAAGAAGTAAGGGTCATTACAACTGCAGAAAAGAGCATTACGAGTACAAGCACTAAAGATAAAATTCTTTTCATGATTTTCTCCTTTTTAAAATTTGCATAAAAAATCAGTAGATTTTTTCTCTATTTAATATGTTATCACAAATTTTAGGTTTTGTAAAGAGTTTTGCAACTTTTTATAAATTTAAAATTTCAAGAATTTGAACGATTACTGAATTTGAAAGAAAAAATCCTTTTTCACTTAAAGATACTCTATTGTTTGAGAAATTGAGCAGTTTCAATTCCAAAAGAGGTTTAATTTTTTCTTGAAAGTCCTCAGTTACGTGAACACCGTATTTTTCTTCAAGCTCATTTAAATCAAGTCCGTCACTGAGCCTCAAAGACAGAAACACAAATTCCTCGGCTCTGTCTTTTTTTGTGTTTTCATAGACGTCTTCTTTTGTCGCTCCTTCTAAAAAGCGGTCTACACTGTCGGAAAAAGAGTACCTTGTGTTTTCAAAATAGGAATGTGCAGAAGCGCCTATTCCTATATATTCAAGGCTTTTCCAGTACTTTTCGTTGTGACGGGAACGGAAGTTTTCCTTTGCGAAGTTTGATATTTCATAGTGCTCAAAGCCATTCTTCTTTAAGATTTCACAAGCAGTAAAGTACATTTCGCACAAGGTGTCCTCATCGGGAAGACCAAGGTCCACTCCCCTTTTTTCCTTTACACCGAAAACAGTCTTTTCTTCTATGGACAGGGCGTAAAGGGATACGTGGTTTACGTTCAAAGACAAGGCTTTTAAAAGAGTTTCTTCAAAACTCTCTACTGTCTGGTAAGGAATTCCGAACATCAGGTCAACGGAAATATTATCAAAACCTGCAAGTCGTGCCCTCTCTATTGTACTTTCCGCCTCTTTTGCACTGTGCCCTCTTGAAAGGGCGAGAAGTTCACGGTCATTAAAACTCTGTACACCGATACTCAGTCTGTTTATCCCTGCATTTTTGAAGTCTGAAAGTTTATTTTCGTCTTTTAAAGACACAGGGTTAAGTTCAAGGGTAATTTCGGAGTCTTTTAACAGCACAAAAGACTCTTTTACCGCATCAATAATCCCTCTGACGCTTTCCCCTTTCATCAAAGAGGGGGTACCGCCGCCAAAATACAGAGTGTCAATAGTGATATTTCTGCCTTTGAAGGCGGAAATTTCCCTTATTATTGCCTTTATATACTCCTCTTCTTTGGAAGTGTCGCAGACAGAGTAAAAATTACAGTAGGCGCACTTCTTTTCGCAGAAAGGAAAATGGATATACAGTCCCCTATTCATCGAATTTAAGCACCGCCATAAAGGCTTCCTGAGGTACTTCCACAGTACCGAGAGAACGCATTTTCTTTTTACCTTCTTTTTGTTTTTCAAGAAGTTTTTTCTTTCTTGTTATGTCACCGCCATAACACTTTGCAAGGACGTCTTTACGCATAGCCTTAACTGTTTCACGGGCTATAACTTTACCGCCTATTGCCGCCTGTACGGGAATTTCAAAAAGTTGGCGAGGTATATTTTCTTTGAGTTTTTCTACTATTTTTCTTGCTCTTGTATATGCCTTTTCGGAATGCACTATAAAGGACAGGGCGTCCACAACGCTTCCGTTAAGCAATATATCAAGTTTTACAAGGTTTGACTTTTCGTATCCTGCAAGTTCATAGTCAAGGGAAGCGTATCCCTTAGTTCTTGACTTCAAGGCATCGAAGAAGTCGTATATAATTTCGTTTAGAGGAAGGCTATAATGAAGTTCTGCACGGTCGGAGGTGATATACTTCATATCCTTGAATACCCCTCGTCTTTCCTGACAGAGTTCCATAATAGTGCCCACGTATTCAACGGGGGTGAGAATTGCCGCTTTTACAATAGGTTCAAGGGTTTCTTCCGCCTCGTCGCCTGTGGGGAAATTATGAGGGTTATCAATGAACTTCACTTCACCATTCTTCATTATTATCTTATAAATAACGCCTGGTGCGGTGGTAATGAGGTCAAGATTGAATTCACGTTCCAGTCTGTCCTGAATTACCTCCATATGCAAAAGGCCAAGGAAACCGCATCTGAAACCAAAGCCCAGGGCGATTGAACTTTCCGCCTCAAAGACAAGAGAAGCGTCGTTAAGTTGCAATTTTTCAAGGGCGTCACGAAGGTCTGAATACCTTGCGCCATCTGCAGGATATACACCGCTATACACCATGGGAAGTGCTTTTTTATAGCCGGGGAAAGCCTCTTTTGCGGGGTTTTCCGCAAGGGTTACGGTGTCACCTACGTTAGTTTCCGACAGAGACTTGATACTTGCGGTAATGTAGGCGACCTCCCCTGCCATAACCTCACTTTTTGATTCAAGGCCAAAGGGTCTTAGGTGCCCTACTTCCACTACTTCAAATTCAGCGCCCGTATTCATCATACGTATCTTCTGCCCTACCGAAAGTTTACCTTCAAAAATGCGCACGTAGACGATAACTCCTCGATAGGAGTCGTAAACTGCATCGAAAATCAAGGCTTTTAAGGGAGCGTCGACGTCTGTCTTGGGGGCGGGAACGTATTTTACTATTGCCTCAAGCACAGACTCTATATTGAGTCCCGTTTTTGCCGAAATGCAAGGAGCGTAGTCGGCAGGGATACCGATTACGTCTTCAATTTCCGATTTAACTTTTTCGGGCTGTGCCGAGGGCAAGTCTATTTTATTTATAACGGGTATTATTTCAAGGTCACTGTCAAGGGCAAGGTAGGTGTTTGCAAGAGTCTGGGCTTCTATTCCCTGAGAAGCGTCAACTACAAGTAAAGCGCCCTCACAGGCGGAAAGTGAACGTGACACCTCATAGTTAAAGTCAACGTGGCCTGGGGTGTCTATAAGGTTTAAGTTATACACTTCACCGTCCTTTGCCGTATATTCAAGTTTTACGGCACGTGCCTTTATGGTAATTCCTCTTTCCCTTTCAAGTTCCATATTGTCAAGAAGTTGTTCTTCCATTTCACGACTTGTGACGGTTCCCGTGTGTTCGAGAAGTCTGTCGGCAAGGGTACTTTTGCCATGGTCTATGTGGGCAATTATGGAAAAGTTTCTTATATTCTCGGGTTTATACATCTTATATCCTTTCGGAATGAATTATATTACAAAAAGTTTCTGCCACAGGGTGTCCTGTGGCAGAATGTTTGCTCGAGGCATTGATTATTCAGCCTTAGGAGCGTTAACGGGGCATACACCTGCGCAAGTTCCGCAGTCAATGCACTGGTCTGCATCGATTACAGCCTTTGAGTCGCCCTCAACAATACATTCAACAGGACATTCGCTGATACAAGCGCCGCAGTTGATGCAATCATCTGTGATTTTGTAAGCCATTGTGTTTTCCTCCATTTCTTCATTGTTACTTGGCATATTGTAACATACTTGTTTAAGAATATAAATAGATTTTCAAAAAATTTTTTAATTTTTTTGAAAATTTATTACAAATTTACTTCTTCCTCCGCCTGTTGTTCACCTTTTTTGTTAGCAAGTACCTTTACCTGCTCTCTTATAAACTGTACGGGAGAAGCGTCTCTGTTCTGGTCAAGGCTGACCTTAATTATTCCTGCAAGAGGATTTGAGTCCACAACAACTCCCTTACCCGACGGGGTGGATACGACAGCACCCACCTTGGGTGTCTTCTTTATTTCCTCTTCGTAAACGTCGTTTTCGTATCTCAGACAACACATCAGTCTTCCGCAAGTGCCCGAAATCTTGGCAGAGTTAAGGCTGAGGCCCTGTTCTTTTGCCATTTTTATGGAAACCTGATCAAAGTCGGAAAGGAAGGAGTGGCAACAGAAATCTCTGCCACATATTCCAAGACCGCCCATCTGCTTTGCTTCGTCACGGACTCCTATCTGTCTGAGTTCTATTCTCGTTTTGAAAACTGCGGCAAGGTCCTTTACGAATTCTCTGAAATCTACTCTGCCCTCTGAGGTGAAATAGAAAAGGAGTTTTGAGTTGTCGAAGGTCATTTCCACGTCAACTAAATCCATTTCAAGTTTGTGTTCTGCACACTTTTCACGGAAGATTGACTTGGCTCCTTCCGCCACCTTTTCGTTTTCTTCATATCTCTGTGCGTCTTCTTTGGTGGCACGTCTTACTACCTTTTTCAAGGGGAGTACCACGTCCTCGGGACCTACGGTCTTATTTGACACAAGGACGTTACCGTATTCTACACCTCGTGAGGTTTCAACTATTACCTTGTCGCCCACAGAAAATTTGAGTCCTGCGGGGTCGAAGTAATAAATCTTACCTACCTCTTTGAATCTGACGCCGATTATTTCGTAACTGTCTAAAGTTTCGGTGATAGCGTTTTCGTTGTTAATGTTATTTTCCATCTATCGTTTCCTTTTTATTTAGAAAAGTCTGACGACATTGCCATATTGATATTGGCAAGTGCCGAGACCGTATTTATTTTTGCAAAATTCTGCAATACCGTGGTAATGGTGTTATATACTTCAAATATTTGTTCTTTTTTAAGTACCTTTGAAAGTCTGTCACACATTTGTCTGTCTGTGAAGAACATAGGTTTCGTGTCGGGGGACACAGGCAAAACCAACACGTCTCTTAAAGCCGAGGAAAAATAGGTGAGTACCCAGAACATAAATTTTCTGTCCTCTGACACCTTTTTACCAAGTATCTCGGAAAGGTTTAAGAAGGTGGGGTCGGTATCAAGGGCGGTAAAGTAACTCTTTACAACGCTTACCGCTTTCCCCATTTCTCCGTTTTCCATAACTAAAATTCCTGCCCCCAAGGCTCCGTCGGACAAGAGTACCGCTTCGTCTATAATGTCGGTTTTTTTAGGGTAACGTCTTTCAAGTTCTTTTTTTATCACTTCTTCTGGCAGTCTTTCACTTTTCAGGGTGACTGCTCTTGATTTTATAGTGGGAAGAAGTAAATTCCTGTTTGTTACAAGTAAAAAGAAGATTACGTTTTTGGGGGCTTCTTCAAAGGTTTGAAGAAGTGCGTTCTGGGCGGGAATATTCATTTGCTGGGCATTCTCGATTATGAATATCTTTTTGTCGCTCTCGGCAGGTTTTATATGTGTTTCTTTGATTACTTCACGGATATCGTCAATCTTTATAACACCGGGGTCTAATTCGGGTATCAGTTCTCTTACGTCCTGATGAATTCCCTGTAAAACCTTATTACAAGTGTCACACTTTTCGCAAAAGGGGGTACTGCCACACAAAATCATAGCAGAAAGGGCACGTGCGAGGGTCAGTCGTCCGCTTCCTTTTGCCCCTTCTATGATATACGAGTGGCTTATTCTTCCGCTTTTTTTAAGATTTTCAAATTCTGAAAGCAGAGTCTTATTCCCTATGATAAAACTCATTTAAACTCTCTCAAATCTTTCAATGTCCGTTACAAACACGGTGGCACCGCCTATAGTTACTTCCATAGGTGTCACGGGAGCACCGATTGTCAAATCGGCATTTATATGATAGGTTCTCTTCTGACTGTGAGTCTTTATTATTTCAAGAACTTCATCTACTTTATCGTCTTCTACCGCGGTGAAAAAGGTTACGTTGCCTTTTTTCAAAAATCCGCCTGTCGATGCCATTTTGGTAACACTGAATCCTGCTTTTATAAGTTCGGCACACACGTTGTTACCGTCGTCGTTGTTAACTACTGCAAATATGAGTTTCATATAAATTTACCTCCGTTTTTTATTTCGTTTTTTATGTATTCTCTGTGAATTCTCACAGAGAAGTTTTTACTTTTACCCAAAATTGACGTTATTAAACGTCCATTATGATGGGTAATATCATAGGTTTGCGTTTTGTCTTATTATATAAGAGTTTTGTAAGGTCGTCTCTTAAATTGGATTTTATGGCGTTGTAGTCGCAGTTTCCTGAACCCAGAGTCTTTTCAATAGAATTTGACGCCGCCGCCTTTACGCTTTCCATAAGAGATTCAGATTCCTTTACGTATACAAAACCTCTTGACACGATATCGGGTCCTGAAAGCACGTAGCCGCCTTCAACGTCGATTGCCACAACCACGACTATGAGTCCGTCTTGGGCAAGATGTTTTCTGTCCCGAAGTACCACGCTTCCAACGTCACCTACTCCATATCCGTCCACCAGAACTTTTCCCGACGGAACACTCTGTCCTGCCTTGATGCTCCTTGCGTCAAGTTCAATGGTCTTTCCGATTTCGGGAATGAGGATATTGTCTTCGGGAATACCCACCTGCCTTGCCAAAGCCTTATTGCTGATTAGGTGCTTATATTCTCCGTGCATAGGCACGAAAAATCGGGGTTTAAGGAGTGCTGTTAAAAGTTTGATTTCGTCCTGACAGGCGTGACCTGAAACGTGTACGTCTGCTACCTGATTATATACGACTTCAACGCCCTTGCGGAGAAGTTCGTTTATTATACCGCTGACAAGTTTTTCGTTGCCGGGAATGGGAGTGGCAGATATTACAACAAGGTCGTCGTGTCCTAAATTCACCTTAACTCTTTCGTGTTCGGAATAGGTCATTCGGTAGAGGGCGCTCATAGGTTCTCCCTGACTGCCTGTGGTAATGAGGGTTATCTGGTCGGGTCTGAAACGCTTCATTTCCTCAATTCCAATAAGCATTCCTTCGGGAATGTGCATATATCCAAGGGCTGTTGCAGCCTTTACTACACTTGTCATACTTCTGCCTGTAATGGCAATTTTTCTGCCAAACTTTTCACTGGCGTTAATTATCTGCTGAACACGGTGCACGTTAGATGAAAAGGTGGCGATGGTTACACGCTTTGAGGTGTTTGCAAAAATCGTGTCAAGGCTTTTACCTACTATTCTCTCAGAGGGGGTAAAACCGGGACGTTCGGCGTTAGTGGATTCGCAGAACAGTGCGAGAACTCCTTTTTTACCAAGTTCGCCAAAGCGGGTAAGGTCGGTCATTTCTCCATCAATCGGAGTTATGTCAATCTTAAAGTCTCCACTGAATACCACCGTTCCAACAGGGGTAGTTATAGCGTAGGCAACGCTATCGGCAATAGAGTGGTTAACTCTTACTGCTTCAAGGGTAAAGGCTCCGATTTTTGTAACCGTTCCTGCCTTTATGCAGTGAAGTTGTGCGATTTTTTCAAGGTGATGTTCTTCAAGTTTTTGTGCAAGTATTCCAAGGGTGAGTCTCGTACCGTAGATAGGTACGTTAATACTTCTCAAAACGTAGGGAATTGCACCGATATGGTCTTCGTGTCCGTGGGTTAAGAAAATCGCGCGGATTTTTTCGCAATTCTTTTCAAGATAGGTGATGTCGGGAATGACAAGGTCTATTCCCAGCATATCGTCGTCGGGAAAACCAAGTCCGCAGTCGACGATAATCATATCGTCGCCATACTCTATGGCAGTAAGGTTCTTTCCTACTTCACCTATACCGCCAAGAGGTGTTATTTTAAGTTTTTGCTTTTTTGTTTTTGCCATTTTAGTCCTTTCTGACTATCAGGCGTCACTGTCCTCCATAGACAGTTGGGCACCTGCCGTGTCGTTTAAAGTGTAACGACAACCCAAATGGTCATAGGCACTCTTTGTCACGCATCTGCCCCTTGGGGTACGTACAAGAAAGCCTATTTGCATAAGATAGGGTTCGTACACGTCTTCGATAGTAACGGATTCCTCACCGATAACCGCTGACAGCGTTTCCAGTCCCACAGGACCTCCGTTAAAGTTTTTGATAATTGACAAAAGCATTCTTCTGTCTGTGTTGTCAAGTCCCAGCGAGTCGATCTCCAGCATATTAAGAGAACGGTCTGCTGTCTGTTTGTCGATAATTCCTTCTCCCTTTACCTGTGCCCAGTCACGAACTCTCTTTAACAGTCTGTTGGCAATACGGGGAGTTCCTCTGCTTCGTCTTGCGATTTCAAGTGCTCCGTCGTGGGTAGTTTCAATTCCTAATATACCCGCACTTCTTTCAACAATTTTGCAAAGTTCCTCGGCGGTGTAGAGTTCAAGGCGGTGTATTACGCCAAAGCGGTCTCTTAAGGGGGCAGAGAGTTGACCTGCTCTGGTGGTTGCACCAATCAGGGTAAATCTTTCAAGGGGTATTCTTATACTTCTTGCGGCAGGACCTGTGCCTATAATTATGTCAAGGGCATAGTCCTCCATTGCAGGATAGAGTATTTCTTCGATGTTTCGGCTGAGTCTGTGTATTTCGTCTATAAAGAGCACGTCTCCACGGGAGAGATTGGACAAGAGTGCAGCAAGGTCGCCCTGTTTTTCAATAGCAGGGCCTGAGGTTATACGAAGATTTACTCCCATTTCGTTTGCAATTATTGCCGAAAGGGTAGTTTTACCGAGTCCGGGAGGGCCATAGAGCAAAATATGGTCGAGGGCTTCTTCACGGAGTTTTGCAGCCTCAATGGAAATTCTAAGGCTTTCCTTTGCCTTTTCCTGCCCTATGTATTCATCAAGCGTTTCGGGGCGAAGAGAGTTTTCCCCTCCTGAGTTCTCGCTGTCTTCCTCAGTTTCCGAAGTGGATATAAGTCTGTAATCCTGAACGTCAAAACCGTCTTCAAAATTATAATCTTTGTTCATCAGTACACCTTTTTAGTTTCTACTGTTTTGTAAGTCTTTTAAGGGATATACGGATAAGTTCTTCCACCGTCATCTTATCATTTCCTTCAACACTCATAGCCTTCATGGCTTCGCTTCTGGTATATCCCAGTGCTTCAAGGGACATCAGAGCGTCTTTCATAGCGCTGTTTGTGACGCCTTTGTTCTTTTGTGCCGAAGGTGAGACAGAAACAAAATCGTCTTTACCTAACTTGTCTTTAAGTTCAAGTATAATCTTCTGGGCAGTTCTTATTCCAATGCCCTGCGCCGAAGAAATCGCCTTTGCGTCTTCCGAGAGCACCGCCATTGTGAACTGTTCGGGGGTGAGAGCAGATAAAATCGCCATAGCGGCACGAGGTCCTACTCCCGAAATGGAGATAAGCATTTCAAAAATCTTCTTTTCCTCCATGGAGTAAAAGCCGAAAAGTTCGTGGGCGTCCTCTTTAACGTGGAAGTAGGTATAAAGGCGTACCTCTTCTCCCTCTTTTGAAATAAGTCGTCCTGCGGTCTTATCGCTTACCGACATACCGTAGCCTATTGAATTGTTGTCTATTACCGCAAAGCCCTTGCCCACAAGCACAAGTTTGCCAGAAATATAATAATACATCTTAGTTTCCGCCTGTCTTCTTGGAATATTTTATTGTGGTAAGCCCTCTCATTTTACTGCCTCTTGTATGTCCGTGGCATATAGAGAGTGCCAGAGCGTCCGCCGCGTCGTCGGGCTTTGGGTGGCTGTCAAGTTTCAGAAAAACTCTGGTCATTTCCATAACTTGCTTCTTTTCTGCCCTGCCGTAGCCTACCATAGCCTGTTTTACCTGCAATGGCGTATATTCAAAAACGGGTATTCTGTGCTCCTCTGCGCAAAAGAGGATAACGCCTCTTGCCTGTGCTACGTTTATAACTGTTTTTTGATTGTTGTTGAAGAAAAGTTCTTCTATTGAAATTTCGTCGGGAGTGTACCTCTTGATTATGTCGCAAAGTGCCATATGTATCAGATACAGGCGTCTTTCAACTCGCATACCCGACGGGGTTCTTATAGTTCCGCAGTCGATATAACGAAAAGAGCCTTTATCAAGGCTGACTACTCCCCAGCCTACTGTGGCAATTCCAGGGTCTATACCTAATATTATCATTTTTTCAAATCCGTATTCCAAAATTATCCCAATTTATAATTCGTTACATTTTATCATATCATACAAGAGAAAAAAAGTCAACAAAAAAGCACAGCCTTGCGACTGCGCTCTTTCGTCTTATGTTAAATTGTTTGTTTAAGAAAAACAACCGTTGTATTTTCCGTATCGGGTAACCGTCCAGATACCGCCCTCGCGGGATTTCACAGGTTGACAAAGCTCGAAAATCATATATCCTGCACAACTTACGCCAAGCACTACGTAGGTTTTGTCACAGCAGTTGCAAGTTCCTGCAACATAACTTGGATAACCTCTGAAGCAGGGGTCGATAAAGCAGTTCTGCATAAAGTCTGCGGCAACAGCGGCGGGGTCAGTGCGCCAGATTTCAAAACCGTTGTCTGCAAGGTTCTGAAGTTCTTCCAGACGGCACTGGCACTCACATACAGGTGCTTTTTTAAATCTGGCACAGGCAAGGTCGATATTGTTGTTTGCACAGCGGTGGGTGGTGGTATTGCAAGTGTCGCATCCGAAGTCATGTCCTTCTCTGAAGCAGTTTCCTCTCACTCGACTGCACGAGGCTTCATAGCAAAGGTCTCTGTTACTGCGGGAATAAGACACAGTAGCGACAAGAAAAGCCAATAATATCGGTATATAAATCAAAAAAGTCATCTTTTTACTCCTTTCATAAAATAAGCAGCAACACTTTCTCATTGGGGAAGAAAAGGCGTGGACTGCTCGTTAACATTATATTCTTCGGGCGGGTTTACCGTCATAATTTTGTTAAGGAGAAATTAACTGGGAAAGCGCTTTTTACAGTGTGTTTTGTAAAAAATGCCGAAAAAAGAAAAAATCTATTGTGCAATAGATAAAAAGTTAAAAATTATCGTTGCAAAAAAAAGGTGTTTGTGGTACAATACACTATGAATTAGTACGCGAAAGAGAACAGAAATGAGTTAAAGTTCTCATTTGCTGTTATCATTATCTTTTCAGGAGGAACACCATGAAGAAAATAGTGTCTATTATTATTGTATGTCTTACGCTTGTTGCCACCCTTTCAGGTTGTGCGGCAGACAAGGACGACACAGGCGCGATTATCCCTGTATTCATCACAGAGGAAATCAGTAACTACGACCCTGTGCCTATGATGTATGATGCAGACGTTTTTAAAAACACCACCTTGCTTTACGAAGGGCTTACCGTCCTTAAAGAAAACGGTAAGATAGAAAAAGGTATGGCAAGTGACTGGTACACCAAAATAGATGAAGAAAAAGGTGAATACTGGCTCTTCTTTGAACTCAAGGAAACTTCTTGGGACGACCAGAAGTACGTTCAGGCAGACGATTTCGTTTACGCTTGGAGAAGAATTCTCTCTCCCGAAACAAGTTCACCTGCCGCTTGTCTCCTTTACGGAATTAAAAATGCTAAGGCTTACAAAGCAGGTGACGTTACAGCCGACGACCTTGGCGTATATGCCGAAAGCGACTCGCTTTTAAAAATTGAGTTTGAAGGCCCTTTCAACCTTGACCTTTTCCTTGAGGCAGTATCAAGTCCCGCACTTGTTGCCAGTCGTGAAGACAACGTTGCAGGAAATGAAGATTCTTGGGCTGCATCTCTTGACGATTTCTCGGCAAACAGTGCTTTCACTCTTAAAAACTTCGACCCTACCAAGAGCGTGACTTTCCAGAGAAACGCAGTTTATAACAGAGAAAAGAGTTCTGACTCTGCAGTTTACAAGGTTGTAAAACCCTATAAACTCACAATTGACTTTACCTTCACCACAGCAGAACAGATGGAACGTTTTGAAAACGGAGAAATCTACTACATAAGCGCTTTTGAAAAAGAAACTTATGCGGCAAACGAAAAGAAGATGGAAACATCCGACCTTCTCTCAGTTTACTCTTATTTCTTCAACACAACAAAGGCACCTTTTGATAATTCTCTTGTAAGACAGGCACTCAGCCTTGCTCTTGACAGAGAGAAAATCGCTGAAATTTCAGGTCTTGGTGTAAAGCCTGCAACAGGTCTTGTTACCTATGGTGTAAACGATAAAAAAGCAGGTAAAGAGTTCAGAAAAGTAGGCGGTGACTTAATTTCTGTTTCTGCCAACCTCAAAGAAGCAAAAACTCTTATTAAAAAAGCGGGAATTACCCCCTCAGATTATACAATCAATATCTACACTCTCCGTGATACAGCAGACGTTGAGATTGCAAAATATACCAAAGAGGTTTGGGAAGGACTTGGTTTCAAGGTAACCCTTTCATCAGGTGCAGGTAAGGCTTATACCAACAAACTTTACAAGGGTGACTTCGACGTTATCGGTATCGACTATCAGGGACTTGCTCCCGATGCCTTCGCTTTCCTTGCTCCTTTCGCAAAGGAATTCAGCGGTGAAGCAATTGACATTACAGGCGAAGAAAGAACAGCAACTCACGTAACAGGCTTCGACAACGAAAAATACAACAAGCTTATCGAAAAGATATCTGTTACAACAGACAGAAAAGAAAGAACTGCTCTTCTCCATGATGCAGAAGAAATGCTTCTTGAACTTTCACCCGTTGCTCCCCTTCACTTCAACGTTAACTCTTATCTTAAGTCAAAGAAACTTTCAAAACTTGATACTTCAGGTTACGGATACACAATCTTCAAGAATGCGAAACTTAAAAACTACAAAGAGTCTAACGCTGTAATTCTTGCACAAGAAGAAGCGGCAAGACAGGAAAAACTTGAAGCTCAAAAGAAAAAATAATCCGAAAGTTACGTTTTTTGTGAAAAACAAATAAAAAACATAAAATAATATTGACAAAAAGAAAACCCGTGTGTATAATATACTTTGCGGTTTTTCTGAAATGACCTTAATGTGAGGAAGAAATGGACCAAAATCTTGTAAATTCCTTTATGCTTGACGTTTCGGGGTTGCTCCGCGGTGAAACGAGACAAATTGACGTTGACACGTCGGTGTCACTTGATGACAAAGACTTCGACGTTTCCTTTCCCCAATCCCCCAGAATCAAAGGCAAAGTGGTCAATATGTCGGGATATATTGAATTCTCGGCTGAAATAACTGTAACATACGAAACCGTTTGTTCAAGGTGCCTTACTCCTTTAAAAAGAGAACTCACCCTTGATTTGAAAGCACCCGTTGCCGAAAATCTTGAAAACATGGACAACGACGAGTATATAATTCCCGAAAACGAGGTTATCGATTTAGGTGAACTTGTAAGGGAAATGATAATTTTAAATCTTCCCCTATCCCATCTGTGCCACGAAGATTGCAAGGGCCTTTGCACAAAGTGTGGAAAAGACCTGAACGACGGTGACTGCGGTTGCGTGAGAGTGGAGAAGGACCCACGTTGGAAAATCCTTGAAAGTTTTTTCGACGAGGACTAAAAAAGTATAAACTATATTTTTCATATAGAAGAATGAGGAGGTGTCAAGTAAGATGGCAGTACCCAAGAGAAAAGTATCCAGTCAAAGACAGAATAAAAGACGCTCAAGTGTTTGGAAACTCAAAGTACCCGGACTTTCAGTATGTCCTAAGTGCGGAGAATACAACCTTCCTCACAGAGTTTGTTCAAAGTGCGGTTCTTACAATGGCGAGGAAGTCATAAAGCAGAACTAATCGAAACACTAAACAGAGTATGCCATGCCGTGA
The DNA here is from genome assembly GCA_015065265.1 of Oscillospiraceae bacterium. Taxonomy (GTDB): domain Bacteria; phylum Bacillota; class Clostridia; order Oscillospirales; family SIG627; genus RGIG6353. The sequence goes on along the minus strand of SVQQ01000001.1, from coordinate 24,783 downwards.
GTTTATTATTCGGTATGGCATATTTTTTTACTATGCTATCTGAAAGGTAAAAGGTGTTTGACTTGGTAAAAATCAAATCGGTAACAAAAGGGTCTCTGGCGGATAAAAAAGGTATTCGCCAAGGGGAAACTCTTATTCAAATAAACTCGCACCCAATCCGTGACGTCCTTGATTACAGATTCTTCTTATGCGAAAAAAGCCTTGTGTTAGAAATACAAAGTCTTGAAGGTGACCTTCGCGAAGTGAAAATAAAGAAGGGTGAATACGACGACATCGGTCTTGAATTTGATACTTTCCTTATGGACAAACAGGAGTCTTGCCGAAACAAGTGCATCTTCTGTTTCATTGACCAGAACCCTCATTCTATGAGAGAAAGTATTTACTTCAAGGACGACGACACACGTCTTGCCTTCCTTTTCGGTAACTACGTTACTCTTACAAACGTTGACGATAAGGAACTTGACCGCCTTATATCAATGCACATATCCCCTATTAACGTTTCGGTTCAGGCGACAAATCCCGAACTCCGACAGATGATGCTAAATAACCGCTTTGCTGGGAAAATCCTCGACCAGATGGAAAGACTGAAAAACGGTGGTATTGACCTCAATGCCCAGATTGTCCTTTGTAAAGGAGTAAACGATAAAAAGGAACTTGAACGTACCCTTTTAGACCTTGAAAGATTGACACCAAACTTAAAGAGTATTTCGGTAGTTCCCGTAGGTCTTACAAAGCATAGGAGAGGTCTTTACCCTCTTGAGCCCTTTACAGCCGAGGACTGCGAAGAAATTATCGACTATCTTGAAAAGATGGGAGAAAATTACCTTGAAAAATACAAAACCCGTCTTGTCTACCCTTCCGACGAGTTCTATATAAAGGCAGGTCGAAAACTGCCCGAAAGCGAGTTTTACGAAGACTTTTTGCAACTGGAAAACGGTGTGGGAATGGTCGCTTCTTTTATAGACGAAGTGGATTTTTACCTTGAAGGAATGGAAGAAAACCCCTTGAAAAAGACTGTAAGTATTGCCACAGGCTATGCAAGTTTTGATACCATAAGACAGGCAGTTGAAAAAATAAATAAAATTTGGTATAATATAGATTGTAAAGTATATCCCATACGAAATGATTTTTACGGAGAAAGTGTAACTGTATCAGGACTTCTTACAGGTCAGGATATAATAAATCAACTTCGTGGAAAAGTCCTTGGAGACCTGCTTCTTCTTCCTGGGAACGCTCTTCGCTATGAAGACAACAAATTCCTTGACGACGTAACCCTCTCGGACGTAGAACGTGAACTTGGAGTAAAGACTGTTGTCACAAGCGATGGCGGAAGTTTTGTCGAAGGGATTATTTCTTAACGTAAGTAAAATTTGAAAGGAAAAGACTATGTCAAAACCCATAGTTGCCATTGTGGGAAGACCCAACGTTGGCAAAAGTACTTTTTTTAATAAAATAGTTGGTGAACGCATTTCTATCGTTCAGGATACCCCAGGCGTTACAAGAGACAGAATCTATTACGAAGCCGAATGGTGCGGTAAAAAGATGATGATGATTGACACAGGCGGTATTGAACCCAAAGCGGACGACGTTATCTTGAAGCACATCTTCACTCAGGCACAGATTGCCATTGAGTCTGCCGACGTTATCATTATGCTCACCGACGTGACCACAGGCGTTACCGCCGCCGACAGAGATATTGCCACAATGCTCAAACGCTCGGGAAAACCCGTAGTTCTGGCAGTAAACAAATGTGACAAGGTTGGCGCACCCCCTATGGAATTCTATGAGTTTTACGAACTCGGATTTGACAGTGACCCTATCCCCGTTTCCTCTATTCACGGAACGGGTACGGGTGACATTCTCGACGAAGTTGTCTCCCACTTCCCCGATGACGAAGAAGAGGAAGAAGACAAGGACACCATAAAGGTTGCGGTTATCGGTAAGCCTAACGCCGGAAAGAGTTCTCTTGTGAATAAAATTCTCGGCGAACAGCGAGTTATCGTTTCCGACGTTGCAGGTACTACAAGAGATGCTATCGACTCCTTTGTGGAAAACTCTCACGGAAAGTATAACCTCATTGACACAGCGGGTATCAGACGTAATGCAAAGATAGAAGACGCCATTGAAAAGTACAGCGTTCTTCGTGCAAATCTTGCCCTTGAAAGAAGTGACGTCTGTCTTATTATGATAGATGCAAACGAAGGTGTTACTGCTCAGGACGAGAGAATTGCAGGTCTTGCCCACGAGGCAGGAAAGGCTTCGGTTATCTGTGTAAACAAGTGGGACACTATTGAAAAAGATAATTCCAGTGTCAAGAAGTTTACAGAGGACGTTTACAAGGCGCTTTCCTATATGACCTATGCCCCCATTGTCTTTATTTCGGCAAAGACGGGCCAGAGAATCGATACTCTTTTCGAGCATATAAACTACGTTAATTTACAGTCGAACCTGAGAATTTCCACAGGTATGCTCAACGACGTTTTGTCAGAGGCGACCTCTCGCGTTCAGCCCCCCTCCGACAAGGGTAAATTCCTCAAGGTTTACTATATGACACAAATCGGTGTCAAGCCCCCAACTTTCGTTATTTTCTGTAACAATGCTGAACTTTTCCATTTCTCTTATCAGCGTTATATTGAAAATTGTATAAGAAACACCTTTGGTTTTAAGGGTACTCCCATTAAACTTATCATAAGAGAAAGAGGGGAAGACAAATGACCTTCGGAGAACTTTCAAAATTCGGTTATCTCTTCACAAAACTTTGTGGAGACACTATTCTACCCGCAATTAAAATTGACGGGAACACCATTCCTCTCAGTTACGACACAAGACTTTTAAAACTTCTTGAAACAGACAAGGGTGTCTGGGCAATAGTTGCCCTGCTTTTGTGTGGAGTTTTCGCTTACCTTATAGGAAGTTTGAACTTTGCTGTAATCTTTTCAAAAATCTTCTTTAAAGAGGATATAAGAAAATACGGAAGCGGAAATGCAGGGGCTACCAATATGGTGCGGACCTACGGAAGAAAATGGGGTGTTATCACCTTTATTTTCGACGGATTGAAGGCGGCTTTTTCCGTAATCCTCTCGATGCTCTTAATGGGTGAGGGGGGCGCCTATATTGCGGCTCTTTTCGCGATACTCGGCCACGTATTCCCCATTTACTACAAATTCAAGGGCGGAAAAGGAGTTGTGGTTTCCGCAATTTCCATTCTCTGCCTTAATCCCGTAGTTTTCCTCATTCTTGTGGTAATTTTCGTGTCTATTGTTGCAACCTCAAAGTACATATCTCTGGGCTCGGTCATCTGCGCTTTCTTCTACCCTATGTTGCTTAACGCCTTTAACTCTGACAAAGGATTTCTGGCCACCGTTATTTCTATACTTATCTCAGTTATCGTAATCGTTATGCACAAAGAAAACATAAAGAGACTCTTGAACCGTACTGAAAACAAAATAGGACAAAAAGCAAAGAAAAGCGAAGGACAAAACTGATGAAAAAAGCCGAAAGAAAGGCTTATGCTAAAATAAATCTCACCCTTGAAGTAGGTGAGAAAAGGTGTGACGGATACCACTCGCTTGTCTCGGTTATGGCAAGGGCAAGTCTTTTTGACGCCCTTGAGGTGAGTGAAAATTCCTTGGGCACTACACGTGTCTTCGTCTCAGACCCTGCACTTAACACGAAAGACAATCTTTGTATCAGGGCGGCAGAAGGTTATTTTGCCTTGACGGGCATAAAAAAAGGCGTTGATATTAAACTTCAAAAAAATATTCCCGTGGCATCGGGTCTTGGTGGCGGTTCTGCCGACTGTGCGGCAACTATTGACTGTCTTGAAGAACTTTTTCAGCCACTTTCAGACTCTCAAAGGCACTCTCTTGCTCTCTGTCTTGGTGCAGACGTACCCTATTGCCTGAAAAAGACACCTTGCCTTTGCACAGGGATTGGGGATAAATGCGAAGAACTTGACCTATCCCCTATCTTAGACTTATACCTTAATATAATTAAAGTGGGCACAAAACTTTCAACGGGCAAGGTGTATGATTCCTTTGACGCCCTTGAAAAGAGTGACACCCCGCATAACCACCAAATTGTAATCGACGCTCTGAAAAATGGTGATGCAAAGGCACTCACAAAAGGTCTTTTCAACGACTTTGAAAGAGTAGTTTTCCCCGAACTGCACGAAGTGAAAGCACTTCGTGAAAAACTCCTTAATTCAGGAGCGGACGCCGTTTTGATGAGTGGCGCAGGACCTGCCCTCGTCGCCTTCTACACTGACGAAGAAAAGGCAAGACAAAACGGTGAAGTTTATAAAATTTTGATGTAAAAAAGGACAACTAAAAAGTTGTCCTTTTTTTCTTTATTTTCTGTTTTTTCACTCGGGCGGGATTTCCGAGTTTTTTACCCTTTTACTTTAATGAAGTCTTTGCCTTTCGGCAAATATGAAGCATCGGCTCTGCCGATATGAAGTAAATTCGCTTTGCGAATTTATGATGCAAAGCGTTCCTTTTCGTGCCGCGAGGCACACTTCATTGTCGAAGACAACTTCATTAGCGATAGCGACTTAATGTTCCGTCAGGAACGCTTCATTGAAAAAAGCACCGACATAGTCGATGCTTTTTTCTTGGTGACCCGTACGGGATTTTCAAGATTTCCTTTTTACTTTAATGAAGTCTTTGCCTTTCGGCAAATATGAAGTTGTGGCAAAGCCACTATGAAGCAAATTCGCTTTGCAAATTTATGATGCAAAGCGTTCCTTTTCGTGCCGCGAGGCACACTTCATTGTCGAAGACAACTTCATTAGCACTGCGACTTCGTGTTCCAAGGGAACGCTTCATTGAAAAAAGCACCGACATAGTCGATGCTTTTTTCTTGGTGACCCGTACGGGAATTGACGCAACGCCACGCGTTGCTTTTCGCTCGGGCATAGCCCTCACGCATCCGTCTAAAAACAGTCCACAGGACTGTTTTCTTTACGACGTCTGCCCTCTCGGGTTCGATTCCCGATTGATTTTCTACAAACAAAAAGACAGATACTTTCGTATCTGTCTTTTTGTTTGGTGACCCGTACGGGAATTGACGCAACGCCTGGCGTTGCTTTTCGCTCGGGCATAGCCCTCGTGTCACTGCCTAAAAACGATTCACCGAATCGTTTTTTACGTCAGTATCCCTCTCGGGTTCGATTCCCGTTTATTTTTCTACAAACAAAAAGACAGATACTTTCGTATCTGTCTTTTTGTTTGGTGACCCGTACGGGAATCGAACCCATGATTCCACCTTGAGAGGGTGGCGTCTTAGCCGCTTGACCAACGGGCCTTGTCTTTTGTGCTAAAACATTATAACAATAATATACCCTATTGTCAAGAGAATTTTTACATTTTTGGAGTTACTTTTTCTTACGTTACTCCCGACTTAGTTGAGTCTTCCTGAAATCTCGGGGAGACATTCCGTAGTGCTTAAAAAAAGCGCGGTCAAAGGTTCTCACGTTCTCAAAGCCTGTCGTTAGCGCAATCTCCGTCACGCTCTTATCCGTGGATATAAGTTCCTGTTCGGCGTCGTTAAGTCTTAAAACGTTTATATAACTTCTGAAACTCATATTGAGTTTTTCACTGAAAATGTGGGAAATTCTCGATTTACTAATGTACAGGCTTTCACTTATATCGTCAAGGGTGATGTTCTGCTTATAGTGTTCACAGCAAAAACTTATAATCGTTTGCAAGGAGTTCTCCCCTGCTTTACCCTTTTTCTGAAGTTTTATATTTCCCAGAATAATTCCGATTCCTGCCGACAAAAATGCTTTTACAATTTCGTTTTTATATTTGCCCTCGGTGGCAAGGACGTGCTCGAACATATCACAAACTTCCCTTGACACGCCTTCAACCTTGGCGCTCTCGGGGGAAAACTCAGAAAACTCCCTTTTATATTCCACGAACAACTCGTAGGGCACAATGGCAATGTAAATTGTTATATCGTCACTGCAATTATCATAATAATGGACGGTATTGGGGAAAGAGATAAAAACGTCTCCCTCTTTCAAGTGCTCCTTTTTTCCGTCGGCGTAGGCACAGGCTTTTCCCGACACCATATAGACTATTTCAATCTGTCTGTGAAGGTGTCTTCTGTATGCAAGAGAATTACGTCTTTCCACAAGAAGTGCGTTGCCTCTGTTTTCGTAAAAAAGCCTCATTTTTCTCACTCCCGACATTTTTTGTCTTGTTTTTGTAGGTTTCTGTCTTGTATTATAACATAATTTGTCATATAATACAAGTACAAAACAAAATAAAAGGAGTAGAATATATGAACAACTGGACAAGAATGTTTTATCAACCTTGTATGCCTGTAGGCGTTGACGGAAGACGTATAACAGGCTCAAAAGAGCACATTGAACTCTCACGCAGAGTTGCCGCAGACGGTATGGTTCTTTTGAAGAACGACGGACTGCTTCCTTTCAAAAAAGGCACAAAACTTGCCATTTTCGGCAAGGCTCAATATGACTTTGTAAAGGGTGGCGGTGGAAGTGGTGACGTTCACTGCGCTTATACAAGAAACATATATCAGGGCTTCAAGATTAAAGAGGAAGAGGGCAAGGTTCAAGTTTACGACGGACTTTACCAGTTCTACAAAGATAACCTTGATGCTCAATATGCTGAAGAAAAGCCTATTGGCTGGACAGAAGAGCCTACAATCACAGAAGAGCAGATTAAAAAGGCAAGAGAATTTGCCGATACTGCCATTGTTACCGTTTGTCGTTATTCAAGAGAGCATTTTGACCGTGCAGGTGAAAAGGGAGACTTTTATCTCAGCGAAAACGAACAGGCTATGGTTGACGGAGTATGCAAACACTTCTCAAAGGTTGCGGTAGTCCTCAACGTTGGCGGTATGGTAGATAGTGAATGGTTTAAAGACAACGACACCACAGGGGCAGCGCTGCTCGCGTGGAATCCCGGTATGGAAGGCGGTCTTGCTATTGCCGACATTATGGTAGGCGACGTAACACCTTCCGGTAAACTCGTTGACACATTTGCAAAGACCTTTGACGATTATCCCTCTTCTGCTAACTTCAACGAATCCGACGACTACGTAAAATACACCGAAGACATTTACGTTGGATACCGTTACTTTGAAACAATTCCAGGGGCAAAAGACAAGGTTAACTATCCCTTCGGTTTCGGTCTTTCATACACCACGTTTGCACTTTCCGACGTTAAGGTGTTCCGTGACGGAGAAAAGATAAAGGCAACAGTTAAGGTTACAAACACAGGTGACGTTTCAGGACGAGAAGTTGTACAACTTTACACAGAAGAACCTCAGGGTAAACTTGGCAGACCTGCCCGTGAACTTCGCGCATTTGGTAAGACAAAACTTCTTGCCCCTTCGGAAAGTGAAGTTCTTGATATGGAATTTGACATTTCCGATATGGCGGCATTTGACGACACAGGCAGATGCAAGAAGTCAGCCTTCGTTCTTGAAAAGGGTGACTACTATGTACATATCGGTACATCTGTCAGAGACACAGTTAAGGCGGACTTTGTTTACACAGTTGAAGAAGAATTCAAGGTAATCAAGGAAAGTTCCTCTTACGTTGCACCAAAAGAACTCGAAAAGCGTCTTCGCGCCGACGGAACCTATGAAGATGCGCCGAGAAGCGATTACAAGCCTTTCAAATATAAGAAACTCCCTGTGAATGAGGCAGAGGCTCCCGAAGAGCCTGTTAAGTTCTGTGACGTTGCAGACGGAAAGGTTTCAATGGACTCCTTCCTCAAGCAACTTACAACAGATGAACTTATAAATCTTCTTTACGGTAAGGCAAACGTTGGCGTATGTAACACCTCAGGCTTTGGACCTAACATTACCGACCTGAGACTTTCAAATGAATACCGCGGACTTGGTATTCCTTGCGCATGGACCGCTGACGGACCTGCAGGTCTTCGTATCAACAAGAACGTTGAACTTCCCACCACCGCTTTCCCCTGTGCAACTCTTATCGCTTGTACCTGGGACCCCTCAAACATTGAGGAGATAGGTAAGGCAGGTGCTTTGGAAGTTCTTGAAAATAACCTTTCAATCTGGCTCACTCCTGCGCTTAACATTCACAGAACTCCCCTTTGCGGAAGAAACTTTGAATATTTCGCAGAAGACCCTCTCCTTTCAGGTAAATTTGCGGCGGCTAAAATCCGCGGTATCCAATCCAAGAAGATTGCTGCCTGTGCAAAGCACTTTGCTTGTAACAACAAGGAAACAAACAGAAAAGAGAGCGACTCCATCGTTTCGGAACGTGCGCTTCGTGAAATATACCTTAAGGGCTTTGAAATCTGTATCAAGGAGTCAGACCCCTACGTGCTTATGACCTCTTACAACAAGGTTAACGGATGCTTCACTTCCGAAAACTACGAACTGCTCACCGAACTTTTGAGAGGTGAATGGGGCTTTAAGGGTGTTATCACTACCGACTGGACTTGCCACGGTCTTCACTACCTTGAAACCAAGGCGGGTAACGACATTAAGATGCCTGTTGGACATCCCGAAAGTTATGCCGAGATGATTAAAAGTTTGAGAATAACTCGCGAAGAAATTGAGGCTTGTGCAAGACGTGTGCTTGAACTCCTTATAAAACTAAGATAAAATAAAAACAAAAAAGTTCAAGGGATTTTCCCTTGAACTTTTTTGTTTTATATTTCTTGTAATTTTTCGTCCTGAGCCTTTTTCTCTTTGTTTGCGGCTTTTACTACAAACTGCATAATTATGGTTGCGACAAGCATAATTGCACAATTCATATATATTGAAAAGTTATACGAGCCTGTAAGGTCATAGCACAGGTTTGAAATAGGTGCTCCCACTGCATAACCTGCGGTGTTGACCGATGCGAAAATTCCAAGAATCTTGTTGTAGGATTTTTGTCCGAAAAGGTCACCTGCGAAAATCGGCAACATTACGGTTTCAAGAGGAAGTGCCAATGCTACGAAAACGGAATAGCATATTGCAAGTATCTGACCTGTCGGGGAATTTGTTAAGCTCGCAAGAATAAGCATTACGCCAATAGAGGTAAAGTAACAGATGTTGGCGGTAGTGCGAAGTCCCGTCTTGTCGTATATTACGCCGATTGAAAATTTCGAAACTGTAAGGGCAAGGGACTGTACGCTAAGGGCGGTTGCCACGAAATCAGGGTCAAATCCGATATCCTTCAAATGAGGAGAGGCAATTCCCGTGGTTCCCTGCAAAATCATTCCGCTAACAAATATACAGAATACCGACGCGTAGAAATATTTTTTCTTTATAGCGTCGCTGTATTCGATACCTGCCCAACTGCTACCCTTTGACTTCTTTTTACCGTTGGTTTTTGCTGGGGCAGATGAATTTGCAACCTCTCTTGGAGCGTTCTTAAAGAAGAACATAAAGATTATGAAAACCACAAACATAACACCTGCGGATATCATATATGCAGTTCTGTATCCAAAGGTGCTTCCGTAAATGAAGCCTGAGAGAATCTTTATGGCTATTGCCGCGCCAACTCCGTTGGCGGCAAGGACTGCGCCCATAATCGTGCCTTTATTCTCCTTGCACCAATCGTTTATAATAGCGCCTACCATGGTAGTTGTGGTCCAGGATATACCGATACCTAAAAATACTCCGCCGATATAGAAAACAAAAACGTTTTCGGCAAAAGAATATATAAGGCAAGAGGCAATAAGGCTCAAAAAGCCTGCTCCTATAAGTTTCTTTGCACCGTATCTTGCAATAAGTGTGCCAAAGAACATATTTATAACGGCAGTTGAAATAAAGCGCATACTGTCGTTTATAGAAAAGGCGCTTCTTGATATGTTAAGTGCTTCGGTTATCGGTGCTATGTACAGACTCTTTGCCGAACTGCAAAAGCCAAGCACCGTCATTACCATAAGAAAGCAGAGAACTACTGTCAGGTACTTTCTTGTTTTAAGTCTTTTTTCTTCCTTTTCGCTTTGTGAAATTATTTCTTGAGTCTCGCCTTCCATAAAAACCCTCTTTTACATCAGATATGCTACAATTTTTTTCATTTTATCTTCTTTTTCTATAAGTTCCTTGCAAAGTTTAAACTGATTTCTTGCTCTGTCAAGGTTATGTCCTTCTCTATGTACTCTGAAATAGGTATCACCGTTAAAATGGTCTGCTAAAAATCTGATACCGCATTCGAAGGTCATAAGCCAGACGGAATAAGGGATGAGTTCTATTTCCTTCGGCGTTAAAACGTCCTTTGTTTCTTCAAGGTAGCCCTTAGCGAAAGCCTCGAAATAGTCGAGGTCAAAGTGTACTTTGTCAAGGTCTGTTTCGTCCTCTGCCGCAGTAGAACCGCCATATCTCAAAGCGTCTCCAAAGTCGTAGAGCATACTTCCCGGCATAACGGTATCAAGGTCGATAACGCACTGGGCAAGTCCTGTTTTCTGGCTGAAAAGCAGGTTGTTTGTTTTAGTGTCGTTATGGGTGACACGTAAGGGAATGTCTCCGCTTTTGATTCCATCGGTTACCAAAGAAAGTCTATTTTCGTTTGACAAAACGAAGTCTATTTCTTCCCTTGCAAATTCCGCTCTTGACGATTTATTTTCCTCAAGTGCCTTTTTAAACTGCTCCATTCTCTTAGGAGTATCGTGGAAATCGGGTATGGTTTCAAAAATTGTATCAATGGGGAAATCGTTTAAAAGTTTTAAAAAATGTCCGAAACCTTTACCCGTATTATACATATTTTCAGGGCAGTCGTTGGTTTCTATAATATTTACCTTGTCTATGAAATAATATGCTCTGAAAACGTTGTTTTCGTCATAAGTGTAACAGTTTTTTCCGTCAAGTGTTTTTACTACCGTCAGGGTTTCTCTCATAGGGTCGCCACCCTCGGCAACAATCTTTTTCTTCAAAAATTCCGTTACTCTTTCAATGTTGTCCATAACAACGTACGGGTTTTTAAAAACGGAAGTGTTTATTCTTTGTACAGTATATTTTTTTCCGTTTGACACACATCTGTAGGTGTCGTTAATATGTCCGTTTTCATAATTTTCGATAACGCTATCAAGGCCATACTCTTTAAGTATGGATGATACTACTCTATCGTCGTTTGTCATAACTCATATTTTCCTTCCGCAATAAATTTTTCCATTGCCCTTCTTACCGTGTCGCTATCTTCTTTATAGGTTACACCGTACCACTGTTCATCTGTGGTAAGAACTTTAACTTTTTTATTTTCTTCCGCCATTCTTGTGCTAACTGCAAATGGCAGGAAAAATTCCGATTTAGGCTCATTTATTCTTTCGTCAAGGAATTTCTTAAACTGTACTTCAAGATAATCGAGAATGTCGGGAGCAAAGCCCCACATATTCATTGAAACCGTTGTATCAAGAGGTATTCCCGAATTTTTGTCTATTGCGGTCACTTCTTCAATGCCGGTCAGATATCCGTTCTCCACCTGACACACACCACGTGACACTGTTCCGTTTTCGGTGATGGTGTTGCCAAGGCGGTATCCCACCATACACATTTCGTCAGAGGAAACAAGGTGGTCGTGAATGATCTTATAAGAGGACTGACCGTAATAGTCGTCGGCGTTGATAACTGCAAAGGGGGAAGTTATCTTATCCTTTGCCGAGAGTACCGCATGTCCTGTGCCCCAAGGCTTCTGTCTTCCTTCGGGAACACTGTATCCTTCAGGTAATTTGTCCAATTCCTGAAAAGCGTAGTCAACGTCCATTATCTTTTCAATTCGTTTTCCACAAGCCTCTCTGAAATCTTTTTCTATTTCCTTCTTAATGATAATTATGGTTTTATCAAATCCTGCTTTTTTAGCGTCGTAGAGGGAAAAATCAAGGAGCGCCTCTCCTTTTGGACCGAAGGGGGCTATCTGTTTGAGTCCTCCGAAGCGGCTGCCCATTCCTGCAGCCATAATAACAAGTTCTGTCTTTATCATTTTAGATACGTCCTTCCAAAACTATATTTTATATTTGAAAATCTCTTCCAGTTCGTTTTTTTCAAAGGTTGTGTCGCAACCTGACATTGAGTCTACAATTTGTTCGGGCTTACTGCCACCGATTATGGCGTAAACGTCGGGGTTTTCAAGATTTATAAGTGAGGCACAGACGGTTGATGCCACCGATATTGAATATTTTTCGGAAAGTGCCTTTATCACGTCAAGTCTTTTTAGATTTTCTTCGCACAAATATCTCTCTTTTGACTTTACGTTAAGACCCGACTCGCCTATCGTTGCCATTTTTGAGAAAAAACCTTTTGCCTGTGATGCGTAGGCGGCAACGGGGATATTGTTCTCTTTGTAATAATCAAAGGCTTCTTCACTCATATCAACAAGTGTTCTGTCTGCATTTCCGTCTGGGGAAATTATGGCAGGACTGAACCTTATCTGTGCTCCGGAAAAGCCCTGAAGTCCGTGCTCTTTTGCATATGAGTTCGCTCTGTCAACTCGTTGATGTCGCCAATTTGACGCGCCAAAGCGCAATATTTTGCCCTCTTTTACAAGAGAGTTCATTATTTCTATAATCTCTCCTGCATCTTGATTTTCATCGTCTCTATGTAGCCAGTAAAACTCAATAGAGTCAACGTCAAGAGCCTTGAGACTTAAATCAAGGTCGTGTCTGATTTCTTTTTCATTTACCCTTGGAACGTTGGGGGTTTCGGGGTTTGGGAATGCTCCTTTTGTAGAAAGTCGCATATTCTGTGGCTTTCTCGATTTAAACCAACGGGAGACTACCTTCTCTGACTCGCCACCTGCATAAAGACGGGCAGTGTCGATATGGGTTCCTCCCATCTCACGATAAACGTCCATTATGTGAAAGGCACTATCTTCGCTTATTGTATCTCCAAAATATGCTGTGCCAAGTAAAATTTTTGAGCTTTCTTTACCAAATGAATTAGAATACTTCATATTACTTCCAATTATTTTCTAATAAGTATAGGTCTGTTTCTTAAATGATAACACAAAATAACGAAAAACACAAGTAAAAAAACAAAATTGTGAATTTTCTATTAAAAAAAATAAAACAGGTTAGAACTTTTGGGTTTCCAACCTGTTTTGATTTGATTTTATAAAGTCTTTATATACTCTTTCATATCAATAACCTTGTCAGTCAGTCTTGATTCCTCTGCCGCAAAGCAGATAAGGTGTGCAAGACAGGACGCGGATACGTCTGAAATAGAAATTGAGGGTTTGTCAAGGACAATGTAGTCGTAAAGGTCCTGCATTATTCCAAAGTCGCCACCTGCGTGACCTCCCGCAATAGTATAGTCGAGGGTTTTTTCGGGGTGGTACACCTGAGTGGTTTCTCTTGTGGCATAGTCGTAAAACTCCATAACCTGACCTTCCATATTGGCACGAAGTTCGCCTTTTGTTCCCATAATATGTGAAGTTCTGCCACCTTTATTAAAGGCGGACATAGTGAGGGTTACGTGTTTGTTTTCGCCAAACTGCATACTTACTACCTGATGGTCAACTACGTCGTTGTCGCAGTAGTAAACACATCTTCCGTAGGGAGACGTTTTAAGTACTTCGTCAACCTCTTCGTCGGTGGGGTTGAATTTGTTTGCCGCAATGGCTCTGAAGTGTTGAACTTCGGCGGTGTCAATTTTATAAACGTTGGGGGCATAGTAGAAGCAAGTGTCCTTGTGAGGACAACCGTCGGTACAACGCTTGGGAGCGCCTTCGGGGGCATTTTCACTGCGGAAATATGCGCGAGTACCAAAGGAATGTACCTTAGTGCAAGGCTCTTTCATAATCCATTGAAGCATATCTGTGTCGTGACAGCATTTTGCAAGTATCATTGGGGCAGATTCCGCTGTGTTTCGCCAGTTTCCTCTGACGAAACTATGGCTCATATGTACGTTGCCAACACCTTCCGTATGTACAACGTTTATAACTTCGCCGAGATTCCCCTCTTCAATGAACTCTTTTATCACCTTATAGAAAGGGGTGTATCTCAGAACGTGGCAAACCAGCACCTTTACTCCCTGCTCTTTTGCATATTCTGAGATTTTAAAGCACTCTTCGGGAGTGGGGGCAATAGGTTTTTCGAGAAGTAGGTCATACTTCTTTTCGATAGCCTTCATAGCAGGAGCAAAGTGCATCTTGTCCTGTGTGCAAATGAGGGCGACGTCTGCGATTTTGTCAAGGGAGAGCAGGTCTTCCCAACTTTCAAAACACATTTCCTCGGGTACGTTATATAAATCTCTGAGGTGGTCTCTTTTTTCTTTTACAGGCTCGGCAATTGCCACAAGTTTAAACTTTTCGGGGGTTACCTGCAAGGTTTTTAGATAACTGCTTCCTCGGTCCCCGCCACCGATAACTATAAGAGATAACTGCTTCATAATACTACTCCTAAACACTTAATTTCGATACTATTTTAGCAAAAGGATATCCCTTTGTCAATTCTTTTTCACAAAAATAAAACACAAGTTTACAAGATGTGTAAACTTGTGTTTAAAAGAGTGTAAAATGTATTTTTTCTTATTTATTTTCGGGGAAATATTTTTCTCGGGCTTTTCTTAAATATTCGAAATCTTCCTCGATTAAAGGTATATTTTCAACACGTGTGTGACGCCAAGGGGCAGTCATAAAGCCGAGCAGATTTTCCTTCTTGCAAAGACCGCGAAACTCGTCTAATAGGTCGTCGAAACACCACTCGTCTCTACCTAAAAACGAACCGCAGGGAACGAGTTTGTATCCGTCTTTGGCAAGGGTTCTATAGCCTTCCATAGTTCTCGCGTGAAGTTCTTCAAAATAGGTAAGCTCGGGATGAGTTTTAAGGTGACAGAACCAGTCCTCTCTGCTGTCGAGACGGTTGAAGTGCTCTTCCTTCCACGCGTGATACCACCAAGGGTTAACAATGAGGTCGTCCTCGGGGGTAACCGCCTTACGAAAGCCTTCGTAGTCGTCTATTGCCGAGTCTCCCCATACCCAAGGGGTAGCACCGAGTTCTCTTACACAGTCGGTCAAGTACTTGTAGTCGTGCCAATAGATGTCACCTTTTCTGTAGTTTACAATGTGGTCGTAGATTTTAAACTGTGTCTCGCTTCCTTCCTCGTCCATTCCAAGATGAATATAAGAGGGGTGAAGGAACATTTCATACGCTTCTTCAATTAGGTCACGGCAAACGGTGTAGTAGGTGTGGGTACACATCATAAGTCTGTATTCACCGAGCCACAGATGATGACAGGCAGAGAAATTCATCTTCGGGATGAGTTCTATTCCCATCTCGCGAAGGCGCAGAACCTCTTCTTTTACCTTTTCGTGACTCCACGCACCCTCGATTGAAATTTCTGGGTGCGACTTCCACTGAACTCCTTCGCCGAGGTCGAGGATTATCATATTAAGGCCCTTGTCTTTTGCACACCTCACAAGGCTCTTCCAAGCCTCTTCCTCAAAGGTAAAACTTTTCGGCGCTTTTCTGTAGGTCCACATTCTGTATCCAAGGGTCGCGTAGGTTGCCCAAATCATAGTTTTCTCCTTAAAGTTTGACTTTTGTACTAATTAAATTTAATTTCGTCAATCGTTTCTGCCGCTCTCTTCAAGACTTCTTTCAAGTCCGCGCAGTTAAACGCCATATCACGAAGGGGGGTATTGAAGTAGCGTTCGCGGTTTTTATTAAACTCACTGTTTATCTTCTCTCTGTCTATTTCTTTACCGCTGTTAAAGGCTCTCTTGACTTCGTCAAAAATAATATTCATTTCGGGAAGATAGAGATATTTTGCATTTTCCGCAATAAACGAACGGCAGTAATAGCCTTCGGCATTATGCTTGAGAGTGATTTCAAAATCACGCTTGGTTTCGGTCACCGCTCTCATCTTCTCAAGAGAGTCAAAGAGTGAGAAGTCCTTGTGGCCTGACAGAAGGTTGGAAAGGGATGTCATAAGATCGACGGTCTTGTCCATAGTCTCTGTCATTTTCGCATCCTTGCTAAAATACTGTAATTCCGCAAGACGAATTCCACAGTCTATATATCTTGCCATAACAGTTCTTGCAATATCGAAAACGTCACGGCGAAGCATTTCGTCATCTGTCTCAATCTCCGAGAGCGCCTTTAAGACGCGAACTGCCTCTTTCTGACAAGTTCTCGCATCTTCCGGACTTCTTCCGTAATAGGGGTAGGGCTTATCCTCGAAGGAAGCTCGTTCTATCATCCAGGTGAAAGTGTTCTGTCCCCAGAACATTGTAACGCTGTCGGTAGGGCTCCACGAGCGCATCTGTACGATGGGCATAAAGTCACGCCAGATCTCTCGCATCTTCCCTCTCATCTCCTCGGGGTAACGGTCGAAACAGTAGTTATCCACCGTCTCTTCAACAGAAAGAGTCTCTTTTTCCCACGCGTTTCGGGCAAGATACTCTGTCATCAAGGTGTCCCCGTGAGAAAGTTCGGGCCAAAGGATTACGCCCTTACACATGGGGTCTTCCTTTGCAATCTTAATACGCTCGTTTGTTAATTCGTAAAAACCTCTGAATTCATTGTCGGGCTCATATCCGCCAAACATTCCGAATACCCAAGGGTAGTTTCCTACAATGTCCCAACTCTTGAAGTTTCGGCTGCTCACCGTGTCCGAGGTATAGTCGAGAATAATCGACTGCGAAGGGTCAAGTTCGCCGAGCAGTCTCTGTATCTCTTCGGGGGTGTAGAACATCCAGAGGTCCCAACTTGCGATAAAGAGTTTGGATTGAGGATGCTTTTCCTTCAAGAAGGATGCAATTCGTCTGTACACGTACATCTTGAGTCGCATATTCTCTTCCCTGTCTTCCGAGAAGTTGCGCTCTGCAAGACCTATGGTGTGAAAAAGTTCCGCCTTTCCGTATTCTTTGATATGTGTTTCGGTGAGTTTGAAGTAATTTTCAAGGTTATTGTCGTCGAATACGTCCCAGGTCTGCCCCGTCAGTTCGCCGTTATATTTTGTACTGTGCAAAAGTTTGGGGTTGACTTTTTCAAGGAAGGACTTGGGGGTACGTGAATACCAATGGGTAACCGTTCCGCAATCTTCGGGGTGCATAAGGTCACGTTCAAAGGCGTAGGCAAGAAGTTTCTTTCGAAGTTCTCCGCGGTATTCAAGGGACCAGAACAGGTTTCTGTCGTGATGCTCGATACCTGCCTCGGGTAAAGGCTCGTTAAGTTTGGGGTAATCGACCACGTCGGGAAACGCCTTCTGGAAAATATCGTCAAGGCCTATGCGAAGCATAAACATATTGAGACGTTTTTTGAGCATCCAGTCAATTTCTTTTTGCCAATCCTCAAGACTCCAATGCTCCGCTTGGAAGCGGTGAAGACTGCGGTGGGCAAAGTATCTGAGTCCTCTGTACTCAAAGCGAGGAGATTCGGTAAGGTCGATATTTGTCAAGGGAAGTTCTTTTACCTTCGTTATGCGGTCTCCGTCCCAGAACCAACGGCAGCCGCAAAACTTCTCAAAATAGCGGTAAATAGCATACAAGGTGGCTCTCGGTCTTCCGCCCGCGATAAAAAGATAGTCCAGCCCATCGATATTCTTTGTATAAACGCGATAGTCTTCTGTGTTATATCTTATCCCGAAGTCACCGATTTTTCTTTTAAGATAGAGGTTTGCACAAACGCTGTTCACGGAATCGGCACCGATAACTACCACAGACGAAGTGTCGGAAGGAAGTTCCTCGTGGTCTGAAACAAGGGTGAGAGTTTGAGTAGAAACTTCTTTTGCCAAAGAGACGAACTCCTCTGCCGCAATCTTATACGCCGTATGCGCCCTTTCGGGATATACCACTGAAATAGACATATTTACTTCCCTTTCAAAATGCTTATTTTTCTTTCTTTTCATATTCTTTTTCGCGAATTCCGGGGTAATGTTTATCAAGGAACTCTTCGCGGTAAGGGTTGACACCTCGGGATATCTTTTCGGGATGAAGAGGAAGTTGCCATCTCTTGTTCTTGAAGTACTTGTTATTAAATGTCTGTTCTATTTTTCCCGAACGTTCAAGGGCGTCCATACAAGAACGGATACAACCTCTCGCACCGCATATAGCAAAGTAACCCGTGTGGTTAAGTATGTGGCTGTAATATTCCATAACCGCGTGGCTTCCGGGTTTACGTCCCCATTTAGCGCCCGCAAGAGAATAGCAGAGAATATATGCTTCTTCTTCGGTCATCTGTGAATTTCTGACGTCAAACGCCATATTGGGAAATTCTTTCTTCAAGAAGGGTGAACATTCGTTGTTCATACCGTGGTGAGAAAGAGTACATCTTCCCATCTGAACGTCACCGAAGTATATCTGCTTTTCACCGAAATCTACTGTAATACGAGCGTTTTCGTCCTTGGGGTCGGGAATTGCCCCTCCGGGACAACCTCTTGCACAGGCTCCGCAGTGAGTACAGATAGTACCCGTATCTAAAATCGGGTCGGGTTCAAGTTCTGCGTCGGTGAAGATGAGTCCGAGTCTTACTCGCGGACCGTATTTCTTTGTGAGGAATACTTTAGACCAACCAATTTCACCAAGACCGCAGCCTGCCGCAATTACACGGATACTGCAAACTACGTCGGGGGGAAGTTTTCCTTCCGCCACAGGCTTTCTTGTGGTTCCGTTACCTTCGGGTACGGCGGGGTAATGTGCTACCGCTTCATATCCGCAATCTTCGATGAAACAAGAAAGTTCATAGGTCTTGATAGGTCTGAAAAATGAGTTTAATTTGTTGTATGTATAAAAGGTGTAGTTGTGCCAATGAGTGCCTTCTTCAATTCCTCGGTTAGCACCTCTCGGGATAGGCATTGCTATTGCAATAACCGATTTTGCATTAGGAAAATACGAAAGGGGGCTCATAAGCTTGGGGGCATTCTTAAATCTCTCAATGTTGCCTATTGCAATGCAATCAATGCCAAGTTCTTTTGCCTTTTCCTTTAATATTTGAGACGTCAGTTTCATTTTCAGTGACCTCTCTTTCCGCTTTTTGAGAAAGAGCCTCCCAATACGTTTGCCTGATCGGCACAGAAGTCAAGTCCGTCGTTGCTCTGTCCGATACTCCAAACTTCACTTGTACGGAATTTATTCTCAAATACATTTCCCAGCACTTCTCTTTCTTCAAGAGAACACATACAGGTACGGTTACAAAGTGCGGCTATTCTGTCGGGCTTGGCGTCGGATGAGAAACGGTTTACAACGGCGCCATTCTGACAAATCTTACACTTATTATAGTCTATTTTTCCAACTGTGAACTTTTTACCTGCAATCTCTACTTCTTCGGTCTCGGTCTTGCTTATCGCACCGAGAGGACAAGCATCGGCACACTTACGGCAAGAGTTACAAACGTTGTCTTCGAGAAGAGGTGTCGCTTCAAGCTCCGCGTCGGTGAGAATCATATGAAATCTCTGTCTTGAACCGAACTCTTTCGAGAACACGATGTTATTGTATGAGAGAGTGCATACTCCACATGCAACTGCCGCATAGTCGAAGTCGGGGAATACGTTGGGTTCGGGCTTTCCTTCGGCTACTGCCACGCCCGATGGTTGAAGTTCGCTGGGGTTGGGGAATACGGGAACTGCCTCCCAACCGTTTTCTTCTATAAAATTAGTTACGTTATATGCTGCAAGGGCAAGAAATTCGTCCTCTAACCAGTTCTTTCCGAAAAGCTGATAGTCGCCAAAGTTCGTTCCTTCTTCAATTCCTCTCAGAGAACCTCTGCAAATTCTTTTTCCAATCATTATTACTGTTTTTGCTTCGGGGAATATTGAAAAGGGGTTGTGCTGGGCGTCAACGCCTTCAAAGCGTGACTTGTCCGCAAAACCGATAATGCTTATTCCTTCTTTTTTCGCAAAATTTTCAATAGCATGTTTAAAACCCTTCATTTCTGTTTCTCCTTTGTTAAGGCTTAAATTCTGCTTGTATTATACACATAAAAAAAGCACTGTGTCAATAACAAAAAACGGGAAAAATTTATATTTTCGACACTTGACTTTTCAGGAGAAAAGTATAAAATATAATCAGAGGAGGGATAAGATGAACAGATTTAAAAAGTCCCCTGTAATCTCTTTGAAGGCATACGAGGTAAAAACCGAGAAACATAGCCGCGTCGAAGTTAAAGGACGACCCTTCTTTTCGCTGACTTACAGAAAAGAGGGGGAAGCGAAAATCAAAATTGACAATAAAGATTTTCTTTCGAGGAAAAACTGCGTTACCCTTGTGCCAAAGAACAAAACCTACACGACTCAGATAACCGAGAACACAAATTTTTTCGCAATTCATTTTGACTGTTACGACAAAGACGCATTTTCCACGCCCTTTGTTCTCGAGAACGTCTCGCCACACGTCTTTGAACTCTTCGAAGCCATCTTACTTGCATATTCCCCCAAGAAATCCTGCAACCTTGAATGTTTTTCTCTCTTTTACGAGCTTCTCTCGGAAATAGAGAAAACTTTTGCAAGTAAGAATGAAGACAAAACAAATCCGAAAATTAAGAGGGCAAGAGAAGAAATCGAAGAAAGATTCTCGGACGTTTCCTTTAATATAAGTGAACTTTCCTCTCTTTTGTCGATAAATTCTTCCTACCTCAGACGTGAATTCAAGAAGGCTTATTCGGTAACACCTATCACCTACCTCAAAAAAACGCGTATGCAAAATGCCGTCTCTCTACTTAGTTTGAGCGGTTTTTCAATAGAGGAATTGGCCGAAAAGTGTGGGTACGCAAGTACGAGTTATTTCATTCAAGACTTCCACAAAATGAAGGGTTGTTCGCCGCTGAAGTATAAGGAGCGGTATCTCGACAACTAAAACCCTTTTTATATTATCAAGAAAGCACTTGCTTTTGCAAGTGCTTTCTTGTTATTTCGTTACACAATAAAACACAAGTTTACAAGATGTGTAAACTTGTGTTTAAAAAGGATAAAAATGCTAATTAAAGGACAAGTGAGGGGGCTGTGTAAACTCTTGCGCCAAGTTCCTGATTGAGCATATAAAGGCTCTTGGGGTCTGTTCCGAAGAGTTCCATTTTGGTGATAAGGTCGTTGGCGTTAGTTTCTTCTTCGCCCTGTTCTTTTACGAACCAGTCGAGGAACTGCATTGTGCGGAAGTCCTTAACGTCGTAGGCTGCGGCATAAATGTCGTTAATGAGAGAGGTTACGTATTTTTCGTGCTCCAAACCTGCTTTTAAAACGTCCATATGACAGGAAAACTCTTTGTCAGGCTTTGCGATTGCATCAAGAGTAACCTTCTGGTCTTCGTTTTGCAAATATGTATAGAAGAGCATCGCATGGTCTCTTTCTTCCTGTGCCTGTATCATATACCAGTTTGCAAATCCGTCAAGTCCTACTTCTTCAAAGTAATTTGAAAAGTCAAGATAGAGGTATGCAGAATAAAACTCCTTGTTTATCTGCTGATTAAGTAAATCACGTACTTTTTCGTTCATATTTTTCTCTCCTTATATATCTGTTTTCCATAAACCATGAAGGTTGCAATAAGCATAAACTGCAAGGGGCTTTTCCTCTGCAAATGCAAAGGTTACGACAGGGCTTTCACCTGCGGTAAGGCACTTTCTCTGACCGCCTTTATCGGTCTGGAGATATACCCAAAGAATACTGTGCTCTTCTGTCATTGGGTGGGCTTGTGAGCCGATTTCAACCTTAACTGTGTTTTCTGTGACAGTTACAACAGGAAGATGCTTTTCACGACTTGCTTCCACTGTTCCGGGCTCAATTTTGGTCATTTTCTGACCGCAACACATCATAGGTACACCTGCATCGTGAATCATTCCTATAAGATTTCCACAATGCTCACAAATAAAAAATCTGTTCTCAAGCATAACAAAAACCTCCGTTGTTATTTAGTTTGCATTATCATTTTATCATATGAAAATGAATTTTTCAATAAAATATTTTTAAGTTTTATTTAGCCTTAGGCAAAACCTTTCTTTGCTTTGGTGAAAAAATAATTTTTAACAACACAAACAAAAAAATAATAATACTAATCCATTGAGCAGTAGATAAATCAAAGTATACTCCCCTGATTTCGTCTCCTCTTAAAAACTCTAATGAAAAGCGTATCGTAGAATACATAATTAAATAAGTGCATAAAACATTATATTTCGCTCGTCCTTTTTTAGTATACAGCAAAAGAAACAGCATAATAATTATGTTAAGCGCAGATTCAACTGCTTGTGTTGGGAAATAGGTATTTTCAGGGTGAAAACTATTTTTCACTGCCAAAAACCCGTTATATTCAAAGCCATAACAACACCCTGCCATCAAACAACCTATTCTTCCTATGGAGTGTCCTAACGGTATATATGGGACTACACATTTTTCAAGAACTTCAATTTTAATCTTTAGCATTTTTGCCGAAATTATTGCCCCTATAATTCCCCCTATAAGACCGCCAAAAAATACAAGACCTGTATTTTTTATAAATGATAAGTCTCCGTTTTTTATAAAATAAAACAAATCTTCAATAGAATAGGTAACAATAATATATAGTACTCCACCAAATAATAAACCTGTGCCAACAGAAATAGCGGTCACTATTATCAAATCTTCAACTTTTAATCCAAAATTACGTGCTTTATTTATATATAGAAAACTGCAAAGCAGAATCGCAACAGTCAAACACAATCCATAAGAGGGAATACTAAAATCAAAAATTTTTATATACGGATACATTTTTACCACCTTTAAAAGAATAATAAAAATCTGCCTTCTTCAAGGCAGATAATTATTTGTTATGCCAGACTTGCCAAGCCGCCTATACATGCAGCACAAGCAATCCACATAATAATACCTAACGCAACTGATATAATAGACATTACCATACCGGCAGTTGCAGTTCCTTTTTTCGCGGGATTTTTTCTTCCCAAGGCACCAAGAATGGTTCCAATTATACCAAGTAAAACAGAAAGCCAACCAAGACCTATAAAAGGAAACACCAAAGAACAAATACCTAAAACTAATGATGCTACAGCCAATTTTGTCCCTCCTTTCGTCATTTTTGTTTGTGGCCATCTACATTATATGACATAATGTCATATTTGTCAAGAATGATTTATGACATAATGTCATTGGGTGATATAATGAAAAACAACTTAAAACTTCTAAGAAAAGAAAAAGGGCTAACTCAAATTGCTCTGCAAATGAAAACAGGAATTGAACAGGCATTATTGTCAAAATTTGAAACCGGTGAACGCACACCTCCCACTGAAACGCTTTTAGTTTTAGCGGAGTTTTATGATGTAAGTATAGACTACATTTTGTGTAGGACTGACAACCCAAAAATTAACAAGTAATCCTCAACGTTTCAAAAGGAACGCATCATCGAAAAAAGCATCGACTTTGTCGATGCTTTTTTCGCCTTCGAGTCCCTACATTGATAAAAATTTGTCCGTTTTCAACGTTCCGTACATATATTGATTTTGAAATTTTTGTATGCTATAATTATTTCAATAACAACAGTGTATGTCAAGGAAGTTAAATATGGATATAATCATACAACTAATCGGTGCGCTTGGAATTATTGCAAGTATAATATCCTTTCAATTAAAGAAGCATAACTCGATTTTGTTTTTCAGAACACTCAATGAATTTCTTTTTGCAATACAGTATTTCCTTTTGGGAGCATATACGGGTATGGCGATGAATCTTATCGGGTGTGTCAGAAACATTATCTTCACAAAACAAGTTAATAAAAACAAAAAAACAACCTCTGGGATTGTTATTTTCGGATTTTTGTTCGCCCTTTTCGGCATTTTCACTTGGCAGGGAAAGAAAAGTATCTTGATAATTATAGCCAAAGTGCTGTCAACGGTGGCATATGGAAATAAAAATCCTACAATAGTAAGAGCAATTATTTTTATCACAAGCACAAGTTGGTTAATATATAATTATTGTGTGTTTTCTATTGCGGGAGTACTCTGCGAGGCATTTACGTTAATTTCACTGATAATAGGGGTTATAAGACTCGACGTTGTTCCTGCTTTATCAAACAAAAAAGCAAAAAGGTAAAAAACAAAAACACACCTTTTGGTGTGTTAAATCAAGGCGTAAGCCTTGCATATCATCAATTCCTGTGGGAATTGCATATCATCAACACGAAGGGTTGTATATCATCATTGCGAAGATTATTTTATACACGCTAAAGCGTGATGATATACAGTCCTTACGGACTGATGAGATACAACACGGCAAAGCCGTGTTGATGATATACCATTGCCTTCGCAATGGATAAAAAAAGTCCAAGTCTTTCGACTTGGACTTTTTTGGTGCACCTTCAGGGACTCGACGGTCTGCTTCGCATACCTTCTCGCTCGGGCATAGCCCTTCGCGCATCCGTCTAAAAACAGTCCACCGGACTGTTTTCTTAACGTCGTCTGCCCACTCTGGCTTCGAGTCCCCCTTTTGATTATATACCAAAACAAAAAACACACACCGATTGGTGTGTGTTTTTGTTTTGGTGCACCTTCAGGGACTCGACGGTCTGCTTCGCATACCTTCTCGCTTGGGCATAGCCCTTCGCGCATCCGTCTAAAAACAGTCCACCGGACTGTTTTCTTAACGTCGTCTGCCCACTCTGGCTTCGAGTCCCTACTTTGATTATATACCAAATAAAAAAAGAACGCCTATTGGCGTTCCTTCTTTATTTGGTGCACCTTCAGGGACTCGAACCCGGGACCCACTGATTAAGAGTCAGTTGCTCTACCAACTGAGCTAAAGGTGCATATTTCAGTTATACACTGAAAATCAAACAGAGGAAAAATGAAACTCAAAGAAGAGTACATGATGAATTAACTTCAATTAGAAGTTCAAGCTATCGGGCAATTAGTATCGCTCAGCTACGTACATTACTGCACT
>SVQQ01000032.1 GCA_015065265.1 Oscillospiraceae bacterium | reverse complement strand
GGTCCTCTGCATAGGAAGGGGGGTCGAGAATTATGGCGTCGTATTTATTACCGCGTCTGATTTCTCTTTCGACAAACTTTGCGCAGTCGTCAACGATATATCTTATGGGAGCGTCTTTAAGTCCTGACAGGGCGGCGTTTTCCTTTGCTACCGCTACCATACCTTTAGATGCGTCAACGTGGCAGACAGATGCACCTGCTGACGCACAGGCGATAGTTGCTCCTCCCGTATAGGCAAAGAGGTTCAAAACTTTTATAGGGCGGTTCGCTTTTTTAATCATATCCCCTGCCCAATCCCAGTTAACAGCCTGTTCGGGAAATACTCCCGTATGCTTAAAGCCCATAACCTTAACGGAAAATTTAAGCGTTCCGTAGTCGATAGTCCAGGCTTCGTTGATTTTGCCTTTTTTTATATCCCATGCACCTCCGCCGCTTTTTGAACGGTGGTATATACCGTCGGCACGTTTCCACAGGGGGCTTTTCTTTACGTCTTTCCAGATAACCTGAGGGTCAGGTCTTTGAAGAATAAAGTCTCCCCAACGTTCAAGTCGGTATGAATCGGAGGTATCTATAAGTTCATAACTTTTCCACTTGTCTGCTATCCACATATTGTTTCCTCTAAAAATATAAATCTCAGGTTGAAAATATAATTCTACACTATATTACTATACCACAAATACTTATATAAATCAACTTATTTCTTATAAAAATATATTATATTTAAAAACTACTTGAAAATATTTTTTGGATATTGTAAAATATTATGATGAATATGCACTTTGGGAGATAAAATGCAACTAAAAATCACAGAAGAAAATGCAGGGCTGACTATAAAACAGTATATTGAAAAATTAGGGCTTTCCTCACGTATGGTAACACGCCTTAAAGCGAAGGAAAAAGGGATTTTAGTAAACGGTGAAAAGAAGACTGTACGCCACATTCTTGAAGACGGTGACCTTCTCACCCTTGAAACCGAAGATTCGGCATCTTCAAAGAACATCAAGCCCTCATTTGTCCCAATTGAAGTCATTTACGAAGACGATTATTACATTGCAGTAAGAAAAGACGCAAATCTCCCAATACACCCTTCACGACGTCACACAGATGACACTCTGGCCTCCCGCGTTATGGCTCATTTTCAGGGTAAAAACTTTGTTTTCAGAGTACTAACGAGGCTTGACAGAGACACAAGCGGAGTGGTTATCTGTGCTAAAGACCCTGTCAGTGCGGCACGTTTTTCAAAACTCCTTTCAAACAGAGAAGTAAAGAAAGAATACGTTGCTTTTTGCAAGGGAATTTTTAAAGAAAAAAGCGGTGTTATAGATATGAATATACGCCGTCCCGACCCTTTCAACATAAAGAGAGAGGCTATAGTCAAGTGTGAGGGGGCGGGAGAAAATTCGCCCTTTGGAAGTGAGGCTATAACTTGCTTTGAGGTTCTCGGTGAGGGTGAAGACGTAAGTTTCGTAAGGTTTATGCCCGTAACGGGAAGAACGCACCAGATAAGAGTACATTCACTGGCTATTGGACATCCTATAATTGCAGACACTTTATATTCCGACAAGTCTCAATACATAAGTCGTCAGGCTCTTCATGCCGAAAGAATAACTTTCGTGCATCCCATGACAAAAGAACTCACTACCATATTTTGTCCTATGCCTGAAGATATGCTTTTATTAAAGGGAGCGCTTTTTGATGAACAAAAAAGTTAAAAAAGTTTTATTTTTCTCTTTGATTTCACTGACTTTTTTACTACATTTAGCCTTTTCTCTGTCGGTTTCTTTTTCAGAGTTTTACACCTTGAAAGTAGCGCCTTTTTTCAGAGTTTCTCTTTCTTTTATTTCGTCGCTTTTTCCCTTTTCGCTTTTTGAAAGTCTGATTATAATTTTTGTGATTTTCTTTATCGTTTGTCTTGTTTCGGGGATAAGGTGTCTAATTATAAAAATCGCAAAAACGGGCGGCATATCATATTTTAAAGTATATCTTAAAATCGTTTTGTATTCCCTGTTTTTTGCGGTTTTGATTTTCACTTTTTCCTTTGAGTCCTCTTATTCGAGAGTTCCTGTTTTTGACAATATGGAACTAACTGATATAGAAATGAGTGAGGAAAACATCGCTCTTGCGTTAGATATTGTACAGGAAAACCTTGAAGATTTAGAAAGTCAGATTGACTACAAAAGTTCTCGCGCCACAAGTCACGGTATGGAGTTTTCAAGCCTTGCAAAAGAGGTTTTAAAATGTGCTAAAAAGGCAAATGAGAAATACACTTTTCTACAGAAAATGCCCTTTCCCGCAAAGCAACTTGCTTTCAGCACTCCTCTGTCTTACACGGGAATTTCGGGAATATACGGATATTTCACAGGGGAAGCCAATATAAATACTAATTTTGCTCACTATTCTATACCTTTCACAATGGCGCACGAGTATTCTCACCAAATGGGGATAGGGCCTGAAAAAGAGGCGGAATTCTGTGCCTTTTTGATATGTATGGAAAGTGACCTTGCCTACGTCAGATATTCTGCGTGGTCACAGGTGGCAGTTACCCTCTTAAATCTGCTCTACGAGCACAACCCCGACGCTTTTTACGAAAGAATGGCAAATTTGCCTGAATATATAATGACGGACCTTTATCTGTCCGCAAAGAGTTTTGAAAAGTATTCCGAAACTTATGTCGATGAAATTGCATCTGCCGTCAACGACGTTTACCTTACCTTAAACGGTGATGACGGTGTGGTTTCTTACAGTCTGAGTTCTAAACTTTACGTGAGTTTTCTTTTGAAAGATAAAAAATAAACACAAGGAGAGGAAATGATGAAAAAGGCAAGATTTATATCACTTGTTATACTTTTTTCGGTGCTTATTACAGTACTTTTTTCCTCTGTTTTCACTTATGCTGACAAAGGTGAACCCATCCTTTACAGAAACGATACAAAGTACAGCATTACCGACTATCCCCCCGAAACGATTGACGGAACACTGCACGTACCGGTAAATTTCTTCGTAGGACTGAAAGGAATTCAGTACGTATATAACACTGAATCCGCAGGGTTTTATTTAAGAAACGAAACTACCGGTAGGTTTATTTCTTTCTCTTTTAACGCAAAGGAAATTCTGGTAGATAACAATATTGAAAACGTAATTTTCCCTATTTCACATTCTACGGTTTATATGCCTTTGGAATATTGCGCCGACATACTGTCTCTCAA
This sequence comes from Oscillospiraceae bacterium, assembly GCA_015065265.1. GTDB lineage: Bacteria > Bacillota > Clostridia > Oscillospirales > SIG627 > RGIG6353. Next base: position 10,511 of record SVQQ01000032.1, on the reverse strand, counting down.
AATCGAAAAGATCAGTGACGCTGATGCTTTAAGAATAAGAATGTGTGACGGAAGCGAGAAGCTTTCCTTTAAGGAACTAATAGACCTTTACGATTCAAACGGGCCTCAAAATCCACCTGAAATTACGCCCGAAGACCCTAACAATCCCACAAATAAGCCCGCCGACAGAAGTATGTATATTACAGTAGACTCCTGTCGGAACGAAAACACAAAAGATATACTCAAAACCCTTGACGACTGGGGAAGAAAGGCGACCTTCTTCTTTGATAACGAGGGAATGAAAGAGTATCCCGAAATTGTACTTTCTGCCTTTGTTAAGGGACATGGAATAGGAATTTCAATTAAGGGTGAAAACTACGAGGAAGATATAAAAGAGGCTCAGAAGACACTTTATTCCATACTGAACTTCAACACGAGACTTATACGCTGCGAAACGGAAGTCAATATGTCGGATATGGGAATGAAAAACAAACTTGAAAATATGGGGTACACTTTATGGCCCTCCACTTTTGACTCTTTTGACAGGACTGATACCAAGGCGGTAACTGCCGCAAGGAAGATTTACAATACTTCTTTTTTAAAGTCTATGATTGTAGTCAGATTTACTTCGAGTGAAAGCAGTGCAAAAATTTTAAATCAACTGCTTTATTATATGGATAGCGACAAATACATTACAGTTGAAGTTTTGGACCCTACGTCCAAAGACATTTACACTTCAAAATAAGGAGGCGGTATTATGGAAGAACAAAAGAAAAAAATCCTCATTGTTGAAGACGAAAAAACCATTGCGGAAATTCTCCTTTACAACATTAAAGCGGCAGGTTATGACGCCGAGACAAGATTCGACGGAAAAAGTGGGTTGGAAGAGGCACTGACGGGAAAATACGACCTTATACTCCTTGACCTTATGTTACCTTTGATGGACGGTTTCGAGGTATGCGAAAAGGTTCGTGAAAGGCTGGATACTCCTATAATTATGCTTACTGCAAGGGACACCGAGCAGGACAAGATAAGAGGTCTTGATACGGGAGCGGACGACTATATGACAAAGCCTTTCAGCATCAATGAACTTTTGTCAAGAGTAAGGGCTAACATCAGACGTTACTCAAACGAGACGGTTATGAGAAAGATTGCGGACTCTACGATAGTTATTTCCGACATTGTAATCGACTGTGAAAATTATCTTGTTAAAAAAGGTGACAAAATTCTCGAACTTTCAAAAAAAGAGTACGACCTTCTGGCGTACTTTGCAAAGAATGCAGGTAAGGTTTACACCCGAGAGGAACTGATGAGTGCCGTATGGGGATATGAGAATTTTTACGGTGACCTTCGTACAATAGACGTTACTATCGCACGTCTTCGTCAGAAAATTGACGAACCCGGAACAGAAGAGAGTATCATTCAGACAAAAAGAGGTCTTGGATACTTTATCGCCGCTAAAAACGATTAAAAACACAAGGAGACTGTGCTTTGTATAGAAAATTACAATTCAAAATAGTACTGATACTGGTTTCCTTTATTGTGTGTATCATGACCGTTGTAGGAACGATACTTATAGGAAATATTTTCAGTTACTATACAGACGATTTCACACGTCAACAATCTGAGGTTTTCACCGAAGACTTTCTTCACGAACTTGAAAAATCTTTGACTTATGAAAACTATCCCGAGAGAATAAAGAATACCCTCTCGGCTTATTCGGCACGTCTTGGCATAGATGAGAACAGAAATTTCTTTCTTCTCGATGCCAACGGAAATTACCTGTCGGGGTCGGTAGCAAAAGAGGACAGTAACATAAAGAAAACGCAGAACCTTGTTCACGCAATTGCGGGGAACACCTCTCACGTGCAGAAGGTTGGAAACTCCTCTATGGACTGGGCGGAAGTTGTTGTTTCTCCAAAAGACCCTTCTTTTAGCGTTATCGTATATATCACCGATAACAACGCCGAAATGAAGGAGTTCTCGTGGATGGTATTTTCTATCATTCTTCAGTCTCTTCTTATCGGACTTGTGGTTGCGGTAATTCTTTCATTCTTCTTATCAAAGGCGATTGTATCCCCTATTCAGAGTATAACGAAAAAGGCAACAAAACTTTCAAAAGGGGATTTTGACGAGAGTCTGACAGTATATTCCGACGACGAAATAGGTACTCTTACCCACACCTTCAACAAGATGGCGGATACGTTAAAAAATAACCTTAATGAAATTTCAAATCAGAGAGAAAAACTTGAAACTATTATTCACTACCTTAAGGACGCGGTAATTGCTTTCGACAACGAGGGAATGCCTATGCACATAAATCCCGAAGCAAAAGCGCTCTTTAAGGACGACGTGACAGGTACTTTGACCCTTGACAAGTTGATTGAAATACTTGACCTTGACTGTAGAACTGAAGATTTGACTCTTGGTGAAAACGATTCTGTTAATCTTACAAACGTAATTTTTGAAAACAGAGTTTTCGACGTAAGTTTCGGCAAATTCAATTTCAACCTTTCAGAAAAGACTTTCGGCGGATATATTGCCGTTCTTCACGACGTTACGGAAAGTTTTGAACTTGATAAATCAAGACGCGAATTCATCGCAACGGTTTCTCACGAACTTGGGACACCTCTTACAGGTATTAAGGGAGCAACCGAAACGATTGTGGCAAATCCCGATATGCCAAATGACGTAAAAAATCACTTCCTTGATATGGTAATAAGCGAAAGTGACAGAATGACACACATAGTTCACGACCTCTTGGTTCTGTCAAGACTTGACAATCACAGAGTAAACTGGAATCCTTCTTCTTTCTCCATAGCAGAACTTATAGAAAAGTGTTGTCTTGTACTGAGTGCGGAAGCGAAAAACAATTCTCAGGAACTTACCTACGTAAAAAATGACGACAGTCTTCCCGACGTTTTTGCAGACAAAGAAAAAATTGAACAGATACTTATAAACATTGTTCAAAATGCTATGAAATATACTCAGGACGGCGGAAAAATCTTTATCACTCTTGACCTTACAAACGTACAGGGAAAAGCAGACTTAAAGGACGGAAAGTACTTCAAGATATCCGTTGCGGACAACGGACAGGGTATTCCCGAAGAGGACCTTCCCCACATTTTCGAGAGGTTTTACCGTGTGGAAAAAGCTCGTAACTCCGACAAGGGCGGTACGGGACTTGGACTCGCTATCGCAAGAGAACTTGCACAGGCTCACGGAGGTAATATTCTCATTACAAGTAAAGTGAAAAAAGGTACTTTAGTAGACATTTATCTGCCTGAACAGGCAAAATTTTAAATTAATTGAAAGGATGTGAGCGTATGATGAAGATAATTGAACTAATTAAAACACTTATTATAGTCGTTCTCTCTTTGTCTATGCTCTATCTCTGGATATCCTACATAGACTTGCAATTTGACCAAAGCCAAAGGGATACTCACGAGGCGACTATTGACAGGAATTTCTGGATATTTACCGACGAGACACGCTCCCTTTCAGATGTGGTTGCAGATGAGGAGTACTTCCTGCCTTCGTCCGTAAGTCTTGTTCTCTCGGGAAAGGGGTACACTTCCGCATACAACGAGGAACTTACAAGCACTTTGTATTCAAGTTATTCTCCTCTTATAACAGAAATTTTTTCTTCCGCTTATATTTGTAAAAAAGAGAATCTAAACGTTTGGGAGAAGGCACTTTTGTCAGAAGACGCCATTCTCATTGAATACTGTGCTCCCCTGCCTTATTCAACTATTGCTTTATTTTCAGGCAGGAAAGATAATTACTGTCTTGGTCAAATGTGTTTTGTTAAGGCGTTGCTCCTCTTTTCAGATGATTCAAACAATCTCACTGCCCTGTCGCTTGACTCGGACAGTAACGTATTTTCATACAAGTGGGAAAACGAAGATACTCACGGTATGATTTACGATTTTAACAGCAACAATCTTGCGGCATATACTGTAAATAAGGGATTTATTGACTTCGATTTCAATCAAAATTCCTCCAAAACAAGAACTTCTAAAAAACTTCCCTCAGAATACAAAATGCTGACTTCTGTTCCAAAGCTTGATACCATAAAGGTTGAAAACCCGCTGACTGATTTATTAAACAACGTATTTGCAAGTGAAGACGACACGTATCTTACTCTACTTAAAGAAGAAAAAATTGCGGAACTTATTGATATTTTTGAAATAAATCCTAACGTTATGGGATACTACTCGGACTCTGAGTCAGGAATCTTTATGGTTGGTCACGATATCAGTTTAATCGTTTCCCCGCAAGGAACTGTGGAGTATTCTGCCACAGACGCTTCCACTCTCCCAATTACTGTGTCAGAACTTCTGGGTACTGCAAGAACTGATTTTACATCAGACGAAATCCTTGCTGCCGCCACCGCCTTCATAAACGAGTTCCCTGATGGCTTTATTACCAATGGAGCAAAACTCATTCTTAAAGGTACTCGCTACTCACCCGAGAAAGATGAAATGATGTTTGATTTCGGATACTATTATCAACTTTGCGAAATAGTGGGGCAAAATCTAAATTGCGGTGTTTCTCTTACCTTTAATTCAAAGGGGCTTGTAAAAGCCGTTATAACTCCTATAAGTGCTGAAAAGACAAGCGACAATAATTCCTCTTCTATTGAGCACCTTGGGGTTAGTATTACACCGTCGGTTGCCATAAAACTTATAGACGAAGAGAAGGTGGACGACCTTGCTCCTGTTTATTTTGTGTCAGACTACAAAACAAGTGTTCTTCCTGCCTGGGCAGCGAAAACTAAAGCAGGGAGGGTGAATTTATGAAATCGGGTGCATTAAAGTTTTTTATAATAGGAATTTTGCTTATAATTAACCTTTACTTTGTTTTTACTCTGAATTCCCTGAAAAATGCCAAAACTTATTTTGATACAGAGGAAATTAAAGAGGCAGTAGAGGTCCTTAACAAAAAGGGCGTAAAAATAGACGCTAAAAAGGTTATCACAAAAAAAGAGGTTCCCGACGTATTAAAGACTGATTTCGTGCAGAGTTCCATTGAAAACGTTGCAAAAAAAGTAATGCAAGAGGATTTCGGTTCCTTTGCCATTCCCGACGGTCAACGTTTTGCAAACGAAAAAGAGAGTTTGTCTTTCTACTACGATTACAGTTTTGAATACGTTCTCCCCCACTATGAATTCGACGTGAACAGAATCAAAGGAAAACTGAATTTTTCTTACGCATATGGTGAGGAAACGGAAGAAAAGTACAACAGTGCTTTTGATAATCTGTTTGATAATTTCAATTCAGGTGACTACAAAATACACCTCAAAATTCGGCGTATTTTTCAGGAAGAAAATATGACTTATATTGAGGCTGTGGAATGTATAGATTCTTATGAGATAAACGGGGCTCACGTTTATGCCGCGCTTGACGGTGAAAAAGTTGTTTTCGCCTCGGGAAAACTGTATTTCTTCCAAAGCACCAGCGGTTATAAAAGCGACGCTATGGACAGTATAAACATACTCTTTGAACTTGATAAAAAAGAGGAAGAAATCACAAAAATGGAACTTGTTTATCTGCCTGTTCCGGATCATAATAATTCCTTTTATTTCGTTCCTACTTACAAGTTCACATACTCCAATTCCGACGTGGAACTTTTCGACGCCACAAGCGGTACAAAGAGATAATGACGAAAATAACTTTTTAATTCTATATAATTTTAACAAAAAAATTTTTTCTGCTTTATTTTTTATCATATATATGATATAATTACAGTTGAATGTCGGACAGGTTTCGACATGAACCGAAAGGAACAATGATTCAACAATGGATAAAATTGCGATAAACGGCGGAAAACCGCTTTGTGGTGAAATAGCCATTTCCGGAATGAAAAACGCGGCAGTGGCGATTCTTCTTGCCAACATTATGGTAGAAGATGAATGTATTATAGAAAATTTGCCTGATATCAGTGACGTTAACAGGTCTCTTGACATTTTGTCTGCTATGGGTGCCACTGTTACAAGGCTTACACATAACAGTGTGAAAATTGACTCTAAAAACATAATTGCCTGTTCAGCACCTGATGAACTTGTAAAAAAAATGAGGGCATCTTACTATGTTTTAGGAGCTGAACTTGCACGTTTTGGACGCTCTTCGGTTGCCTGTCCCGGCGGTTGTGATTTTGGCGTCAGACCTATTGACCAACACATAAAGGGTTTTGAAGCGCTGGGGGCGACGGTTTCAGTTACCGATAATCACATCGTTGCGGTTACCGCAGGGGGTGTTGTTGGTGACTCGGTATTTATGGACGTGGTTTCAGTTGGTGCTACAATTAACGTTATGCTTGCCGCTGTAAAGGCAAAGGGTGTGACTGTTATTGAAAACGCTGCAAGAGAGCCTCACATTGTTGATACTGCAAACTTCCTTAATGCCTGTGGTGCTAAAATAAGCGGTGCAGGTACAGACGTTATCAAGATTACAGGTGTCCCCACATTACACGGTGTTACATACGAACTTGTACCCGATATGATTGAGGCAGGTACTTATATGGTTCTTGCGGCGTCTACTTACGGAAAAATCAAGATTTCCAATATAGTTCCAAAGCACCTTGAATCTATTTCGGCAAAACTTGTTGAAATGGGTGCACAGGTTATTGAAGATGACGACAGTGTTACCGTTACAAGAAGCGGAGACTTGTCTCCTATTACCGTTAAAACTCATCCTTATCCCGGATTTCCTACAGATATGAACCCTCAGATGTGTGTTCTTATGTGTCTTGCAAACGGCAAGAGCCGAATGATAGAAGGCGTATGGGATAACAGATTCAGATACGTTGAAGAGTTAAAGAGAATGGGTGCTGAAATTGAAGTTGCAGATACTGTGGCGACAATTAACGGTGACCCTCAAAAAATGCAGGGTGCAAACGTCAGAGCCATTGATTTAAGGGCGGGTGCAGCTATGATTATTGCGGGACTTTCCGTTAAAGGACATACTGAAATAGAGGATATTTTCCACATTCAAAGAGGTTATGAAAATATCATCGGTAAACTTCAGGCAGTTGGTGCTGACATTGAAATAATTTCAGATTAAAGAATAAAAAGTGAGTTCGTGACCATCCTCACTTGACGAAAGTCGAACAAAAAAACTAAGGAGAAAAAATGAATACTAAAAGAGCACGTTTTTTGGCAGAAGGCGCTATGATTGCCGCTTTGTACGTTATTTTGACCTACCTTTCTATGATGCTGGGGCTTGATAAACTCGTAGTTCAATGCAGGTTTTCGGAAGCCCTCACCGTTCTGCCTGTCATTACAGGGGCGGCAATACCTGGACTTTTTATTGGATGCCTTGTCTCTAACATTTTGACAGGGTGCGCCCTTTGGGACGTTGTTTTCGGCAGTTTTGCAACGCTTTTGGCGGCAATTGTGACAAGAAGCATTAAAAAAGCGCCTTACCTTGCCTCTATCCCCCCCATTATTGCAAACACGCTGGTAATCCCCCCTGTTCTTAATTTTGTTTATCACGTGGATACAGCGCTTCCCTTTATTTATCTTACGGTATTTCTCGGAGAAGTTGTTTCATGCGGGGTGCTGGGAACTTGCCTTTTGAGATATATAAAAAGATACAAAAAATGAATAGTCACATCAAAGGAGACAGTAATTATGAGAAAATTTTTTCTATGTATTATTTTTGCCATATTATCTGTCTTTTTCATTTTGTCATGCGAAAAAGACGACACTAAAATCGAAAGCAACATGGTAGAAAAAGAAGTTGAATCAGAGGTTGAACCCGAAGTTAAACCTGAGGTTGAACCCGAAGTTAAGCCTAAGGTTGAACCCGAAGTTAAGCCTGAGGTTGAACCCGAAGTTAAGCCTGAGGTTGAACCAGAAGTTAAGCCAGAGGTTAAGCCAGAGATTGAACCCGAAGTTAAGCCAGAGATTGAACCCGAAGTTAAGCCTGAGGTTGAACCCGAAGTTAAGCCTGAGGTTGAACCCGAAGTTAAGCCTGAGGTTGAACCCGAAGTTAAGCCTGAGGTTGAACCAGAGGTTAAGCCAGAGGTTAAGCCAGAGGTTAAGCCAGAGGTTAAGCCTGAGGTTAAACCCGAAGTTAAGCCTGAGGTTGAACCCGAAGTTAAACCTGAGGTTGAACCCGAGGTTGAACCCGAAGTTAAGCCAGAGGTTAAGCCTGAGGTTGAACCCGAAGTTAAGCCTGAGGTTGAACCAGAGGTTAAGCCTGAGGTTAAGCCTGAGGTTAAGCCTGAGGTTGAACCCGAAGTTCTCCACCCTGTAATTTCAAACAAATTGACTTGGGATAAAATAAACGCTTTCCCTATAAAGAGTGGGGATATGTCAATTGAAGAGATGAGACAGCTTTGTGTTGACTTTTTCAGATTTACGAAGACTGCTCTCTGGACGCCTGATGAAGATTTAACCTTTGCCACAAACCGTTCGGGTGGTAAAGATAAACTTGAAAAAAGCAAAATTTACGGGGGACTCCCCTACGTGAATCTTGGTAGTGGTAACGTGTACAGGCTTATGGACTACTACGACGAGAAAAGCGGTATTGTTGATATAAGCGAGGCTTGTAAAAATCCGACACTGTTTGGAAATCAATGTTCAATATCTGCTTATTGGGCGTGGGGCAGAGTTATAAACTCCGCAAACTATAAATGGACAGCGGGAATGGTTGAGGCAAATGGCTTCATTCACGTTGGACCGTATAGTTACGACTTATCTATCAAATCATGGTCCGAGGCTACTAACACCACCGATATTGTAAAAGCAAATGGGGACCAAACAATGTATCAGTCTTATGCCCAGCTTCACATTGCTGACGGACTGGTCTATTATACTACTGCTGGACACGTAATTATGTGTGCGAGTGAACCTGTAGTTGTCTACAAAGATGACGGAACTATCAATCCAAACAGAAGTTACATTACAATTATTGACCAAGGAAACAACTGGCTTGATAAAACAAATGAAAGTCAAGACAGTTTTTCGATGAAGGAAAGCGTTGACAAGCGCATGTACTTTTACCAGCTTTACAGGGGCTCTTATCTTCCTTTTACTTTTAGCGAGTTTTTAGGCAGTGACCCTGTTGAAGAAACGAGATGTGTTTTCACACATAAAAATAAAACTATAACTCCCGATGATTTAAAACAGGCCAGAATTTCGGCAAATTACGGTTTATCCGACGCTTATCTGAAAGTTTTAAATAGTAGCGGAGAAGTGGTTTTTTCCTGTGCTTCAAGAGCTCAAGAAGCCAACCAACGTTATTTGAATTTTTCAAACGCTTTTTCGACAAAGAAGCTTTCTCTTTTCACAAGCGGAGATTATACCGTTGAAATTGTGTGTCAACTTAGTACAGGAGAGAGACTGACGCTTTATTCAGGGAAACTCGTGGCTGAATAAGAAAGCCTGTTTGGAGGTATTATGACTGCAAAACTGTTTTTTCAGGCGATTGTAAAATTTCTTTTGGGAGTTTTGCTTGTTGGGGTATGTATATTTCTTCCCGCAGGGACTTGCAACTTTTCAAACGGTTGGCTCTTTATGGGAGTTTTATTTATACCCATGTTTCTTGCAGGTATTGTTATGATGTTTAAAAGCCCAAACCTTTTAGAAAAACGTCTTAATGCAAAAGAAAAGGAAAAAGAACAAAGCCTTGTGGTGAAACTTTCAGGCGTTATGTTCGTTTCAGGATTTGTTACCTCTGGACTCGGTTTTCGCTTTGGGTGGTACATCTTGCCAAAAGTTGTGACGGTTTTGGCTGTTTTCATGTTTCTTTTGGCGTACCTACTCTATGCAGAGGTAATGAGGGAAAACGCTTATCTTAGTCGCACTATCGAAGTTCAAGAAAATCAAAAGGTAATAGACACAGGATTATACAAAGTTGTCAGACATCCTATGTACAGTGCAACTGTGATTTTGTTTTTATCTATTCCCCTTATATTAGGCTCTATTTATTCTTTTGTGATTTTTTTGGCGTATCCTTTAATAATTGCCAAAAGGATAAAGCATGAAGAAAAATTCCTTGAAAAAGAACTTAATGGATACAAAGAATACAAAGAAAAAGTAAAATACCGCTTAATTCCTTTTATTTGGTAAAACCATTTACTTGACATCTTAATTCCTTTATGCTATAATTTTCAAGATGTCTGGAGAGATATCGAAGTGGTCATAACGGGGCTGACTCGAAATCCATCCGTGTCTGTGGTAGTCTTACCACTCAAAACCCTTTATTTTACGGGCTTTTTTCAAAATTTAATATTTTAGTTTTTAGCAGTTTCCAAAGAAAGTTTCCAAAAACTTTCAGGTTTTGGACTGTTGAAATAGATTGGGAGAGGTATCGAAGCGGTCATAACGGGGCTGACTCGAAATCATTCGAAATATTGTGCCGTTCTGACCATCAGAACTGCTCGTAAACCCCGATATAATAAGGGTTTTTGAAAATTTGACAATTTAATAATTTTGTTTGTTCTCTCCTGTAGTTCTCTCCTTTTTCCAGGAACTACAGAGAGTGAATATATATGAGGACAGGTATCGAAGCGGTCATAACGGG
>SVQQ01000006.1 GCA_015065265.1 Oscillospiraceae bacterium | reverse complement strand
GACACACATCATTGACGTAGGCTACATCATTAGGCGAAGCCGACATCACTTGCCCTCAAGGGCAAACATCGTTCGGCGGACCTGCTTTATCGCAGGTCGCCGTTCGGGATAGCCTTTTTGATTTTTTCTCGTCCTTTTTACAGACTATAGTGTATTACACCATAGTTATCTTGTCGGGCGGTAAAAAAGTGATGTTTTTGCTTATGCAAAAGTGATGTTATTCCCTTCGCTCATAATGAAGTTGCGCCCTATGGTCGCAATGATGTGACGTTTGCCCATTGTGTCACAGACACACATCATTGACGTAGGCTACATCATTAGGCGAAGCCGACATCACTTGCCCTCAAGGGCAAACATCGTTCGGCGGACCTGCTTTATCGCAGGTCGCCGTTCGGGATAGCCTTTTTGATTTTTTGTTGTTTTCTATTTCTTCCCTTTTATACTTGAATTTTCTTTATTTCTATGGTAAAATACTAAATTGGAAAATTGTTGTATAAGTTTTCTTTATCACTTTTTATGCACTTTTATACAAATATTCACTCTTTTTCCCCTGATATTGCAAAAAAGTGTATAAAAACACGTATTTTTATTAAAAAAATTACTAAAAGTATTGCATATTTATGCGATATGTGTTAATATGTTGTATATTTATTTGATTTACAAGCGAGAGGTATGGCTATGAAAAAAATATTCATTGACGGAAGCGCAGGTACTACGGGACTTCGCATACACGAAAGGCTTTCTTCAAGAGAGGAGTTTGAACTTTTAACTCTGCCCGAAGAACTGAGAAAAGACGCGAGAGCACGTGAGGAGATAATCAACGAAAGCGACGTGACTTTCCTTTGTCTTCCCGACCAAGCGGCAATAGAAGCGGTGGCTATGGTGAAAAATCCCGACACCGTAATAATCGACACGTCAACTGCCCACAGAACCTCTCCTGAATTTGCATACGGATTTCCCGAACTTGACGAATCTTTTGAAGAGAAGTTAAAAACCTCTCACCGAATCGCAGTGCCCGGATGTCACGCAGGTGGTTTTATTGCACTTGTTTACCCATTGGTTAAGGCAGGGATTGTAAACAAGGACGAAAACCTTTTCTGCCACTCGGTGACAGGTTACAGCGGGGGCGGAAAAAAGATGATAGCAGAGTATGAAGATGGGGGACGAGACACACTCCTTTCAGCGCCCCGTCAATACGCTCTCGGGCAAACTCACAAGCATTTAAAGGAAATGAAGGCTATATCCGACATCAACTCCTTCCCGATATTTACCCCTGTGGTGTCGGACTTTTACAGCGGAATGACGGTAACCGTTCCCCTCTTTAAGTCACAGATAAAGGGAACTGCCCAGGACATAAAGAGCGTTTACAAAAATTTATATAACACCTCAATCGTTTTCTACGAAGAAGAGGCTTCTCAAGACGGATTTGTTTCAGGTCTTTCAATGTCAGGCAAAGACAGTATGAAAATTTCAGTTGCGGGAAACGACGAGAGAATTCTTCTTATCGCGCAATACGACAACCTCGGAAAAGGCGCGTCGGGTGCGGCGGTAGAATGTCTTAATATTTCTCTGGGTCTTGACAGAACTCTGGGACTTGAACTCTAAAAAAAGAAAGGTACTTAAAATGGAAATAAAGGTGATTGGCGGCGGAATATGTGCCGCAAAAGGATTTAAGGCAAACGGAATTCACTGCGGAATAAGAAAGAATAAGTTAAAAAAAGACTTGTCTTTGATTTACAGTGAAGCACCTGCCACTACTGCGGCGGTATATACTACAAATCTTGTAAAGGGTGCACCTATTGCAGTTACAAAAGAAAACATCAAAAACGGAATTTCAAGGGCGGCTATTTGTAACAGCGGAAACGCCAACACCTGTAATGCCGACGGAGTTGAAGTAGCACGTAAAATGTGTGAAGTTACAGCAAATGCTCTTGGAATTGACCCTACCGACGTAGTTGTAGCGTCTACCGGTGTTATCGGTCAGAAACTTGACACAACTCCCATTGAAAATTCAATGAATGAACTTGTATCGGGACTTGGTGACAAGAGTGCTGATGCGGCAGACGGAATTATGACTACCGACACCGTTAGAAAAGAAATTGCCCTGTCCTTTGAGGTGGGCGGTGTGACTTGCAAAATCGGCGGAATTGCCAAAGGGTCTGGTATGATTCATCCCAATATGGCAACAATGCTTGTATTTATCACTTCCGACGTTAAAATTTCAAGCGATATGCTTTCAAAGGCTCTTAAAAACGATATAAAGAACACCTTTAATATGGTGAGCGTTGACGGAGACACCTCTACCAACGATATGGTAACCGTTATGGCAAACGGAATGGCAGGTAACAAAGAAATTACAGATGAAGGCGAAGACTATGAAGTCTTTGCGAAGGCTCTTAACACAGTTACGGTTTACCTTTGTAAAATGATTGCCTCAGACGGTGAGGGTGCAAGTCGTATGCTCGAATGTAAGGTAACAAAGGCAAAGAGTGATTTGACCGCCAAGACTGTGGCGAAGAGTGTTATCTGTTCTTCTCTTGTAAAGGCGGCAATGTTCGGAGCCGATGCCAACTGGGGAAGAATTCTGTGTGCCGCAGGATACAGCGGTGCAGATATCGACGTAAATCTTATCGACGTGAAGTTCAAATCTATCTACGGTGAAGTTGAAGTCTGCAAAAACGGTGCGGGAGTAGATTTCTCGGAAGAAGAAGCGAAGAAAGTTTTAAGCGAAAAGGAAATTGAGATACTTGTATGTCTCAATGACGGAGACCAAGAGGCTGTTGCCTGGGGCTGCGACCTTACCTACGATTACGTAAAGATAAACGGAGATTACAGAACCTGATTAGTTAAAAAATAAAAGCAGAGGAGTTACCAAATATGTCCCTTAATATTACAAATGCACAACGTGCCGAGGTGCTCACACAGGCACTTCCCTACATACAGAAATACAACGGTAAAATTCTCGTTATCAAGTATGGTGGAAACGCTATGATAAACGAAGAACTTAAGCAATACGTTATGGAAGACATTGTCCTTATGCACCTTATCGGTGTGAAGGTAGTGCTCGTTCACGGCGGTGGCCCTGAAATTACAGAAATGCTCGAAAGAGTGGGCAAAAAGACCGAATTTGTCAACGGACTGAGAGTTACCGACAAGGAAACTGCGGAAATTGCCTTGATGGTGCTTTCGGGAAAAATCAATAAGGGTCTTGTAAACCTTCTTGAATCAAAGGGTGGCAAGGCTATGGGTATTTCAGGCGTTGACGGAAGAATGATTGAAGCCGAAATGAAGGACCAGCGTTTAGGGTACGTGGGAAGAATTACAAAGGTTAATATCGACCCCATTCTCGACCTTCTTGAAAAGGGATATATACCCGTTGTTTCAACGGTTGGTTGTGACAAAGAGGGCAACGTTTACAACATAAACGCCGACACTGCGGCGTCCTATATTGCAGGGGCTATGGAAGCGGAAAGTCTTATTTCAATGACCGATATTGCAGGGATTTTAAAGGATAAGGACGACCCGACGTCTCTTATTTCCTGCATTGACATTGAAGAAGCGGGACACCTCTTTGAAAGCGGTATTATTTCGGGCGGTATGATACCTAAGGTTGAATGTTGTATCGACGCCATTAACCGCGGTGTTAAAAAGGTATTTATTATGGACGGAAGACTCCCCCACGCGATACTTATTGAAACTCTCACCGACGAGGGTGCAGGAACCATGGTAGTAAGGAAGAAGGATAAAAAATGAACATTCAGGAAAAAGACCGTGAGTATATAGCCTCAACTTATGCCCGTTTTCCCTTGACTCTTGTGTCGGGGAAGGGTGCGAAAGTCTATGACGAAAACGGAAAAGAATATATAGATTTAGGCTCAGGAATTGCGGTTAACGTTTTCGGTTACTGCGACGACGAATGGGTGAAGGCGGTAACGGAGCAGTTAAACAAGCTTCAACACACCTCAAACCTTTTCTACTCACAGCCCTGTGCGGAACTTGCAGAACTTTTGTGCAAGAAGACGGGTATGAAGAAGGTGTTTTTCTCAAACTCGGGGGCTGAGGCAAACGAATGTGCCATAAAGGTTGCAAGAAAGTATGCCTGTGAAAAGAAGGGCAAAGACACAAACGTTATTATAACTTTAAAAAACAGTTTCCACGGAAGAACTATAACTACTCTTTCGGCAACAGGTCAGGACTCCTTTCATCAGGACTTTCTTCCTCTCACCGAAGGCTTTGTTTATGCCGAGGCGAATAACTGTGAAGACCTTTTGTCTCTTGTAAAAGAAAACAAGGTCGCCGCAATTATGTTTGAGACAGTTCAGGGTGAGGGCGGTGTTCTTCCCCTTGAAAAAGAGTTTGTGGACACTATTTTCAAGGTTGCAAAGGAAGAGGACATCATCACCATCGTTGACGAAGTACAGACGGGTAACGGACGATGCGGCGCTCTCTACAACTATATGAACTATGGCATAACTCCTGACATTGTCACAACTGCCAAGGGTATTGGCGGAGGGCTTCCTCTCGGTGCGACAATGCTGGGCGAAAAGGTAAAAGACACACTTAAAGCAGGTGACCACGGTTCTACCTTTGGCGGAAACCCTGTAGCCTCGGCAGGTGCATTGTCTATAATTTCAAGACTTGACGACACACTTCTTTCGGAAGTGAAGAAGAAAAGTCAGTACATCTTCAAGGCTCTTGAGGGCGCTGAAGGTGTAAAAAGTGTCAGCGGTGCAGGTCTTATGATAGGCATTGAATGTGAAAAGGACGCCCTTGACGTAATTTCCTACTGTCGTGAAAACGGCGTTATTGTAATTAAGGCAAAGAATAAAGTACGACTGCTCCCCCCTATCAATATTGAATGGGAGGACCTTGAAAAAGCGATGTCGGTGCTTATAAAAGGAATGAGGTAAATAATGGTAAACTTGAAAAACAGAAGTTTTTTGAAACTTCTCGATTATACACCTGAAGAGATAGAGTATCTTATCGACCTTGCATCAAAACTGAAAGAAGAAAAGAAAAAAGGTATTCCCCACAGACTTTGTGAGGGTAAAAACGTGGCACTGATATTTGAAAAGACAAGTACCCGTA
Source organism: Oscillospiraceae bacterium (assembly GCA_015065265.1). GTDB lineage: Bacteria > Bacillota > Clostridia > Oscillospirales > SIG627 > RGIG6353. Next base: position 69,280 of record SVQQ01000006.1, on the reverse strand, counting down.
CAAGATGCGCTTTTGAAGTGGCTTGTCACGACCTTGGTGCAAACGTAACCTACCTTGATCCATCAGGGTCACAGATTGGCAAGAAAGAGAGTATTGCCGACACTGCAAGGGTACTTGGAAGAATGTTCGACGGTATCGAGTACAGAGGATACGGTCAGAAAATTGTAGAAGACCTTGCACGTTATTCAGGGGTTCCTGTGTGGAACGGACTTACCGACGAATTCCACCCTACCCAGATACTTGCCGATTTTCTTACTATCCGTGAACATTTTGGTAAACTTCGCGGAATTAACCTTGTGTATATGGGGGACGCAAGATTTAATATGGGAAATTCTCTGCTTATAGGCTCTGCCAAGATGGGCGTGAATTTCACAGTATGTGCTCCCCGTGAATACTTCCCCTCACAAGAACTTCAAGATGAGGCGGCAAAACTGGCAGAAAAAAGCGGTGCCAAACTCACCTATACCGAAGATACAGAAAGTGCTGTAAAAAATGCCGACGCCATTTATACTGATGTCTGGGTTTCTATGGGTGAAGATGACAGCGTTTGGAAAGAACGTATTTCTGCACTTCTGCCCTATCAGGTCAATGAAAAACTTATGTCAATGGCTAAAGAGGACACAGTCTTTATGCACTGTCTTCCCGCCTACCACGACCAAAACACCGCAGTTGCAAGAGCAGTTTATGAAAAGTTCGGCTTGAAGGAACTGGAAGTCACAGACAAGGTTTTTGAAAGTGAACAGAGCATTGTTTTTGATGAGGCGGAAAACCGTATGCACACCATCAAAGCAGTCATACTTGCTACCCTATAACGTCTCTTTGGTGAAAATACAGAAATGAAATGATATTGTAAAAAATTTAGTAAAGCATAGTCTATAAAAATGGACTATGCTTTATTTATTGCCTATTCTTCTGTGGATATTGTAATGCAGAATGCAGAGTGCAGAGTGCAGAATTAAGGTCGATTTGCTTCGCAAATCTTCAATAATTAAGAGTGTAGAATGGAAAATGGAAAATTTAAAATGGAAAATTAAGGAACAAATGCTTCGCATTTGAGTTGATTTATATACGTTTAGCGGATTTTCCGCTAAACACTTAAAAAACTTAATTTTTATAAAAGAGAGATTTAGCCTATATACAAGGACTAAACACGATTTTTGCTAGTACTCGTGTCTTCCGCTTTTCATTGTGAAAAATCTAGTCTCACAACCCGAAAAAGCAAGAGTATCTTTGAGGGAAAATCGCGGAGTGCGAAGGCGTCGCTGTACAAGGGTACAGCAGTCCGAGCAACACGCGAAGAAATGAAATTGGAATAAATCGAGAGAATTTCGAAGAAATTCTTTCATTAGAAAAATTGCTGATTTAAGACGAAAACAAAAAAGTATAGCCTTTGCATTTAGGCTATACTTTATTAAGGTTTAAAGAAACCTTTCATTTCTGTATTTTCACCAAAGAGACGTCATTTCATTTCGGTTTTAGCCAAAAAGACGGATGCTGCTTCCATGGCTTTTTTGAGGAGTGTGGTATCTCGTGACATCGACGCCAAAGGAAGTTGCAACTCTCCGTGTTGACGTGAGCCGAAGAAGTCTCCCGGGCCTCTTAGTTCAAGGTCATATTCCGCAATTTTAAATCCGTCCGAGCACTTTGTCATATAGTCGAGTCTTGAAAGGGCGTCGTGGCTCTTTGAAGATGTGATGAAAATGCACCAGGATTTATCACTTCCGCGTCCTATTCTTCCTCTGAGTTGGTGAAGTTGGGCAAGTCCGAATCGGTCGGCGTTTTCTATTGCCATAACGGTGGCGTTGGGGACGTTTACACCCACTTCAATTACGGTAGTTGAAACGAGTATTTTTGTTTCTCCCCTGATAAAAGACTCCATAATTTCGTTTTTTTCGGGGGATTTCATTTTTCCGTGTAACAGTCCCACCTTATGCGGTGCAAAGCGAACTCTAAGAGACTCTGCCATATCCGTTGCGGAAATGAGTTCACTTTTCCCCTCTCCTGAAACTTCTCTTTCGAGAATTTCGTCGTCACTTTCCTCAACCAGCGGACACACAACGTATGCCTGATGTCCTGCCTCAATTTCCTTTTCTATAAAGCCATACATTCTCTCTCTTTTTGAGGGCGGAATGAGAAGGGTGGATATTTCCTGTCTTCCGGGGGGCAGTTCGTCAAGGATAGATATATCAAGTCCTGCATAAAGGAACATCGCAAGGGTTCTGGGAATAGGGGTAGCGGACATTACAAGAGAGTTCCGTACAGTTGCTCTCGACAGAAGTTTTTCTCTTTGATTTACGCCAAATCGGTGTTGTTCATCGGTGATAATCAAAGTAAGGTCACGAACTTCGGTATCGTCCTCAAACAAGGCGTGAGTGCCCACAAGGAGTAGGGGGGTATTTAATACAAGTTTTTCTTTTATTAACTTTCTTTCCTTTGCGGAAGTGGAGCCTGTCAAAAGAAGCACTTCAAAGCCGAGTTTTTCAAAAAGTGAAGAGAAGGTTTCAAAGTGTTGTTTTGCTAGTATTTCGGTAGGCGCCATAATAAACGCTTTTTCTCGGTTTTTAAGTGCTATAAATATAGCGGCGGCGGCAACTGCAGTTTTCCCCGAGCCAACGTCACCTTGCAAAAGGCGTCTCATTGCTCTGTGAGGGTGGGTAGATGAGGTAAGGTCCTCTTCTATTTCTGAAATTGCTCTCTTTTGGGCAGAGGTGGGAACAAATCCCAGAGCATTAAAAAAGGGTGTCATATCGGTTTTAGCCATTGGTGGAACGATTTCGGTGTCCTCACGTTTACGAAGGCGTTCTGCCCTAAGAGAGAAGTCAAAGAGTTCCTCAAAAATAAGTCTTTCTTTTGCCTTTTCTAAAAGTCTTGGGTCGGTAGGAAGATGCATTTCAAAAAGTGCCTCACCCAAGGGCATGAGAGCGTTTTCCTGACGCACAAAGTCGGGCAAAGTGTCCTCTATTTCGTTTTTATCAATGGAAGAAAGGACGGTTTTTATAAGTTTTGAGATTTTGTTTGATGAAAGGGAAGTTAGCGGTGAATAAATGGGTACTGTGTCGGCAGACACCGATAAAATCGGCTCAAAGGTGGGGGAAAACATATAATATCCGCTTTGGCTTTTGGTAAGTCGTCCGTAAAATCGCCAGTCACTTCCCACACGGAAGGTGTTTAAGAGATATGTCTGATTAAAAAAGGCGATATGTACTGCAGGTGAGTTTTCACGCTGACGGGCGGAAAACCTGAGTATGCGTTTTCCTGTTGGGGTATATGCCACTCGGGGAGAAGAAACCACCCTCATAACAAGAGCCACCTTTGTGTCAAGGGGGGCGTCGTGAAGTAGATAGCGAGGGGTACGGTCTTCGTAGGTTCTGGGATAAAAGTGCAAAAGGTCGTGGCAGGTAAAAATACCTGCCTTGTTAAGAGTTTCTTTTGTCTTTGAACCCACTCCCTTTATAGAGCCTATGGGCATATTTTTTAAATCAATCATTTTTTGATAATTTCGCTTAAAGTGTCGTTATCCGTTGTGGCAACGAACCATACTATATCGTCAAAAGAGCCTTTTTTCATATTTTCAGCAATTTGCACGTCTTCGGGAGAGTAACTTTCGTAGGTGGAAACGAGGGTACTCTGTCTTGTGTCAAAAGCTTTGAGAAGTGATTCTTTTGTGTCACTGTCTTTTACTTGGAAAATTCCTACCTCTGAAACTGAGGTTGTGGCAGAGGTACAGTAGAAGTATTCCGAAATGCCCTCTAAAAGCGCAGGGTCAGAAAAATAGTACTCGAAATAGTCGGCGTCAAGTACGTTTTCGCCATCTTTAGTGTAGGAAATAACGTTTGATAAAACGTCCTCGTTCAGAAGGCTCTCTACTACCGTTTCAAAGGCGTAGTCGCTGACTTCGATAGCGGTGTTTTCTGAGTTTTCTTCTTTGTTACAAGAAACCAGATTAAAGGTAAAAATGAGTGTTAAGAGAAGAAGTAAAATCGTAATTTTTTTCATAATAGTCCCTCTTGATTTTTTATTTCTGCCTATATTTTAACCAAAAATATTAAAAAATGCAATAGCCAATGGAGCACTCTTGTGCATAAAAACGAATTACCATATTTTACCTTGACTTTTTATTTCTAAAATGTTAATATAATTATTAGATGTACAAAACTATTTTTCGATTGGAGATACACCTATGGGCAATATCAAAAATTCGGTTTTTTTAAGAAAACTGGCTTTACTTTTCATTGATGCCAGTATAACTGTTGTAGCACTCATTTTCTCACTGTTTTTATCAAGAGGACTTGACCTTAGTGTCTTTAATTCCTCTTTACTTGTGTTTATAGTTCTTTGTTACATAGTTGTTCCCACAGTAATTTACATTTGCGGAACACACAGAATTATTTGGAGACACGCAGGGGTAAGAGACGTTGTGAACTTTGCCTCTTCTTATATTTTTTCAGTAGCAACAGTGCTTATTGTAAATATGGCATTGCTTCGCAATTTTGTGCTTTATTCCCCTATTGAACTGGTCGCTTCATTGGTGTTCAGCGTTTCATGTGCTATCGCTTTTAAAATGTTTCTCCGTCACATTGTACTCAGACGTAACAAGAGTTATAAAAAGCAAGTTTTGGTTAGAGAGGGCGAAATTTTCAACTACTCGAACACTATGATTATCGGCGCAGGGGCTGCCACAGAACTTTTGCTTAAAGAAATTTTTACAGCAGTTGAATTCTCAAAGTGCCGTCCTAAGTGCTTAATCGACGACGACCCCGGACTTGTGGGAAGTGATATTCGCGGAATTCCCATTGTGGGTTCAAGAGAGAACATTCTCGACTCTGTAAAGAAATACGGAATCAAGACTATATTCTTCGCCATCCCCTCTGCAAAGAGAGAGGACAGACGCGAACTGCTAAAAATCTGTTCTGAAACAGGGTGTGACGTAAGAATTATGCCCGGTATCGACGAAGCCCTTGACAACAAGGATTTCATTTCAAAAATAAGAAAAGTAAACATTTCCGACCTTTTGGGAAGAGAACCTATAAAGATAGACGTAAATAAAATCTTGGGCTACGTTGAAAACAAGACCGTTATCGTAACGGGTGGCGGTGGCTCGATAGGAAGTGAACTTTGCAGACAGGTTGCATCTCACTCACCTAAGAAACTCATTATTTTCGACATTTACGAAAACAACGCTTACGATATCTTAAACGAAATTAAGCGTAACTACCCCGATCTTGACGTTCTCGCTCTCATTGGCTCGGTAAGAGACAGTGAAAGACTTGATTCCATATTCGACACCTACCGCCCCGACATAGTTTATCACGCGGCGGCTCATAAGCACGTACCCCTCATGGAAGACTCTCCTCACGAGGCGATAAAGAATAATATTTTCGGCACACTCAACACAGTTCGTGCTGCCGACAAATATAACGTCAAACGTTTCATTATGATTTCCACAGACAAGGCGGTAAACCCCACAAACGTTATGGGCGCTACCAAACGTGCTTGTGAAATGATAGTGCAAACCTTTAACAAAAAGAGTAAAACCGAGTTCGTTGCAGTACGTTTCGGTAACGTGCTTGGCTCTAACGGAAGCGTTATCCCACTCTTTGAAAAGCAGATTGAATCAGGGGGACCCTTAACCGTTACTCATCCCAATATTATCAGATACTTTATGACCATTTCAGAGGCGGTTTCTCTGGTACTCAGTGCAGGAGCATCTGCCAAGGGCGGAGAAATATTCGTTCTTGATATGGGTGAACCTGTGAAAATTCTCGACCTTGCGGAAAATATGATTAAACTTTCAGGTCTTGAGCCCTACCACGACATTGACATTGAATTCACAGGTCTTCGTCCCGGTGAAAAACTCTATGAAGAACTTCTTATGAATGAAGAAGGACTTGAAAAAACCGACAACTCACTTATCTTTATCGGTCAGCCTATCGACATTGACGAAAAAGAATTGAATGAAAAACTTCAAGAGTTGTGGGAGGTTTCCTGTGACGAGTACAAGGACGTAAAACCCGTTTTGAAGAGCCTTGTTACAACTTTCCACGAACCCGACGAAATAAACTCAAAGGTTGAAGCGTAAAAAACAGGAATTAAAATGAAAAAGATTATACTTGTTTTCGGGACACGTCCCGAAGCAATAAAAATGTGTCCTCTGGTTCTTGAACTAAAGAAAAGAGAGAACGTAAAACCCTTGGTTTTAGTTACAGGTCAGCACCGACAAATGCTTGACAGCGTTCTTGACGCCTTTCAAGTGAAGCCCGACTACGACCTTTCTATAATGAAGGAAAATCAAACTCTCTTTGACATAACTTCAAATATCCTTCTTAAAATCAAGGAAGTATTTGAAAAAGAGAAGCCTGACGTTGTATTGGTGCACGGTGACACCTCTTCAGCCTTTGCCGCATCTCTTGCCGCCTTCTATATGCAAATTCCTGTAGGACACGTTGAGGCGGGACTACGTACTTACAATATCTACTCCCCCTACCCCGAAGAGTTTAACAGACAGGCTATTGGAATTGTGGCAAAATATAATTTCTCACCTACCAAAACGTCCTGTGATAACCTTGTGCGTGAGGGCAAAGACCCTGACACCATTTTCGTTACGGGGAACACTGCAATAGACGCCCTTCAGACTACCGTGAGAGAAAACTACTCTCACCCTGAACTTGACTGGGCAAAAGGTAGCAGACTCATTATGATAACCGCCCACCGCCGTGAAAATCTCGGTGAACCTATGCACAATATGTTCAGGGCAATAAGAAGGGTTCTTGAAGAATATCCCGACGTGAAGGCGATATACCCTATACATATGAATCCCCTTGTACGAAAGGCGGCGAAAGAAGAATTTTCCGACCTTGACAGAATTCATATAATTGAGCCTCTTGACGTCATTGACTTCCATAACTTCCTTGCCCGTTCTTTTTTGATACTCACCGACTCAGGCGGAATTCAGGAAGAAGCGCCTTCCCTTGCAAAACCCGTTCTTGTAATGCGGGACACCACCGAGCGTCCCGAGGGACTTAAAGCGGGTACTTTGAAACTTGTGGGGACAGATGAAGAAGTCATTTATAAAAACTTCAAGTTGCTTCTTGATTCAAAGGAAGAATACAACAAGATGAGTCTTGCCACAAACCCCTACGGTGACGGAAAAGCCTCAAAGAGAATTGCTGACATTCTTTTAGGTGAAAAATGACAAACTACCTTACTTTTGAAAAAGAAAATTTGAAATAATTGAAGAATTTTTCACAAAGTCGAGAAAAACTATTGCCAAAAGCAAAGTTTTGTCATATAATATATACTTGGAAAACAAAAAACTTATATATAAAGGAGAAAAAAACATGGCAGTAAAAGTTGCTATTAACGGCTTTGGCCGTATCGGACGCCTTGCGTTCAGACAGATGTTTGGTGCAGAAGGTTATGAAATCGTTGCTATCAACGACCTTACAGCACCCAAGATGCTCGCTCACCTCTTGAAGTATGACACAGCACAGGGTAAATACGCTCTTGCTGATACAGTTGCTTCTGATGACAACAGCATCACAGTAAACGGAAAGACAATCAAGATTTATGCAGAAAAAGACGCTGCTAACTGTCCTTGGGGCGAACTTGGCGTTGACGTTGTTCTTGAATGTACAGGTTTCTACACCTCTACTGAAAAGTCAATGGCTCACATCAATGCAGGTGCTAAGAAGGTTGTTATCTCTGCACCCGCAGGAAAAGACCTTAAGACTATCGTATTCAGCGTAAACGAAGATACTCTTACAAAAGACGACAAGATTATCTCTGCTGCATCTTGTACAACAAACTGCCTTGCTCCTATGGCAAAGGCTCTTAACGACTATGCTCCTATCCAGAGCGGTATCATGACAACTGTTCACGCTTACACAGGTGACCAGATGATTCTTGACGGTCCTCACAGAAAGGGCGACCTTCGCCGTGCAAGAGCAGGTGCTCAGAACATCGTTCCTAACTCTACAGGTGCTGCTAAGGCTATCGGTCTTGTTATCCCCGAACTCAACGGCAAACTCATCGGTTCTGCTCAGAGAGTTCCCACTTGCACAGGTTCAACTACAATCCTCGTTGCAGTTGTTAAGGGCAAGGACGTAACTGTTGAAGGCATCAATGCTGCTATGAAGGCTCAGGCTTCTGCTTCCTTCGGCTACAACACAGACGAAATCGTTTCTTCCGACGTTATCGGTATGACCTACGGTTCTCTCTTCGATGCTACTCAGACAATGGTTGCTAAGATTGACGACGACACATATCAGGTACAGGTTGTTTCATGGTACGACAATGAAAACTCCTACACAAGCCAGATGGTTCGTACAATCAAGTACTTCGCAGAACTCAACTAATTTTAAATTAGATAAATAAATATCCCCCCGTTTAACGGGGGGATATTTATTATTATCTATATTTTGAATATGGTTTATTCCGTGATAGAACACAACTTACATAGCGTAAGACAAAATTCTTGTGACAAGTTCTTCAAAGGAAATACCCGCGTACTTTGCGGAGTCGGGGAAAAGGCTCATTTCGGTCATACCGGGGACGGTATTGACTTCAATTACCATTGGCCCTTTTACCTTATCAATAATAAAGTCAATTCTTGAAAAGCCTCGGCAACCGAGTTCGCGGTAGGTTCTCTCACCAATTTCAACAACCGCCTTTCTCTCTTCATCACTTATTCTTGAGGGGATTATGTGGTGACAGAGACCGCTTGTATATTTCGCGGTATAGTCGTAAAATTCACGCTCGGAAGTTATCTCGATATCGGGAAGGATTGTAAGGTCGGAGTTACCCATAATGGGAAGGGTAAGTTCAACACCTGTTAAGAATTCTTCTGCCAGAAGTTCGTCTCCGTATATGAAGATTTCCTTTACCGCCTCGGGTATCTCTTCCTTTTTCTTAACCATTACAACGCCGATACTCGAACCTTGGCAAGGTGATTTAAGCACCATAGGAAGTCCTATTTTCTTGGTAAGTTCGTCGCAAAGCGCCACTATATCTTCACATTCGTCTTTTCTTTTAAAGGTGAAGTTTGCAGTGGGGATAAGTGAAGACTTAAGTATCTGTTTTGTTCTGATTTTATTCATACAAATAGCACTTGTTGAAACGTCGGGGCCTGTGTAACGAATTCCCGCAAGTTCAAGCATACCCTGTATACATCCGTCCTCTCCCCCTTTTCCGTGAAGGGCGATAAAAACGCAGTCGGGGTGTGCTTCTACAATCTCGGACATATTGTCTTCTTTTAAATCAAAGAGGGAAAGGTCTGAAAAACCTGCCCTTTTAAGTCCTTCAAAAACTGCTTTTCCGCTTCTGAGTGACACTTCTCTTTCGGTGGAAGTGCCTCCGCATACTACCATTATCTTTTTGTTTTTCATTGGTGTACTCCCTTGAAATTATAGGTCTATTCCTCTTATCGAGGCATTGGGAAGATAGGGTTTTACTGTTTCAAGCATTAAAATTAACTCTTCCTTTTCGGGCGGGGTAAGACTTTTATCAATAACTCCGTCAGACAGGCGGTAGCATTGAAGGAAGTATCTGTCGTCTCCTTCAAGCCACTTGCCGATTTTTTCAATTCTCTGTAAATTATGAAATTCTTTTACAACAGTTGTACGAAATTCGTGGTCAACTTTACTGTCTTTCAAAATCCTCACGCTTTCAAGTATGGGGGTGGGGTCAAAACCTTTTATTCCAACAGTTAATTCATATGCGTCGGGTGAGTTTTTTATATCCATCGCCACAGTATCTATAAGTCCCGAGTCAATCAGGTTTTCAAGTCTTTCGGGGTAGGAACCGTTGGTGTCAAGTTTCACAAGAAGTCCAAGGCTCTTAACCTTTTTTATAAATTCCGCGATATCCTGCCAGATAAGAGGTTCACCCCCTGTAATGCACACTCCGTCAATAAATCCGCGCCGTTTTTCAAGGACTTTTAAGACATCACTTTCGTCAATGTCCACGTTGTCCTGAAACTCCGTTACAAGTGCCGAGTTATGACAAAAGGGACAACGGAAATTACAACCGCCTGTAAAAATCGTAGCGGCGGTTTTCCCTGGGTAATCAAGGAGAGTCAGTTTTTGAAAACCTTGTATTCTCATAACTTTTTTATTTTTACCTCTCAATAAATCATTTTAAAGGCTAAATCTTTCAGAGTTGAAATCTTTTCATAAGAAACGTAGAACTGTCCAAAACCGTTAAGGGTATAATAACAGTTTGTGGCAGAATGAGCGTAAAACTCATACTTCAACTCTTCACCTGACTGAGTTGTGACCTTCATTTCAAGTACCTTGTTCCCGTAAGTGTCACTGTCGCTGTAGGAGGTGACGATAACGTACATAATGGACCTGTAAAGTTCTCTGAAATCTGCGGTATTTACTATCTTTTCGTTACATTTTACCACAAGGTCGTCGCCCTTTCCCTGAAGAGTGAAAAAGGCAGAATTCTGGTTATCCGAAAATGACATACTCTTTACGTTTTCTATATCGAGCATAAATATTTCGGCAGATACCCATTCTATCATCTCCCAAGAGAGAAAAGATAGGTCCTCTTTTGGCATTGTAGCAATAAGGTTTTTGTTCTTCGAGTAAACTATATATTCTTCACTGTCTTCCCTCTCCAAAACGTAGAAAGTCTCACTGAATTTGGGGAAAGAATAGGTGAAGGAATAGTCGGATGTGTCCTTTTTATCCTTGTCAAAAAAGCCGAGGTTCAAAAGAAGTTCTTCTGTTATCTCATCCCCGTAGTGCAAGACTGTTTTTCCGCTGACAGACAGGATTTTCTCTAAAAATATTTCAAAGTTCGCAAAACTTACAGAATAGTTATAAGCAGGGAAAGTCACTCTGTGAGAAGCGTTATTTCCGTAGGTGAGACTTCCCACCGCCTTATCAATTGATATAAAGAGTTTTCCCTTTTGATTTAAAGAAAAGTTCTTCAAGGTGTACATCTCGTTTGATTTAACGCTGTCAGAGAGTATGGGGGTTATATATTCGCTTCTGGGTTTGAGGATTGCATTTTCAACGCCTGTGTCAAGTATATAAAGGGTATCTCTGCCATCAAGCAAAGCATAATAGCCCTTTGAGTCGGGAGTTTTGTCACCGATTATTATTTTGTATTTATCCTTATTATCGTTATATCTTACTTCAAAATAAACGTCGGGGTTTTCAAGATTTATGCCATAAATTGTAAGGTCGGATAAGTCGGCATTTTCAACTTCTGTTGCTAAAAGTTTCAAGGCGTTTACCCTGAGCATTGAAAGAAGTGTCTGGTCCACTTCATAGTTTTCAAGACCCTCTATTTTATATGCACCGCTATCCTTGTGTACAAGGGTATATTCGTCAAAGCGGTTATGGACGAAGATACTGTTAAGAGAAGAATTTGGCACTTCCGCAACTATGTACACCCTGCCGTCGTCCTTTGTGTTATCCACAGGAATGGCGGGGTCATTTGTAAGAAAATAATAGGAAACTCCCAGTCCCACCGCTAAAAGAACTAATATAAGGGCGGTGAAAATCTGTTTTTTCAATTTTGTCATTACAGGTGCCTCCGCTTTATAAACACCGCCAAAGATGCCACAAGTACAAGTGCAGGAAGTACAAAGACAAGTGCCATAAGCCACTTCCGACTTGTGTAGTTATCTATTGTGAGGGTGGTATCGTTAAATACTTTATAGGAAATTTCAAGGAGCATTACTTCGTTTGTTACTTCCGACACCATGGACTTTATAAGTTCACTGTTTGCATAGGTGTTCTGATACGTATGAAGGAAAACGTCTCCCGCAAGGTAGGTAGAACCGCCGACAATAAGGTAATTGCGAAGGTAGTCGTTGCTTTCGGGGTCGTATACTTCTCTGTAACCTGCTACAAGCAAAGGCATTACCCCTTCATAGAGGTTCTGTGTGTCGCTTACAGGCACGTAAGAGGTGGCATATGACGAAAGGATAGTACCAACTCGTCGGCTAACGTCGGTTAAAGGAAGGATTTTTAAGGGGACTGTATAAAAAGATACTGTTTTTATGGGGTTTTCCGCCTGACTAATTGACGTGTGGAACTTCTTTAAGTTTTCGTCGGCGGTGTCATATCTTGAAATGAGCGCTTGAGAGTTAAAAGCGGCAATAGAGTTCTGGTCGTCGGCGATAGAATATCCGTGTTCAATTCCTATTCCCCAAAGGGCGCAAAGTTCGTCAAGGTTTTTAAGTACGGGCGTCTGTGGGTCAACGAAAATCATCGCGTTTCCGCCATTTTCAAGATATGAGGAAAGTTTTGTAATCTCGCTTTTTCCCTTTTCTTCGCTTTCAAGTCCTGTAAAGTCTGTTTGAGGGTCGTTTATTACCACAAGTTTCGCATCACTTGGTATATTCCCTTCCGACAGGTCAAGATGCACCACCTCAAAACCTGCGTCTGCAAGTAAAGACTTAAAGTACGTGGGGACTGTTTCACCGTGATTTATAGTGAATATTGCCTTGGGGCTATTTTCATTTGTGACACGGAGAAGGGCGGAAGTAAATCGGTACTCACCGTTAAAGGCGTAGTAAGTGTAATTTCCGCTTTCGTCCTGACTATATACGAAGCACTCTGAAATATCAAAGGCAACAAAACGTTTTGCCGATTCCACAATAACTGTGGTACTGGAAAGGGTGTAATCCTTTCTGTATTTGGTAACAGCGGTGGGATTTTTGAGCATATCCACGTATTCTATTGTGATATTGTCGAATTTTTCTTCATATTCAAGGGCGAGAGTCTTCACGTTCTTGGTGTAATTGTTATTGTCAAGTTCGTCAAGTGGAGTTAAGAATATGAATTTTACCTCTTCGTCTCCCATGTCGGAAAGAAGGTCGAAACTTGACTCGGAAATTTCGTAGAGTTGTTCTTCGGTGAGGTCAACGTAGAGATTAAATTTTTCGGTAAGGGCGGTTACTACAAGATTCACCACGAAGACGAGTGAAATGAATATTACTGCAAGAATTATGGATGCAGACCCGTATTTCAGCGTTTTTTTATCTATCTTGGGTTTTATCATTTTTTATTCCTTTCCTTCCCGTTATGACCATCTTCTCTTTTCATACACACGGACGGTGAGGAAAATGAAAATAGTTGAAATGGAAACGTAATAAATTATAGAAGATACGTCAAAAATACCGTAGGTGAAGTTGGTATATCTGTCAAGAATTGAAAACCACTTGACAACGACTCTTATAACGTCGTTTGGTATAGATGATGAAAAAGCGCCGACAAGAAGTGTTCCGAGAATTACGGCTATTGTGCCGATAGCCGCAATAAACTGGCTTTCGGTGAGAGAGGAAACGAAAAGTCCAATAGAAATGAGGGCTGCGGCAACACAGGTAACTCCAATAAAGTTAGAGATAATTTCGGCTGCGTTCACCTGTCCGTATTTCGATACGGGAATCATATTGAGCAAAGACACAAGGAAGGTGAACTCGAAAAGAGTAAAGGCGGCGAAGAATTTTCCTGCCACGATATCAAGAAGTCCCACGGGGGACGTGAGAAGTATCTGTTCGGTTTTTGTGCGTCTTTCTTCACTTAAAAGTTTCATGGTGAGAATGGGCACGAGTATTACAAAGAAGAAAATCATCACAAGAAAATAGGTGGAAAAAGAGGTAGTTGCCGAAAAGAAGTTGCCAAACCAGATTACCGCACCTGACAGTGCGAGGAATACTGCCATAAATATGTAGCCTGTGGTAGAAGTAAAATAGGCAGAAAGTTCTCTTTTATAAATTGCAAACATTATTTTACCCCCTTTTCTGTAGTAAGCCTTGTGAAGATGTCTTCAAGGGTGAGAGTGACGCTCTCAAGTCCCATAAGGGCAACGCCTTTTGCCGAAAGGGTATTGAAAAGACATTTTCTCGTATCAATTAACGGGTCGCTTTCGAAAATCACTTCGCACACTCCGCTTTCACTGCTCTCCACGGGTGTTACCGTCATAACTCCGTCAACGCTTGACACAAGTTTCACTGCGGTATTCGAGTCGGAACAGGCAAGTTTTGCACGGTACTTCATAACTCCTGCGGTGTTCGTTAACAGTTTGTCCGTAGGTGAGTCGAGAGCGATTTTGCCCTTGTTTATGATGATAATTCTGTCGCACACCGCCTGTACTTCCGAGAGAATATGGGTGCTGAGAATTACTGTGTGCTTTTTGCCAAGTGCCTTTATTAGATTTCTGATTTCTATTATCTGATTGGGGTCAAGACCTACTGTGGGCTCGTCGAAAATAAGGACTCTCGGGTCACCTACAAGGGCTTGTGCTATACCCACACGCTGACGGTATCCTTTAGAAAGGTTTTTGATTACTCTGTTTTTTACGTCTTTAATACCCGTCATTGTGCAAATTTCGTCAAGATGCTTGTTTCTTCGCTGTTTTGCACCTTTAAGTTCATAGACGAACTTCAAGTATTCAAGCACCGTCATATCAAGATAAAGCGGTGGAAGTTCAGGCAAAAATCCTATATTTTGTTTTGCTCTTTTAGGGTCTTCAAAAACGTCGGCACCGTTAATTTTCGCACTTCCCGACGTTGCCGATAAATACCCTGTGAGAATATTCATAGTAGTACTTTTTCCTGCTCCGTTAGGACCTAAAAATCCTACAATTTCACCATCGTGAACTTCAAAGGTCAAATTGTCAACTGCCGTCTTATCACCAAAGACCTTGGTAAGCGACTTTATTTCAATCATTCTTTTTACCTCTCTGTAATTTGCAATATAATCGAATTTATAATAACACGAAAATATAACAAAATTATAAACAATATATAGTTATTATACTATTATTATCTCTTTTGTGCAATACATTTGACAAAATTTAATTTATGGGTTATAATGTAATCTGACAAGATTTATTGACTGAATCGGACGGTCGCGTAGCCAAGCCGAAAGGCTGTCTATGAGGAAAGTCCGGGCTCCATATGGCAAGGATAACAGATAACGTCTGCCGAAGGCGACTTCAGGGAAAGTGCAACAGAAATAAACCGCCGACTTTGTCGGTAAGGATGGAAAGGCGAGGTAAGAGCTCACCGGCGTGGCGGAGACGTCGCGGCCATGTAAACCCTATCCGGAGCAACACCGCAAGAGACGAGATTTTCTCATATCAGCCTGATAATGTCTCGAAGGTGGCATGAGGCGTCGGGCAACCGACGTCCAAGATAGATGACCGTACAAGGAACTTTGTTCCAGGACAAAACCCGGCTTATAGATTCAGTCGTATTTTTTAAGAAAAGGAGTAAAATAAAATGTCTGTTAACGAAAATGGAAAAACAATGATGTTTCCTGTCGTAGATCAACGGGACCGCGAAATTTTTGACACCTTATCTGAGGTTTATGCCGCACTTCGTGCAAAGGGATATGACCCTGTCAATCAACTCGTGGGTTATTTTATCTCTGAGGACCCTACCTACATCACAAACCACAACAACGCAAGAGCCTTGATACGTAAACTTGACAGAGACGAAGTTCTCACCGTTATGATAAAGAGATATCTCGATATTAAGGACTAACCAGAAACTTGGAGGTTATTATGTCAAACACCATTCTTGAAGGGTTTTCTCTTTACAAGGGTAAACCCCTTGTAAAAAAAGATAACGTTATATGCTACGGCGACCCCTCGGACAAAGCAATTCTTGTGCTTACCGTCTTGACTTATAAGGAAGTACACGGTGAACAGGTGCCCGAGAACATTCTCATTCAGATTCAGAGTACAGATAAGAATCTGCCTATTGCAAGTCGCTCTCTTAAACAGGGTATGAAAACTAATCTTTACGAAGCCCTGGACTTTGGAGCGTCCTGGCTTGAAAATGCTTTGCAGTAAACTAAAAAATCCGTAACCGAAAATTCGGTTACGGATTTTTTCTTAATAATATTTTACAAAATGGTCGATGTCAAAGCGTTCAAAGTGCCTTGGGTTAGGCTGACAATCCTGTGCTTGATAACCCAGGGGCAAGAGTGAATATGGTACGACGTTTTCAGGGAGATTAAATGCCACTTTCACTTTTTCGGGGTCAAAGGCGCATACCCATACCGAGCCGAGTCCAAGGCTCTGGGCTTCAAGCATCATATGACAACATACAATGGAAGTATCAATGGGGGCGGCGCACCAGGAGTCTCTGTGTCTCTTCCAAGTCACGTCCTCGTCGGCACAAATGACAAGTACCACAGGGGCGTTATAGGCACTTGGAGTTATTTCCCTTATCGTTTCAAGCGCTTCTTTACTTTGTAAAACAAGTATTCTCTGACCTTGTTCATTTTTTGCGGTGGGGGCTATCCTTCCCGCTTCAAGAATTTTGTCAAGGTCTTCTTTTTTTACTGGTCTGTCAGAAAAGTCTCTGACAGAAAACCTTTCTCTTAAAAGTGGTAAAATATCCATAAGTCTATCCTTTCTAACGACTTGTTTTTATTTATAGCATTGCAGAAAAGCCTACAATTAAAGGCATTGTGATAATTGACAAAAGGGTGGTAACAGACACTACGGTTGCCGAAAGAGATGTGGCTCCGTCAAATTTTTCGGAAAACATTGTTGTAACTGCTGCCACAGGGGATGCGGCGGCAATAGTACAAGAAACTAAGATATTCCCTGTAATTCCGCAAAGCCACAGTCCTAAAATCATAAGAAGGGGTGAGACTATAAGCCTTAAAATCATAGTAACGTACACCGACAAGCCTTTGATTTTGAAACTTGAATTTGCCAGATGGTATCCCACGATTACCATTGGAACCGGAGTGTTGAGAGATGCCAGGTGCTTCATAGGTTCAAGAATCGGGAATGGAAGTGAAAGAGATAAAACGAAGAGGAAAATTCCCAAAGCAGTACTCAAAACTCCTGGGTTTATTATGATTTTTTTAAGGGAAATACTTTTAATATCTCCACTCATCACAATAACTCCGTACGTCCACAGCATAATCTGGAAAACCGCAACGTAGGTAGCACCGTAAAACACTCCGATTTCGCCAAGAAGGGCTTGTTGAAGAGGGAGTGACATATAACCGCAGTTTGAAAAAACCGAGCCGAAACGCAAGGTTTTTTCTCTTCTTTTATCCTTGTCTTTGACTGCAAGATGTGCAATAAGAATATTTACCGCAAAGGACAAAAACGAGGCTACAAGGGTGATAATAAGACCCATTAACATCTGTTTATCGAAGACTCTTTGATAAGAACTTATGATGACACAGGGTGTTACGATATACAAAATAAAGTTCGTCATATCTTTTACCGATGCGGAACTTAAAATCTTCGTTTTGTTACACACGTATCCTATCGCTATAAGGACGAACAGAACAAGTACGTTACTGCCTACCGTGAATATATTTTCAAGCATTTTTATCTCTCTTTCCTTTTTTCGTCCTAAAGGGACATATCGCATCCGTCAGGATATATCGCTGATTTCATATTCGATGAAATCATTCTAACACACATTTTTATTATTAGCAACAAAAAAAGTAAAATTCCACCTTATAAAAAGGTGGAAAAATTAACATTATGTACTTGTATAAAAACGAAAGTTGATATATAATATGTATGAATATGCTCAAATGAAGTTATTTTTTACTTTTGAGGTGAAGAAAATGATAGACGAAATAAGATTGCAGGTAAAAACTGCGTTAGAAGAATTGTTTAAAGAAGCAAAACTTGAAAAAGGAGACCTTGTAGTTATCGGTTGCTCTACCAGTGAAGTAATGGGCCAGAAGGTTGGTACTTATTCTACTCTCGACGTGGGACGTGCAATCGCCGACGTTGCCTATGAATTGACAAAAGAGAGAGGACTTTACCTTGCGGCCCAGTGTTGCGAACACCTGAACCGCGCGGTAATCGTGGAGCGTGAGGCGGCACGTTTGTGGGGACTTGAAAGAGTCAATGCAAAGCCCCAACTTCACGCAGGTGGTGCTTTCGCGATGTCGGTTTGGGATAAATTCTCCGAGCCCTGCGCAGTAGAAAAGGTTTCTGCCGCCGCAGGACTTGATATTGGCGGAGTACTTATCGGTATGCAACTTCGTCCCGTGGCAGTACCCGTGAGAACAAGCGTTGACATGATAGGAAAAGCAAGACTTACAGTTGCAAGAACCCGCCCTAAATTCGTGGGCGGTGAAAGAGCGCTGTACGTTGACGAATTAAGATAAATCAGAGGTGCAAAAATGAAATTTTCTGTACTTGGATGCGGAAGATGGGGCAGTTTTATTGCCTGGTATCTTTCTCTTAAAGACGAGGTTATCCTCTGGGGAAGACAGGGCTCGAAAAACTTAAAAGAACTTTCAGAAAACCGCTGTAACTCCATTGTTACCCTAAACGACAGGACTTTTGTAACAGACGACATAGATAAAGCACTTGAAAATGACAATATCGTTATCTCTATTGCAAGTCAGGAACTTCGCTCTTTTGCGAAAATGCTGTCAGAAAAAGTGCAAGGGAACTCTAAAAAGCGTTTCGTCCTTTGTATGAAGGGGCTTGAAGAGGGCACAGGAAAGAGACTTACCGAAATTTTTGACGAGAGTTACACAAAGCCCCACGACACTGCCATCTGGGTAGGACCCGGGCACGTGCAGGACTTTGTCCGTGCAATCCCTAACTGTATGCTCATCGACTCGCAAAACGAGGAATTCAAGATGGAACTTGCAAACACTCTTTCAAGTCCTCTTATCCGCTTTTATTATGGAAACGACCTTATAGGAAGCGAAGTGGGTGCGGCAAGTAAAAACGTTATAGGTATTGCCGCAGGAATGCTTGACGGACTGAACCTTACCTCTCTTAAAGGCTCTCTTATGGCAAGAGGTGCTGGAGAAGTGGCAAAACTCATTTCGGCAATGGGTGGAAATCCAATGTCTGCTTTCGGACTTTGTCATCTCGGTGACTACGAAGCCACTGTTTTCTCCCCTCACTCACACAACAGAGCCTTTGGCGAGGCTTTTGTCAAGGGTGAAAGTTTCGATATGCTCTCCGAGGGCGTTGGCACTTGCAAGGCGCTTATGAAGTTATCAGAGATTTATAACACGGAACTTCCCATCTGCCGAGCAGTATATCAGGTAATTTTTGAACACACAGACCCACAGGCAACACTTAACACTCTCTTTTCAAGAGACATAAAACAGGAATTTTGAACTAACTCACGAAAGGACCAAAAATGAGTTTAATTACTAAAATTTTCGGTACACATAGCGAAAGAGAAATAAAAAAGATAATGCCCTTAATCGACAAGATAGAGGCTCTCGGTGACAAGTACCAAGAGATGAGCGACGAGGAACTCACCTCACAGACCGCCATTTTGAAAGAGCGTCTAAATAAGGGTGAAACTCTCGACGATATTCTTCCCGACGCCTTTGCCCTCGTTCGAGAGGCATCAACGAGAGTCCTTGGAAAACGTCACTACAAAGTGCAACTTATCGGCGGTATCGTAATACATCAGGGCAGAATTGCCGAAATGAGAACGGGTGAAGGTAAGACACTTATGGCAACTCTCCCCGCTTACCTCAATGCCCTTTCAGGCAAGGGCGTTCACATTGTAACGGTAAACGACTACCTTGCAAAGCGTGACAGCGAGTGGATGGGTAAGATTTACTCCTTTTTAGGTCTTGAAGTAGGACTTATCGTTCACGGACTGACAAACGAAGAAAGACGCAAGGCGTATAACGCCGACATTACCTACGGTACGAATAACGAGTTCGGTTTCGACTATTTAAGAGACAATCTCGTTATCTTCAAAGAGGACAGAGTTCAGCGTCCTCACAACTTTGCAATAGTGGATGAAGTGGACTCAATTCTTATTGACGAAGCAAGAACTCCCCTTATCATTTCGGGTCAGGGAGATAAATCCACAGAACTTTACGACGTTGTAAACCTCTTTGCGAAAACTCTCAAATCCATAAAGATTAAAGAGTCAAACGACAAGGAAATCGACGAAGAACTTGACACAAAATACGACTATATCATAGACGAAAAGGCTAACACCGCCACTCTCACATCCCGCGGTGTAAGAAAAGTGGAGGAGCATTTTGGCATCGAAAACTTCGCCGATATGGAAAACGCTACCCTTGCCCACCACGTAAATCAGGCAATCAAGGCTCACGGTACTATGAAACGTGACGTTGACTACGTTGTAAAGGATAATCAGGTAATTATTGTCGATACCTTTACAGGAAGACTTATGCCCGGCAGACGCTATTCCGACGGTCTGCATCAGGCAATAGAGGCAAAGGAAAACGTTAAGGTTGAACGTGAGTCAAAGACTCTTGCCACAATTACCTTCCAGAACTATTTCAGACTCTATAAAAAACTTTCGGGTATGACGGGTACTGCTCTGACAGAAGAACAGGAATTCAGAGAAATATATTCTCTTGACGTAATCGTGATACCCACTAACCGTCCAATGATAAGAAAGGACGACGAAGACAAGGTCTTCAAAAACAAAAAGGGCAAAATAAATGCCATTGTTTCAAAAATAGAAGAATGTCACAAGAACGGACAACCTGTTCTTGTAGGTACAGTTTCCATAGATAAATCCGAGGAACTTTCTAAAATCCTTCAAAAGAGGGGTATCCCCCACAACGTACTCAACGCCAAATTCCACGAAAAAGAGGCGCAGATAGTTGCTCAGGCAGGAAAATTCGGCGCTGTTACCATTTCCACAAATATGGCAGGACGTGGTACAGACATTATGCTTGGGGGTAACCCTGAATTTTTGGCAAAGAGTCAACTTGCAAAAGAGCAATACCCTGAAGAACTCATCTCTATGGCAGACACTGCAACAGATACAGAGGACGAAAGTGTCCTTGGTGTAAGACGTCGTTACAACGAACTTGTTGCAGAGTACGAAAAAGAGATACTTCCCGAAGCAGAAAAGGTAAGACAGGCGGGTGGACTTTGCATTATAGGTACTGAACGCCACGAGTCAAGACGAATTGACAACCAGTTAAGAGGACGTGCAGGACGTCAGGGAGACCCAGGTGCTTCTACCTTCTATCTTTCACTTGACGATGACCTTATGAGACTCTTTAGCGGAGACAGATTAACAGGCGTAGTAGAAAGACTGGGACTTGAAGAAGACCAGTCCATTGACGCAAAAGTCCTGTCAAGTACCATAGAAAATGCTCAAAAGCGTCTTGAAGGACAGAACTTTGCAAGAAGACGTAACGTTCTTCTCTATGACAACGTTATGAGCGAACAGAGAAACGTTATCTATAAAGAGAGAGGTCAGGTACTGGACGGAGACGACATCAGTGATAAGATTTTCTCAATGATAAAGTCGGTAATTTCCGAATCGGTTCTCGCTTATATGTCAGGGGACACGCCTGACACCTGGAATCTCGATGCTCTTCGACGTGAATTTTTCGGTTTTCTCACCTTTGACGAAGACTTCCGTGAAAGCGGTGACGCTCTTGACGAGATGAGTTCAAAAGACGTAATAGATATGCTCTGCGACAGAGCCACAAAACTCTATGAAGAAAAGACAGTCCTTGTGGGTGAAGAAAAAATGCGTGAAATTGAACGCATAATACTTCTTCGCAACGTTGACAGAAAGTGGATGAACCACATTGACACAATGGATGCTCTGCAAAGCACTATCACTCTTCAGGCATACGGTCAGCGAGACCCTGTTACAGAATATAAAATTGCATCTTCACAGATGTTTGACGAAATGATTTCAAATATCAGACGTGACACCGTCCGCGAGATACTGACCTATCAGCCAAAACTTCAAATCAAACGTGAAATGGTTGCTAAGATTACGGGTGCATCTCACGGCGGAAGCGATACCCCTGTGAAAAAAGCCCCTGTGAAGAAGACTGCCGCCGAAAAGGTAGGCAGAAACGACCCTTGTCCTTGCGGAAGTGGCCTTAAATATAAAAAATGTTGCGGAAAGAATACCTCCGACGCTGAATAAGGGCAAAAGAAAGGAATTTTAAATGGGTTTTTCTTTAATCTTTTGGGGACTTATTTTCCTTTTATCCCCTGACGTTGCCACCTTTGACTTTCTTCCCGACTTTTTGGGTTGGATAATGATAGCACTGGGGCTTGACAAGTTAGGAGAGTTGGAAGAGAGACTTTTTGACGCAAAAAAACTTGCAAAACGTATGATAGGTTTTTCTATTGTGAAGGTAGTCTTTTCCTTTTTCACCTTTACAATGGGCACCTCCGACATGCTTCTTGTGACCTTCTCTTATATGATTTTTGAGGTACTGACGGTATTTTCCTTTGCTTCAAACCTCTTGATAGGTCTGGATTATCTTGCCGTCCGCCTCGATGCACCGCTGAATTCGGACAGAATAAATATGGCAAAGTGGTATCTGTACGTATTCTTCGCGCTTAAAAACGCCCTTATGGTGTTGCCTACAACCGTTACTTTCCTTGACAGTAAGACCACAGGTAACTACTCTGAGGACACCTGGTTTATAGACTTTGAAGGTGCGATGCACGTATTTATGATTTTCGCATTTTTACTGTCGGTGGTAATCACAATCGTGATGCTCTCTTTCTTCATTCCTTTCTTTAGGGAAATTAAGAAAAACACTCTCCTTCAAGAAAAAACTCTCCTCTCTTACAAAGAAACAGTTTTAAATTCAAAGTCGAGAATGCTTAAAAAGAACTCTTCGGTTGTTCTCACACTTTTTGCCTTCGGAATACTGTTCTTCTGTGACCTTTACGTCGACTATCTTGACGTACTTCCCACCTTTATCGGTTTTGTTTTAATTTCAGTTGGTGGAATTTTTGCAAACAAAAAACTTGGTCAAAAGACTATACCTCTGACACTTGTGTCTTGTGTTGGGGCAGTACTCAGTCTTGCAAATTTTCTTTACAGGCTTTTGCCTATGGCAAAAAACAAATTTGTCTTTGACTACACTTTTGCAGAGAAACCTTTGTCCATAGTGCTCTCTTTCCTTTCGGCAGTTTCTCTTATTATTACGATTTTCCTTTTAGTTAAGACTCTGTCCTATATGAACAAGGCTTATCTTAAAGACCCTCTTCAAGACAGTTTATTTTTATACTCCCTTGGTGGCGTGGTGCTTGGATTTTTCGCATTTTTCCTCTATTCCTTCCCCTCTCTTAACACCACCTTCGTATTTCCCTCTGCAATTTTCGGGGTAACGTTTATTGCCCTGTTTATAAATTACGTTATAAAATTAAAAAAACAGATTTCAACTGATAACAAAGAATGAAAAAATAAAAGGAGACTAAAACTTTGTGCGGATTTGTAGGGATGTTTAAAAAAGCCCCCCTTGAAGACCTTGATAAAACTTTGATAAATAATATGTCCGAGTCAATCGCTCACAGAGGGCCAGATGAAGACAAGGCTTTGATTTTTGAAAATCTTGCCATCGCTTTCAGAAGGCTGAGTATTATCGACCTTGAAAAAGGCAGTCAACCCTTTGAATACCGTGAGCGTTTTGTTGGTATTTTCAACGGTGAAATTTACAATTACCGAGAACTGAGAGCGGAACTTATAGAAAAAGGCTTTGAGTTTAAGACTAACTCTGAAATTGAAGTTATGCTAACTCTCTTTTCTGTTGAGGGGGAAAAGTTTATAAACAAACTTCGTGGAATGTTTGCTTTTTGTTTCTATGACAAAGAGAAAAACACCATCACCCTTGGACGTGACCCCTTCGGTATAAAGCCTCTTTACTATATCGAGCGTGAGGGAAGAATTCTCTTTTCTTCGGAATCAAAGGCTTTTTACCTTGACCCTTCCCTTGACAAGACACTCATTGACAAAACAAATCTGCAACACTATTTTACCTTCCAATATATACCCGAGCCCCAGACTCTTCACCCCGAGATTAAGATTTTACCTGCAGGTTACTATATGGTCTGCGATTTTAACGGGGATAAAGACGTAAGGCTTGAAAAATACTATACTCCCGTATTCCGTCCTCAAAAGTCTAACGACTTTGAGAAGAAGGCTGAACTTTTAAGACGTACCGTGGAAAAGTCGGTAGAATACCACATGATAAGCGACGTTGACGTAGGAACTTTCCTGTCAGGCGGAATAGACTCCGCAGTAATTACTGCCACAGCAAGTAAACTTAACCCAGGAATTAAAGCTTTCACCGTTGCTTTCGGTGTAAAGGAATATTCGGAAATTGAAGAAGCCACAGGAATTGCAAAACACCTTGACGTAGAGCATATAAAACTTGTGGCAGGACTTGAAGACTTTAAACGTGCCTTTGACAAGGTGGTTTATCACCTTGATTTCCCTGTGGCAGACCCCTCAACAATGGCAATTTATCTCATTTGCGAAGAGGCGGCACGTCACCTTAAAGTTGTACTGTCGGGTGAAGGCTCGGACGAACTTTTCGGGGGATACAGAGTTTATAACGAAACTGTGGTTTCCGACAAACTCAACGCCCTGCCAAACTTTATAAAGAAGCCTCTTAAAAGTCTTTCAAAGGCTCTTCCCGACCACGTTAAAGGAAAACAACTCCTTTACAGAGGTACGACCCCTCTTGAAGAAAGATACGTGGGTAACGCTTTTATATTTAACGAAGAAGAAAAGGGGAAAATTCTTAAAACCTTTGACCCTGAAGTAAACTTCGCTCAGGTTACAAAGGATATTTACGCCGACGTTAAGGGAATGCCCGGTATTACGAAAATGCAATACGTGGATATGAACACCTGGCTGAGAGGTGACATTCTCGTCAAAGGCGACAGACTGAGTATGGCACATTCCCTTGAAGTGAGAGTGCCTTTCCTTGATAAAGAGGTCTTTGCTCTTGCATCTACTCTTCATTCAGATGAAAAACTATCGCACAAAACTACAAAATACATCTTCCGCCACGCTTTCCGAGACCTTGTAAACGAGGAGACTGTAATGAGGCCCAAACTGGGATATCCTGTCCCCGTTCGCAAATGGCTGAAAGACGAACTCTACCTCTGGGCAAAGGATATTATCGTTAATTCAGGCGGAGAAGAATATATTGACAAAAAAGAAGCGCTTCGCCTTTTAGACGCTCACCGTGAGGGCAAGGAAGACAACTACCGCAAACTGTGGGTTATCCTTGTGTTCTTACGTTGGTACTCGCTTTTTGTTAAATAAAACGAGGAGTGAAAATGTCAGAGAAAAACTATACACTGCTTTGTGATTTTTATGAAATTACAATGGCAAACGGATTTTTTGAATTAGGAAAAAAAGACGAAATAGTCTATTTTGACGCCTTTTTCAGAAAGGTGCCCGACGGGGCGGGTTTTGCCATCTTTGCAGGACTTGAGGAAATTATAGAGTATATTAAAAACCTTAAATTCACCAGTGACGACATCGAGTTTTTAAGGAATAAAAACCGTTTTTCTCAAGACTTTTTACAATATCTTGAAACTTTTAAATTTACAGGGGATATTTTTTCAATCCCCGAAGGGACACCTATTTTTCCAAACGAACCTGTGATTACCGTCAGAGCCCCTGCCATTGAGGCACAATTTATCGAGACTTTTCTGCTACTGAACTTTAATCACCAGTCACTTATTGCAACAAAGGCAAACAGAATAGTAAGAAGTGCCGAGGGCAGACCTGTTTTTGAATTCGGGTCAAGACGAGCCCACGGAAGAGACGCCGCCGTCCTTGGTGCAAGAGCAGCGTATATCGGCGGTTGTTCGGGTACTGCCTGTACTATGGCGGACAAGGATTTTTCCGTTACCGCCACAGGTACTATGGCTCACTCCTTTATACAGATGTTCGACAGTGAATATGAGGCTTTTCTCGCCTATTGCAAGGTTTACCGCGATAACGTGACCCTACTTGTCGACACCTTCAACGTTTTATCAAGCGGTGTGCCAAACGCCATAAAGGCTTTCAAAGAGTGCGGTGTAAAGAACTGTTCTATCAGAATTGACTCGGGAGATATTAAGTATCTTTCAATAAAGGCTCGTGAAATGCTGGACGAGGCGGGACTTCAACACTGTAAAATCGTGGCATCAAACGCCCTTGACGAAATGGTAATCAGAGACCTTATCTCAAAGGGTGCAAAGGTGGATTCCTTCGGCGTTGGTGAACGCCTTATAACCGCAAAGAGCGACTCTGTTTTCGGCGGAGTCTATAAACTGGTGGCAAAAGAAGAAAACGGTGAGATTGTTCCCAAAATCAAGGTTAGCGAAAACTCGGGGAAGTCCACCACGCCCCATTATAAAAAACTATACCGCCTTTATTCTAAAAAAAGTGGCATTGCACTTTGTGACGCTGTTTGTCTTTTCTATGAGACGATATCCGACACGAAGCCTATAACCCTCATTGACCCTGTAACAAGTGAGAAAAGAGTATTTAAAGATTTCTTTGTAAAAGAACTGCAAGTGCCTGTTTTCAAAGGCGGAAAGGAAGTCTATTCAAAGCCTTCTATCGAGGAAATAAAGAAAAGATGCGAGGGCGAAATAAAACTGCTTGAAAAAGGTATAACCGACCTTGATACACCTGACAGATATGGTGTGTGTCTCTCGGAGAGCCTTTATGACATAAAAGAAAAGTTACTTCAAAAGGTAAAAAGAGAGAAAGGGGGGAATTTAATTGAATGAAAGATTAAAAGAGAAAATTAACGAGTCGCTATCGGGAGTACTTCCTATAACGGTAATCGTTTTGATTTTGAGTATCACCCTTGTACCAATGGAAATAGGAACAGTTGCATTATTCCTTGTGGGAGCACTGCTACTAATAGTAGGTATGGGATTTTTCCAGATGGGTGCCGAAATGTCGGTCACTCCCCTCGGCAGAGGTATCGGTACTAAAATAATGCACGTAAAGATTCTCACTTTCATTCTGGCAATCTGTTTTGTGATGGGCTTTATCATAACCGTTGCCGAGCCTGACTTACAGGTACTTGCAAATCAGGTAGCGTCCATACCCAACTCCGTACTTATTTATACTGTGGCGGCAGGGGTCGGCGTTTTTCTGGTTATCGCATTTTTGAGAATAAAATTCAAGGTGCCCCTTTCAAGAATACTTACCGTTTTTTACATAGCGGTATTCGTTATCTCTTTCTTTGCGCCAAACGAATTTACTGCGGTGGCATTCGACTCAGGCGGTGTTACCACAGGTCCTATGACAGTACCCTTTATAATGACCCTCGGTATCGGTTTTTCTGCAGCAAGAAACGATAAGGACAGTTCCTCCGACAGTTTCGGTCTTATCGCTCTTTGCAGTATCGGACCTATTTTGTCTGTTCTTTTGCTGGGCATTTTCTATAACCCCACCGAAGCCATTTACAACAGTACGGAACTTGCCCCTATTTTATCCACTACCGACGTTGCAAAAATTTTCTACCACGAACTTCCTCACTATATGAAAGAAGTGGGAATTACCATAGTTCCCGTTGTGGCAGTATTCTTCATATTCCAGAGTTTTACTAAAATCTACCGTATAAGACAGATGTTCCGTATGCTTATCGGTTTTGTTTATACCGCAATAGGTCTTATTCTTTTCCTTGCAGGTGTTAACGTAGGTTTTGCCCCTGTGGGAAGTCTCCTTGGTACGTATCTGGGAAGCGGTGAATATAAATTACTTCTTCTTCCTATCGGCGCTCTTGTAGGTTACTTCATTGTAAAAGCCGAACCTGCGGTACAAGTCCTCAATGCACAGGTAGACGAAATCACAGGTGGTCTCGTTTCTCATAAAATGATGAATACCGCACTGTCAATCGGTGTTTCGGGCGCTGTGGTTCTGTCTATGGCGAGAGTTATTACAGGTATCAGTATTTACTACATCATCGTTCCCGGCTATCTTATTGCCCTTGTAATGAGTTTCTTTGTGCCCTCGGTGTTCGTAGGTATCGCCTTCGACTCGGGCGGAGTTGCAAGTGGTCCTATGACTTCCACCTTCCTTTTGCCTCTGGCAATGGGCGCTTGTATGGGAGTTGGCGGAAACGTCGTTACCGACGCTTTCGGCGTTGTGGCACTGGTTGCCCTCTCACCCCTTATTACCATACAACTTATGGGCCTTATCTATAAATTTAAATCGAGAACTAAAACTGTTCCCGTTCAAGAACAGCCAGACGAAATCGTTGAACTGGAGGAGGAATAAAAATGATGGAAAACCGTATATTGCCCCGCCTTGTTTTTACTATTACCAACACGGGTAACGAAAAGAAACTAAGGGAAATTTTTGAAGAGTCAGGTGCTTTTATTACCTACTCTTGTCACGGTCAGGGTACTGCCCCTTCCACAATAATGGATATATTCGGACTTAGCGGAAGAACTCGTCTTATAAATGCAGGATACGTGTTAAAAAGCAACGTTCACAACCTCTTCGCCCTGCTTGACGAAAGACTTTCCTTTTCCGAAAAAGGTCAAGGTATCGCCTTTACTCTTTCCCCTACAGGTCTGCAAAGTCGTATAATCAATATGATTGAAACCGACGCAGAGAAAATCACTTCTGAAAAAGGAGAAACAAAAGAAATGAATATACACAGCGATTACAGTGCTATTTTAACTTCTGTTACCAACGGTTACAGCGAAGACGTAATTGAGGCTGCCCGTACAGCAGGTGCTATGGGCGGTACCATTATCAAGGGTGTCAGAGAAGGCACGTCAGAAACTGCAGAGCAACTTGGCATTTCCTTAATGGACGAACAGGACTTTGTACTCATTCTTGTACAGAAAGACAAGAAGAAGGAAATTATGTCTGCCATTAACGACAAGTGCGGAATGAATACCGATGCTCACGGGGTGGTGATGTCATTCTCCCTCGACGAAGTCTTCGGGATTTAAGGTTTTTGTTTCGTCTTTTTGGTGAAAATGCAGAAATGAAATGATATTATAAAATATTTAGTAAAGCATAGCCTGTTTTTATAGGCTATGCTTTATATATTTTCTATTCTACTGTGTATTTTTTCTGATGTAAGAAATTCTTTGAATTTCTTTTGAATTATTCCAATTTCATTTCTTTCGCCCTCCCTCGCACTGACGTACAAAAGTACGCCGACGGCTTCGGGATTGCGAATTTTCCCTCAAAAATACTCTCTCTTTCTATTTAGGCTGTGTGCTTAAGTTTTCGTCTTTTTGGTGAAAATGCAGAAATGAAAGGGTTTCTTTAAACCTTAATAAAGTATAGCCTATTTAGTTAGGCTATACTTTTTTTGTTATCATCTTAAATCAGCGGTTTTTCTAATGAAAGAAACTCTGCGAGTTTCTCTCGAATAATCCAATTTCATTTCTTCAACGTTTACTCGCACTGACGTACCCTTGTACAGCTGAGCGGGGGATTTTTGTGGTGTAGCATAAGCGAAGCCTACAAAAATTCAAGCCATACAGGGAGCGTAGCCGAGCAATGTGCGAGGCTAAAGCGAGTCGGAGACGGCTTCGTAAACGTTGATTTTCCCTCAAAGATACTCTTGCTTTTACGGGTTGTGTGCCTAAATTTTCAACCGAAATGAAATGATACTATAAGGATTTAGTAAAGCGTAGTCTATAAAAATAGGCTACGCTTTATTTGTTGTCATTTTCTACACTATTCTTTTAACGTAAGAAGTTCTGACGAACTTCTTTTCATTAGAAAAGCTGTTTTTGAGTTAAAAATATAAAAAGTGTAGTCTATTTTCATAGGCTACACTTTCTAAAAATATATTAACTTTTCATTTCTGCATTTTCACCAAAGAGACGTTACTTGATTAAAGTCTCAACACAGGCGAGACGTGCACATACACAGAATACCTCAATAGCGTCTTTAAGTTCCTCTATTGTAGGATATGAGGGCGCAATTCTTATATTGCGGTCTCTGGGGTCAATGCCGTAGGGGAAGGTAGCACCTGCTTCGGTAAGTTTAACTCCCGCTTCAGCACAAAGTTCAACTGTACGTTTTGCAGTATTGTCAAGAAGATTTACACTGATAAAGTAACCGCCACGTGGCTTTGTCCAGGTAACGATTTTGTTTTCAGCAAAGTTCTTTTCAAGCGTTTCGATTACCGCCTCAAATTTGGGGCGCATAATGTCTGCGTGTTTCTTCATCTGGCTTGTAATTCCATCAACGTCTTTAAAGAACTTAACGTGGCGCATTTGATTTATCTTGTCATGCCCGATAGTCTGAGTTGACATATGTTCTTTTGCTCTCTTAATATTTGCTTTGCTTGAAATCATAAGAGAAACGCCTGAACCGGGGTAGGTCACCTTTGAAGTAGAGGTGAAGATATACGCCATATCCTCTTTACCTGTCTTCTTACATTCTTCAAGAAGGTTCAAAAGACTGTCCCCCTCGTCGTAGAGGTGGTGGATACAGTAAGCGTTGTCCCAGAAAATTCTGAAATCCTCTGCCTTGGGACTCAGAGAAGCAAAACGGCGTACCGTCTCGTCGGAACAGGTAATTCCGTCAGGGTTGCTATATTTGGGAACGCACCAGATACCCTTAATGGAGTCGTCATTTTTAACAAGTTCTTCAACCGCGTCCATATCGGGACCTGTGGGAGTCATATCCACGTTTATCATTTCAATGCCGAGTTTTTCGCATATTCTGAAATGTCTGTCGTAACCTGGTACAGGGCAAATAAAACGCACTTTATCAAGTTTGCACCAAGGTGTCGAGCCTTCTTTTGTACCAAAGAGCATTGCGCGAACCATAGTGTCATACATAATGTTAAGGGAACTGTTACCGCAAATTAAAATCTCGTCGCTTTCCGCGCCCATAAGTTCGCCGAAAAGGGCTTTCGCCTGAGGGATACCGTCAAGGATACCGTAGTTTCTCAAATCCCCTGAAACAAGACAGTCCTCTGGCTCTAACACGTGGAGCATCCCGTCGGACAGCTTCAACTGCTCTGCCGAAGGCTTACCTCTTGACATATCGAGACTGAGCTTCTTGTCCTGAAAGTTCTTATATTCTTTTTTTAAAGTTTCATACTCCTTTAAAAGAAGTTCTTTGTCACAGTTTAAATATTGCATTTATACCTCTTAAAAAATTACTTTATTTATTATATGCGTTTTCGTTATCTTGTGTAAAAAGCATTATATTAAACTTAATGATACTACAAAAGTGTAATAAAGTCAAGAAAAAAGGCTCATTTTTGTAAAAAAAGAACCCTACTATAGTTATTTTTCCTTTTTTGTGTTTTTATGTCTTTATTTCTTAAAATTGTACTGCCTTGAATAAAACTCTGAAACTGTGAAAAAAATAAGAGTGTAGAAAAGAAAGGAGTTCAATATGACAGTCAGAAGAGGGGATATTTTTTATGCAGATTTAAGCCCTGTTATAGGTTCTGAACAGGGTGGCATCAGACCGGTGGTAATAGTTCAGAATGACGTTGGCAACAAACATTCTCCCACAGTAATTGCGGCAGCAATAACAAGTCGCACGGATAAAACTAAACTTCCCACACATATCGAAGTACTAGCCGACCGATTCGGTCTGGCAAAAGACTCGGTTATTCTTCTTGAACAGGTACGTACAATAGATAAAAAACGCTTGAAAGAAAAAATGGGACACCTTGAAGATGAAACCATGGAAAAGGTGAATAATGCAATATCCGTAAGTCTCGGTTTAGAATAGAATATAGCCGAAAAGAGCATTCTCTTTTCGGCTAATAAAAAATTTTTTGGAATTTTTTGTCGAACCCCTACCATTTTAGTCTTTCGTGTGTTATAATGAAAAAAACAAAGTTGGAAGGGGTTATAAAATGCAACCTAAACTTAAACTTTTAAGGATACTTGATATTTTAAGAGAGACCGACGAAAAGCACCCGATAACAGCGCCGAGTATTTGCACAAAACTTTATGAAATGGGTATCAGTGCAGAGCGTAAGTCCGTCTGCCGAGACATTCGCACCCTTGTGGAATACGGATACGATATTGTCCTTTGCCACGACAATAAACTGGGCTACTATATGAAGAATGGCAAAGTGGAAACTGTGAAGGCAAGACCTGTCACTCTCGACCTTGTAAGACTTGAAATTGAGTTTAAAGAGGAAGACCGAGAAGACGTTTACACCATCTTCCCTGAAGGTGAGGAAAAAGTTGACGGTGACTACATAATAAGTGAAGTTGCCCTTCCCTCCTCTGAGGTTTTTGTAAATCTCTTTCTCCTTGGCACCAAGGTAAAAGTCACAGCCCCCGCAGAAATTAAAGAAGAATTTGAAAAGAGACTTAATGACATATCCGACTTCTACAAGAGAAGACGTGATAACGGAAAAATGGAAGTTTGGCTCTTATAATAGGGCAAAAATTAATATAAACAACCTTTTAAAACATATTTTTGTACAAATTAACTATTACATAAAGTTTTAAATTATGGTAGAATATAGTTATGAATAGGAGGTTGTTTGTGTGTGGAAAATCAATGATACGGTAGTGTATGGCTCTGCGGGAATTTGCGAAATTTCCGATATCAGAGATGAAAACTTCAACGGTGAAACAAAGAAGTATTACATACTCAAACCGATTTTTGACGATAGAAATACATTCTTTGTGCCTTCCTTCAATGAACGCCTTATGGCAAAAATGTTTCCTGTTTTAAATAAGGCGGAGGTTATGGCGGTAATAAAGGAAATTCCCTCTATTGCGCCCAACTGGATAGAAAATGACAAAGAAAGACAGGAAAAATATAAAAACATTTTGGAGTCGGGTGACAGACAGGCAATCGTGGGAATGATAAAAGCCCTGTTTGAAAGAAACGATACCCTCACAAAATTAGGTAAAAGAATGCGTTCATCCGACGAAATCTTCAAAAAACAGGCGGAAACCCTTTTTGAAAACGAATGTGCTCACATTCTGGGAATTTCCCGCCAAGACGTGCCCCTTTTTATTTCGGAACAACTTAAAAACGCATAAAGAAAAAGGCGGTTCACCGCCTTTTATTTTTTTATTGACAAAAAATGGCTTATGTGCGATAATAAAGTGAATTGAAATATTTTATTATTTTAGGAGGTTATACAATGAAAAAAGTAAACATTAAATTCACCACAATTCCCCAAGTTCAGAGTTTTGTAAACGATATGAGTCGTTTCCTTTCAGATATTGACCTTACATCAGGCAAATACGTTGTTAATGCAAAATCTGTTATCGGTGTATTCAGCCTTGACCTTGCTCATCCCATTGGACTCACCGCTGAGGGCGAAGATGAAGATGCAGTAATCGAAGCAGTAAAAGATTTGATTGTTGAGTAATGACATCTTTTTGGTTGCGTCTCTTTGGTGAAAATACAGAAATGAAAGGGTTTCTTTAAACCTTAATAAAGTATAGCCTAAATACATAGGCTATACTTTTTTGTTGTCAACTCAAATTGGCAGTTTTCTAATGAAAGAATACACAGTAGAATAGAAAATATATAAAGCATAGTCTTAAAAAACAGACTATGCTTTACTGAATTTTATGATATCATTTCATTTCGATTTTAACCAAAAAGGCACAAATTTTCAACGCACAGCCCATATAGAAATAGAGAGTATTTTTGAGGGAAAATTCGCAATCCCGAAGCCGTCGGCGTACTTTTGTACGCCAGTGCGAGGGAGGGCGAAAGAAATGAAACTCAAACAGACGGAAAGAAGTTCGAAGAACTTCTTACATTAGAAGGGTTGTACAATAAAATAGACAACAAATAAAGCGTAGCCTATTTTTATAGACTACGCTTTACTAAATCCTTATAGTATCATTTCATTTCGATTTTAACCAAAAAGACGGAAATCATCTATTAGTCAATAACCATTACGCGTCGGAGTTCACCACCATTGTCATCAAGCAGTTTCTTCTGTGATACACCGTACCTCTTTCCCACTGTCCACAGGGTATCCTCGGTGCTGGGATAATAGAACACGACGGAGTCTCGAGTTTCAAAATTTTCTGAAAACTCAAGATTTGACACGTATCTTACGCTACTTGTTGAATAGACACTCGCCACCGTTGTTACGTCAAAAGAAATTTCCGCAACCCCATCCATAACCGAACACTCAACAAAGCCTACCCCTGCCTCAATATCAAAGGTGATGCCCGAAGAAGATGCGAAGAATTCGGACGGAAAGTTCAAAGAGAGAACAAAGTCAATACTGTCCGAAACCTGACTTTCACCGTCCTCAGAAATACCCACAGCAGAAAAATTCATATGGCAATCGGCAATGAAGGCACCGTTGTCAAAACCTGCATTTTTCACTATTATTTCGCCTTTAGCTCCTTCAACGGCGGTGATTTCTTTTTTAAGAGGTATCCTTTCCTTCAGGGCGTTGATTTCCCTGTGAGAGCCAAGATACTTTTTAAAGTTGAAGGTGTCAAACTCGGGTATTGCCATAACTCCTACTCCGTAAATATCGTGAGTTAAACTTACGGGTGTATTTTCAAGGAAAATGCTTTGCACAAGATATGTAAGGTCAAGTTTCAGTATTCGGTTTTCGCCAAGATTGTCTGCCAAAATCTCATATTCCATGCTCATAGGCGACATATTTATTAAAACTGCTGTGTCAGAAGTGACGTCGGGAAGTTCAACTGTGCCTTTTACTTCAATTGGCTGATAAAAGGACTCGAGAGTGGGCAATTCTTCCCCTTCAGTTTCGGGAACGTACATACACAAAACTCCGCAGTTGCCCCAGAAATTCATTTTTCCGTCACTACAAGAGGTGCTTTCGGGTAATAGTTTTGCGTCGGTTAAGAGAATTCTCTCCATTGGGGGACAGTTTTTGGGAAGTTTAAGCTCTGTGCTTATTTTAAATTCCTCGTCATGAGAGGAAACAACACAAGCCGAAAGGTATTCTTCCGTTATACTTTCACATAAGTAGTCTCCTTCCCCTCTTTCCACGTATGACTCAACAAGAGTATTAGCAATAACTTCAATATCAAGTGCCACGTCACCTCTCACGCTCATACGTCTTGGGCTTTGCACCTTACAGGAGCAGGACTCTTTATACGGACGGACTATGGCAGTAATACTTTCGGGGTCGAAAGAAAAGTTGGGAAGTGGCAGACGCAAACTGTCAAAAAAAGGAACGCTTACAAAGCCTGACTCAACGCCCCCGCCTTCCCCAACGTAGACAACTGAAAAATCAACCTTTCCTGAAATATCAAGGGTAATATTCCCGTCTCTTGCGTTAATTTTTTTGCTGTCAAGGGAAACGAGTCCTTCACATCTTACCACCCTCACAATGTCCGAAGAATAGTCGGGTAAGAGGTTATCTTCCTCTACTCTGATTCTTTTAACCGTTTTAATCAACTGGGCAATACTCTTATTTATTTGCTTGTTATTCATTTTACTGCTCCTTTTTTAAGTTTTTGGTACATTTTATGTAAGTGGCGTATTTTTATTACATTTTACGTGACAAAAAAACAACAGCGGTTTACGCTGTTGCTTTCTTTTAGTACAGTCCTAACGCCTTGGCGTAGAGCTGAACCTGATATCTGTAAGAATATAAGAGGGTGGAGTCCTCAACTATATCTTCAATTGCCTTTTTTATGTACTCCGTTTTTTTGGTGGGCTCTTTATAGTACTTAGTGCTAAAAACGCTGTTGATTTTATCCACCAGAACCTTTGGTGAGATATCCGGATCAATACCCTTTTCTTCTTCCTCTTCCTTATTTTTACTTGCCAAGTCCGACAAATACTGATTATACTTTAACTGATAATCTCTGTTTTCTGTGTATCTGTCGAATTTTTCGTCGTCACGTGCCGCGTCAAAGTCACGTTGCTCGATTAAACGCTTATACTCTTCGTCGTTGCGCTCTGCCTCATATTCTCTGTCGGCGTTAAGTTGCTTTATATACTCTTCGTTTCTCTTTATCTTTATGTCGTTTGCGTCGTCCATATAGTCCTGATACGCCAAAAGTTTTGCACTCTCGCGACTCTTTTCGTTCTCGGCTTTCGCCATTTCCTTATCGCTTTCAATCTGAGAAAAAGCGTTATTCTTTATAAGGTTTGAGTCAAGTTCTGCCTGAACGCTTTCGCCAGACTTTGAAAGTCCCTTTTCAAGAAGATTTGACTTGGTATTTTCAAGTTCAATTTTATTTGCCGCCGATACGGCTTTTTTCTTTTTCCAGGCTTCTTTTTCGATTGTCTTGTTTTTTTCATTGTGCTCACTGTCGATTCTCATACGTGTGTTTATGTACTTTTGTGCAAGGTTTGACAGTGTGCTCTCGTATCCTTCAAGGACTTGTTTAGCGTAGTTTTTTGCATTTGATGCCATTTTTTCACCCCCTGATAGCCCCTTCGACAAGTTTTTCAAAAAGTAAATCGTACCATTTCCATTTTTTCATATATTCAATGGTGTTATCGTTGAGCACGAACAGTTTTTTCACAAGGTTCATATAGGTCTCGGTACACAAAAACGTCTTTACCGAGTAAGTGTCCGTCGCAAGTGTACTGTTCTCCACAAAGAAACTCTTATACCCTCTTACGTCAAGGTGTACTGCTCTCTTATTTATAACTCCTATTCCGTCAAAGCCTAAAATTTCAGCAATTGCCGCAAGTTCATAAGAGGTAAATCCGTCTACCCACACGTCTGCGGCAAGTCCCTTTGTATGCTGTCCAACCTTGCCTGTGAGAAGTTTATCGTATTCTTCGGTCCTGTATCCGTCGGTGACTATTACTGCCCTGTGTCTTACTGCTCTTGAAAGTTTTTCAAGCATTTCTATCAGTTCTTCCGAAACGAGTATTTTATCACCGTCTATTTTCGTTCCTCGTCTTGCACGGAACTCTTTTACTCTGAAATGGTCGGAGAGTTTATCGTTTCCGTTATTTTTGTAGGAATATTCTTTTACTGCCATACGTTCACCGCCTTATCTTAAAAACTCAACGATGGCAGCGCCACAACCGCCGTCATGTCCGCTGACGTAAGCTGACATATTAGTAGACTTTCCGCCATATCCTCCGGAGCCTATTCCCGCAACGTCACCTTTAAAGTTTCCGCCAACACCGATATAAGAATCTCCTCCCTGTGCTCTGATAAAGACGTCTGCAAAGTCATACATTTTCTCTATCTTTGGGAAATTGCCCTTTATGTTAAGGTCCCCGCCTTCTGCGTTGGCGCAGGAATTCAAGCCGATTTTTCCGCCCTGAGCGGTAAGCTTTAGTTCTCCGTTTAAATAAAGATAACTGTCTGACCCTTCGGTTGCATGAGATACAAGTTCCTTGTTTTCAGCCACAAGCCCCTTTCCGCCTTCCCCAATTACAAAGGTAAACTCATCGCCTTCATTAACTTCAATAAATGCAATAGCAGTAGCCCCTGACCCTCCGCCGAGTCCTAAATCGTGATTAGTATACTGTACTCCACCGCCTGCTCCTCCGCCTGTAAGGGTAATTTTATAAACTCCGCTTCTGTCGGGAATAAAAGTGTGTTCTCCCGAAGTGAGAAAAACCTGACCTCTAAGCGACGCACTTGTGAGAAACTCCTCTACCTCAGGCTCAAACTTTTCAGGAGTAATAGAACCGTCGGGTATCGTACCGTTGGCAAGTTCGTTTAGTCTTGTCGAAAGAGAGATGAGTTTGTCCTGAACACTGTCGCCTTCAACGTTTTCAATAACACCACTTCCTATTCTGTCGGCACCGCTTTCACCGAGAATTGTGGACATTAGTTCTTCAAGTAAAACACCGTTAATGTATGCCTTAATATCCACTCCCGCTTTGTCGAAAAGTTCTTTCAGACTGTCGGCGGAAAAACCCTCTTCAATATTGGGGCGGTCAGGAAGTTTTGATATATTCTCAACGTCGCTTGTAAACTCTGTAATTTTCATATTTTCTCCTTTCCTTTTTTTACTTCACCCCGTCGGGTGACGGGGTAAAGTAAAATTAAAGCCTTGGCTTTATGCTTGTAAACTATCCAAAAAGATAATTTCGCCGGGATAAACGATTTTAGCTCCATAAAGGTGAAGCCCCTTAACTGCAGTTCCGTTTCTGCGTTCAGGCTCGTAAGTCTTAATTGAACAAACCTGTTCTGCAAAAGAAATAGCGCGCTGTGTACGGGCAATACATCTTGTACCTTCGTCTCCAAAGTAAAGGTTGTTTGAAACATATACGTCAAATCCCAAAACATTACCTACGTATCCTTTAGAAAGAACCTCTGAGTTGTTGGTAGCTGTAAGAACGTTTGCCATAATGAGCATCTGTTCAACCAAAGGAGAAATTTCAAGAGAAAGTTTTGCTGTATTGGGAACATTGTTATACAGAAGGGATCTTCTCATACCGGATATAGTATCAAGAATGTTATCTTTACTAAGGTTGGGCTCATTTATAATCTCTACTCTGTCGTCGGTAAGAGAATAAATGTATCTGTCTGCTTCGTCGCTAAGTGCGTCTGCCGCCTTCTTCATAGCTGCGCGAAGAAGCTTGGGAGATGACTGAATATTATCAATATCATCAATGTAGAAGTTGAAGCCTTTTGCCTGGTCGATAGTGAGAGTTGTTGTTGTACTGTCAAGCTGTTCGGGCAGAGGCATATCGGTGTTCTTCTTATAATCAAAGACACTTACAGGTTCAAGACCTGTGATTTTTACTCTGTCACCGTGGTTTTTAATCTCTCCTTCATACTCTCTTGATGACAGCTTTACGCCAACGTAGTTTTTCTGAAGTTCCTCATAAAGTGTTTCACTCCACACTGTAGGGATAAAATTATCAAGTGCCATATTTTTTTACCTTTTACGGTTTTACCGTATCCTTTCTTTTTTGTTTATTTACTCCATTTTTCCATGGATTTCATAATTGCTTTATAGTTTTTGCGTATTTCCTTCTGGCTCATCGCCTTCACCATTTCGGGCGTAAAATACGCTTCCTCTTCACTGGTAATTTCGGGAAGTGCCGCCGCAGAATTTTCTTCGTTCTTCTTTGCGGTCTCTTCTTTTTGTTTCATATCCTTCAAATAGAAAAGGGCGTACAGGGCCGCAAGTCCCTTTCCGTTGTCACTTTCCTCGAATACAGTGTCGGGAATTGTGTCGGCATCAATGTCAGGGAAAATCTCCTTCAAGATATTAAGTTCTTTTTCAAGGTTAACCCTGAGTGCCTTGTCTCGACGGAGTTCTTCAAGTTCGTTTATGTCAAACTCCGCCTGTGACTGACCTTCATTTAGTTTTTCTGCCTCTTCAAGTTCAAGAAGCAGTTTCTTTGTTTCTTTATTCATTTTTCTTTCCTTTCTGTTTATCTGACGTAAGTAACTCTTCCCTCTACCCCAATTTTCAGCAAATGAAAATCAGGTGTGGAGTTCAAGTTTTTTATCACCAGTTTAAAGCCTCTGAGTCTCTTTGCCTTTATTCTCTTGTGAAGTCTTACAGGGGTTACCGCAGTAAGAAAAGACATTTTGGAAAAGTCAAAGTTCTCAAAATCGAAAAGTTTATAAAAACTTTCTATCTTTTCGTGTCTGCTTGACTGCCTTTCAGACACGAAAGATATGTCAAAAGAAGTTGCACTCACAGGGAATATTTCAAATTCCAGAGTGTGTATATTTTTGGTGTCAAGTCCGTGGAAGTCCTCGTAATTTCCCTCCCACAAAAACTCAATTTCACTCTCACCGTCATAGCCTTTGTCACTCTCTGTGCACAGGCTTCCGTCTCTTGAGACAAAATAAAGCCTACCCCCGTCGTCTTCGGCAAAATCATAGGGTGAAAAGCCTGTATAATAGTAAAATACGTCAAGGGCGTAGTTATAGACGTATATGTCCTCTCCCTGCCACAGATAAAGTTCCTTTGTTCCTGTCCTGTCAAATGAACGTATATTATTCATATTCATTTTTTTAAGCCCCACTCTTATGCGCTCTCCGAATTCCCTTGCGTTTCTCTCGTCACGAATTGCAGATGAACTCCATTTGTAAAGGCTTCCCGTCATTACGGTGACAGGGGTGTTGTCAATAAGTTTTGCAAAGTTTTTCGCCTTACATCCTATTTCCGAAGACAAGGTTTTCACTGGGAACACCGTGTACTCTTTACCGTTAGCGTCCGACTTGTTTTCACCGTAGGAAAAGTAGGTCTCCCCCTCACAGAAAATCATAAGTCTGTCGTAGTGTCTGACAAGGGAAGTGACCTGTGTTGCAGAGGGAATTTTATTAAAATTCAGTTCTGGGAAATAGTCCATTGAGGTTTCTCCACCGCAAACCCCCGAGTACCTTACGTGCAAAGGGTACTCACCGTCCCCCCAAAGAAAAATTCTCGTGTCGTTGTCACCACCGTATAAAACGGCATATTTCATCCTGTGTATACACTCTGCCATACCCTCCGCATTTTTTGTGTAGGTTATCTCTACTGCATCAGGAGAGGTATCCTTAACTGCGTCCTCATCAAAGGACACGCTTCCGTTTAAAAGGTTCACTTCATAAAAACTTTTTGAAAGTTCCTTGCCCTGATATTTTACGCTGTCTACACTGTCAATTTCTTTTTCAAGAAGTTTAACGTAAGAGTGTACTCCGTCCATAGTGAAACTCTGACGCTTTGTGCCCGTAAGTAAATTCACGTCTTCAAAGCCCACACCTGCACCAAGATAGTCGCAGGAAATTGCCACAAGAGGTATATACGGGGTAATATTCCCAAAGGTTTCTCCGTCATAGAACTTAATTTTAACTCCGTCAAGGAAGTAGAGCTTTGTATCGAACTTGAATAGGGTAACGTTCCCTTTACTGCTTTCAAGTTTTCCTAAAACCTTGTAGTAGTCACCCTTCAACTCTCTTACTTCATTTCCCACAACCCAGATAAGCCTGTTCGAGTTTTTAAGGTTTCCGCACCAAATGCCTCGTCCCTGTGAACTCTCTTTAAAAAGAGTGGTATAACCCTTTCTTTTCATAAGGGTGTAGTGAGGGGTAATTTTCAGGTTTTTCATACGGGGACTTTCCCCTTTTGTGAATCTGCCCTCTCCCGCCTCGCTTTCACGAAGCCCTAAAAATTTAGTTATACTGTCAAAAAAGTCACGTGCCAAAACTACACCTCCTTAATATACGTTGGTAATAGATTTGCGTTTGCCTTTTTTGTGTTCACGCATTACCTTTTCTTCGGCATCCTTAAAGAGTGAATAAAAGTATGCCGAGCGCTGTGAATCTTCTTCTAAAATGAGCATTGATGCAAGTGCGTAGGGCATAACGTGGAGTAAAATTTTGTCATTCAAGGTAAGGGGGTCGTCAAGTGAGGTGATAGTTCTGTCCCAGGTGGTGTTGCTTATATCTCGTCCAGTAATATGACATTGGAGATAGAGAAGTCTCTGATTAAGCAAGGTAATCATTGAAGCGGCGTTCTTTTCAAAGTCCTCGACATCGCTGTGATAAGCACCTGAGGAGTCTCGCTCGTTAATCAGGGCGAGAGCCATATCAAAAATCTCTCTGGCTTTTCGCATTGTTTAACTCCTCCTTCCTTTCGGCTTCAAGGCGTCTGCAATCCTCAATTAACGCCTCTTTTGAAGCAATATATCCTTCGGGAAGTCTTTCAAGGTACTGCTCAAGAGTGATAAGACCGTTTTTCAAGAGGTTTTCAAGGGTGTTAAGACTTGCAACCTCGCTGTAATATCCTGTCATACCTGCCTTTACGTTGCAGGAGAAAATCACGTCCCCGTAAAGAGACACGTCCATCATAGAACCTCTTAAAATGTCCTCGTCACGCCATACAAGCATTCTGTAGCGGTCGTAATAGTGAAGAATATAGTCAAGCCAAATCATTCCAAGTTGTTCCACCGCAGAATAAAGAGCCCTTTTCTGAATTTCAAGAGGAAGCGCCGATGACTCCTGAAGTGCAATAATGGCAGAAGTGTTTGTTGCCTCTACGTTACCCAGCGCCGCATCTGTTGCTCCCATAAGTTCCCTTGTCAAATTCATGGTAAGGGTTATGACGTCAAGAAATCCCGACTGCATTACCCCCGGGGAAAGAACTTCGGCAACGTTGTCAATAGAACCGTTTACAGCAATAGCCTCGCCCACTTCATTGGTCCATTCGTCGATAAGGTTTGAGTTATACACAACCTTTGAGAAAGAGACGTTTATCATATGCTTCATTACCATAG
This sequence comes from Oscillospiraceae bacterium, assembly GCA_015065265.1. Lineage (GTDB taxonomy): Bacteria > Bacillota > Clostridia > Oscillospirales > SIG627 > RGIG6353. The sequence continues at coordinate 27,459 of SVQQ01000006.1, read as the reverse complement.
CAAAAGCCTTGTTGATATATACCTGATTTTCAATAAGACCAGTTGCGGCGGCAGTTCCGTGATATGAATTCTTCGTCTTATCCCAGTTCATTAAAGCAAGAGGATATAAGGTGAGTCTTGTGTCAATTTCCTTTGTTATGACACAGGACTTTGTGCTTTTCTGGTAAAAGATTGTGGAATTTTTGCGGAATAACTTGATAACGTAGGTGCACTTTGTGTCGGCAAGTTCATTTTCCGCACCGTCTCCCGACTGGGTGTCGTAGTCACTGTCCGACACGATTTTTGCAATATCTTCTTCACTTATACCGTTCTGCCTTGCCTCTTCTTTTAGGTTTTCCACAAGGTCTCTGCCAGAAATAAGAATGTAGGGCTGACTCTGAATATCCGTGGTATTTACGTCTCCGAAAAAGACGTTAGTGTTGTCAAGAAGTTTTGTTACAAAGTCCCCCGTGTAGTCCTGCAAGGTCTTTTTCTCCCTGTCCCAGTAGACGTAAAGGAACATATCTCCGCTGATTGCCGCGTCTCTTACTCCGTCATATAAAAGAGAGGTTACGTTATCCTTTTCAAATCGGTAGTTAAGATATGAGGTCAAAAGGTTCGACACTCTTACAAGGTCGTCTCTGACTTCCTTTTTGTAGATAACTCCCGCACTTTCGGCATCAATCTTCAAGGCGATTTTCGCCGACATAATGTTGGAAACAAAATATGAAATTACTCGTTTGAATATATTGAAAACAGGGGTGGGAAGCCCTCCGCTATTCACACCGTTCCACTGGTCGCCACGCCAGAAGCGTTCATTTTTGTTTACAGTATCGTACAGATTTATACGCCTGTTATAATCTCTGCCTTTTTCAAGGAGTTGCCAATCCTGCGAAAGTTGTTCTTCTTTTCTTTTAAGCTTCATTCTTTACCGCCTCCTTTCTTTTTGTGGTCATAAGATATGATGTTCTTCCAAAACTGTGCGTTTTCGTTTTGCTTTTCCTTTTTCATTCTTTCAAACTCTCTTTTCATTTCCTCTTTCTCGTTGGGGAAAATCTGTGCATTCTTCCACTCGAAATAGACGCATATGAATACTTCTGTCAGAATTACAACGAGCATCACTAATATCAACTGTAAAATCGCCCTCACCTCCTTCCTTCTTTTGACGTCTTAAATTTAACACACACCGAGTATGACATTCAATGACACCTGTATGACAAGAAAATTTTTAAAAAACTATTGACAAATATTTTCCTGTGTGTTATTATGCAAGTGTACTAATGACCTTAATACAGTTAATACACAAAAATGAAAGAAAGGAGAAAAACTGTGATACCCATAAATTTAAAGAGTTCTGTGCCTATCTGGGAACAGATAAAAGAGCAGATGAAAAAGCAAATACTTATGGGCGTATGGGAAAGCGGTGAGCAACTGCCCTCGGTAAGAAGCCTTGCCACAGAACTTGGTATAAACCCCAACACCATTCAACGTGCATACAGTGAACTTGAAAGAGAAGGTCTTACCTACACGGTGGTAGGTAAAGGGTGTTTTGTAGAAGAGGACCTGACGAAAGTTCAGGAGAAAAAAGAAAAAGAAGCCTTTGAAAAACTTTCTGCCCTCCTTGATGAATTAAAGGATATGAAAGTTTGTAAAGAAAAGATTTTGTCAGTAATTGAAGAAAGTTATAAGGAGGGAAACCATGATTAAAATTGACGGCGTATCGAAAAGATACGATAACCGAGTACAGTCGCTGAAAAACGTGACCCTAAACATAAAAAAAGGCTCCGTACTTGGCCTTATCGGCACTAACGGAGCAGGAAAGTCCACACTTCTTCGCATTATGTCGGGAATATTTAAATCCGACAAAGGCGACGTGTATATTGACGGTGAGAGAGTTTTTGAAAACGACAGAATAAAGGCGAAGGTGACCTTCGTGTCAGACGAACAGTACCTTATCCCCCACTTCACTCTCACCGATATGGCAAAACTTTATTCAAGGTTTTACCCGAATTTTTCAAAGGAGAAGTTTGAAAAGATGTGTCACGACATAAACCTTGACACACACCGAAAAATCTCCACCTTTTCAAAGGGTATGAAGCGTCAGGGAGAAGTGATTTTGTCCATATGTTCGGGAAGTGACTACCTCTTCTTCGACGAGACCTTCGACGGACTTGACCCTATTGCCCGTGATTATGCAAAGCGTATGATTGCAGACACCGTTGCGGAAAGCGGAAGAACCGTTGTCCTTTCCTCTCACAACCTTTCGGACATTGAGACTATCTGCGACAGCGTTTGCCTCATTGACGGCGGAGAACTTATTTTGCACAAGACTATTGACGACATCGTTGCAGGTTGGCACAAATATCAGATGATTTTTTCTACTCCCCTTGAAAGTGTGGAAATTATCGAAAACTTCGCCACCTTGCCACAGATAAGCGGTAAACTCTTGACCTTCATTTCTTCCCTTGAAGAAGAGGAAGTGTCAAAGAAAATGAAACTGATTTTAGGGGACAACAAGATAATTTATTCCGAATGTGTTCCTCTCACCCTTGAAGAAATTTTCACCCTTGAAGTGAAGAGAGTTAAAGAAAAGGCAGGTGACAGAAAATGAAAAAGATTAGTCTTAAAAAGGTGCTTCTTTTCACAAAGAACAACTATATAATTAACCGTTCTATACCTGTTATACTCTTTATCATATCCCTTATTGTCGGCTCGATTATAGGAGCGCTTCCCGTGTCTGACATTGAGACCAGATACTCCTGGCGTATTAGTACCGACTTTGAGGCATATGAGTCCTATAAATACTCTATGGACAGAGTTTACGAGGACCTACTGGGCTTTGACGGAGTCTTCTCCATAGTCTTTTTGGTGGGGGCTTTCGGACTTGCCTTCCTGTCGGTCTTGTCCCTTAACGCCTTTATGCGAGAAAAAAGCGGAAACGACTTTTATCACTCCCTTTCCTTAAACCGTGGTGAACTGTTCTTATCTAACCTGTTAACCGCTTTTGTAAATTCTGCACTCTCCATAATCGTCGCTCAACTTTCAGGACTTATGTTTATGAACCTTCTTGCAGGTTACAAGCCTATGTCGTTTTGGGAAATGCTTTCAGATCAGACCCCTGTAATTCTGAGCATACTTTTGTTCCTTCTTCTTTTCTGTGTCATCTCAATGATTTCAACCATCGGCTCAGGTACGGTTTTCGCAGGAATTATAAACTACCTTTCAATAAACTTTTTAGTGCCGGGTACAATTCTTGCAGTGGCTTTTGCAGGTAATTATCTCTTTAATTCAAATCTTCTCGACTGCCTTGACCACTTCCCCTGGCCATACGCCTACACCTCACCCTTTATCCGCTATATCTTTTCGTCAATGGGCGTATATAAGATGAGTGTTTTGAGTTATATCCTCTTATTTGTCGCCACCATTCTTCTCGCAGTTCTTGGAATTTACCTTTACTCCAAAAAGAAGAACGAAAACGCCACAAAGCCCCTTCCCTTTAAGTGTAGTGTCAGACCCTTGCAGTACGTACTCATCTTCGACGCAATTCTCCTTTGTTCTACCTTCTTTGAACTTATAACCGATTCTCTTATCTGGTGTCTTATCGGCGGTGCTCTTGCCCTCTTCTTTGGCTTTATCATCTTCAACGCCTTCGCAGACAAGAGTTTCAACGCGGTGTTCAAAGGTGCTCGTCATATGGCGTTCATTGGTGTTATGACAGTAGTTTTGGGTATTGTCTTTGTAGCAGACGTTTTCCACATATACAAAGAACCTATTCCCGACACCGATAAAATCAATTACGCTTATCTCCACGTGTCCTTTAATTACTCCGACAGAGAAGAATACTCGTCTTATAACTTCGATAAGGATATAGAAGGTTATTACTATAAAGAGGACGTTATTGAAATCACAAATGACAACGTAGGTGACTTAAAATACCTTTACTCACTTCTTGAAGATAATTACGACTTCTCCGACAAAATTGAAGAAAGTGACGTTACTATCTCGGTGTCAATGGGAATTCAGTGCGAAGGTGATTTAGGAAACTACCACAAGCACCTGTACCTTACGGAAAACAGCGAAAACTATGAAGAGGTAATGGCGCTTCTTGAAGACTTTAAAGATAAGTATCCCCCACAGTACGAAAACGTGTACTACTATGAAATCGAAGAAGCAGAAAAGACAGACCCCGAACTTTTGGACTAAAAAACACAAAAAGGACAGAGAATTTTCTCTGTCCTTTTTTATATAAAAAAGCGAAAAAAACTATTGACAACTAAAAAAAACGAGAGTATAATCAAGACATCAATTTTTGAGGTAAAATTATGATGACAGTTATTTCTGCAGTTTTCTTTTTTTACTTTAGCGCAGTATTTTTTTACTGTGCTCCTTTCGCTATGCAGAAATTACCTGTGAGACGCTAATTTTTACTAATGATATTTTTTAAGCCTCACTCGTAATAAGAGTGAGGCTATTTTTTTATGAAAGAAGGACAAAACCGTGAGTATGATTTTTGAAAGAAAACTTCCAATTCCTCAGGAAGTAAAAGAACTTTATCCCCTTTCCCACGCTCTTTCCACCCTTGTGGAAAAAAGAGCAGTAGAACTCCGTGACATTTTTAGCGGAAAGTCCGATAAACTTGCCCTTATTATAGGCCCTTGCTCTGCCGATAACGAGGACAGTGTCATCGACTATATTACAAGACTTAGGGAAGTTCAGGAAAAGGTTAAAGATAAAATTTTCATCGTACCTCGCATCTATACTAACAAACCCCGCACAACAGGTGACGGTTACAAGGGTATGCTCCATCAACCTAACCCCAACGAAAAGCCCGATATGTATAAAGGTATCGTCGCCATTCGCGAGCTTCATATGAGAGCACTACGTGAGACGGGATTTTCCTGTGCCGACGAAATGCTCTACCCCGAAAACTACCGCTATTTAAGTGACGTTCTCGGCTACGTGGCAATAGGTGCACGTTCTGTTGAAAATCAACAACACCGCCTTGTATCAAGCGGTCTTGACATTCCCGTAGGTATGAAGAACCCCACAAGCGGTGACATTTCGGTTATGATGAATTCCATTACCGCCGCCCAACACAAACACACCTTCATATATCGTGGCTGGGAAGTAAATTCAGAGGGTAACCCCTACGCCCACGCAATACTCAGAGGCTACGTAAATAAACACGGTCAGGCTATCCCCAACTACCACTACGAAGACCTTTTGCACCTTTCGGAAACTTACAGCGAGACAAATCTTCAAAACCCTGCCCTCATCGTTGACACTAACCACTCAAATTCGGGCAAAAAATATCTTGAACAGACAAGAATTGCAAAAGAAGTTCTCCATTCCACAAGGCATAACTCCGACATAAAGAAACTCGTTAAAGGCTTTATGATAGAAAGTTATATCGAAGACGGATGCCAGAAAATCGGCGAGAACGTGTGGGGTAAATCCATTACCGACCCCTGTCTCGGCTGGGAAAAGACAGAACGCCTAATACTCGATATTGCAGACCTTTTATAAAAAATTCAAGCGGTATTTCCTTTTGAGAAATACCGCTTTTTATTATTCTTTCATAGAAATCAGTTTTTCTGCCATAATGTATCCTGCCTCTTTATCAAGTCGGCTTGAACCGGGACGGGATTCGTAAATGGTGTCATAAAACATATCCCTTGTTGGCACGTAACCAAAGGCTTCGTTGCAAAGAGTGGCAACAAGGTTCTTGCCCGTTTTGTCCCCTCTTTTTACAATCTTCCCAAACTCTGTGAAAATCTCGGAATTGAAGCCGTAAATTGTAAACTCTCCTATCTGAATACACTGCAAAGGCACGTCAAACTCTTGGGGTGTTGAATCAATAAATGCCACAAGTCTTTTTGCCATTGCAAGTTTATACTGTTCAGGGTCGGTGTTGTCGGCAGAAATTTTTACTCCTTTTTTCTCGGGAATTGTTTCTATACAACGCCTTGCCTCTAATATTGTCTCTTCGTCCACTTCGCGACGGGGTATCGTTATATATTCCAGTTTCGACTTTAAAGTATTCTCTTTTAACTTCTCCCCTTTAGACGCCACACGTACTACTTCTTCGGCGAGTTTCTTTCCCATTTTTACATAATGGTCACCACTGTCACTTAATTTTGATACGTCAAAATGATTTACGTCCCCACTGCAACCTAAAAGGAATATTGTGACGAAATCTTCTCCGTAAACCTTTTTCAGTTCCTTTGAAAGTGTAGAAACGTAGTCACCCGACAACTTTTCACCGCTGATGCAGTCGGCGTGACAGGCAAAGCCTAAAATTGCGCCAAGGGCTTTTCCCTCATCGTCCTTTATCATAAGAACGGGCAGTTCCTTGTCACTCTCGGTGACAGAGGACAGAATTTCAGGACTGGTTCTCGGTGGATTAGTTCGGGGAGTGCCATTCTTCATAAAGTAGTCACGACAAAAAGAAATGCCTGAAACTTCACCCTTTTCAAAAAATGGCGTAGCATTCACAAGCCTCAGGTTTGCAAGGGTTACACAGTCTGCCACAAGTCTTATAAACACGTCAATATATCCTTTAATGGACTCTTTGACAACTTCATCGTCTTCAAAAGCAATTCCCTCAAAGCGAAAAGGAATGGCTGTGTGAGAATGTGTAAAGGCAATCATTACGTTTTCACGGGGGATATTAGTATAAGCCTCTATTCTTTTTGCAATACCATCGCAAATATCGGTCTTTGGGTGGAGTCCGTCAATAGACAAAATGGCAACTCTCTTGTCTCCCTGTTTAATTACTACTGCTCTCGCGTACAGTCTGTCAAGGACGTCACAGCCTCGGCGTATATTGAAGTATCCGGGAATTCCGCATCCAAGAGGAGGGGTTATTTCCTTTTCGTAAAATCCAAATTCAAACATCTTTTTCTCCTTTTTTAACGTAGGTTGCAAAGTATGACGCTAAAACAATAAATATTACCGCCACAAAAACTTTAACGTCAGGCACAATGCCATTTATAATGAAGGTAACAAAGGGGGTTAAAATAGGTTTCACGAAAAAGGCTATTGACCCCATAATCGTGCCACCCGTCTCTATTGCCTTAAAATAACAGGCATAACCCACACCTGTGACGAAAACGCCAAGATAGGCGAGAATTCCCACAGTGGTTAGGTTAAAGGTTGGGATAACGTCCTCTCCCATTACAATCAAAGAAATAAGTAACACTACGCTTCCCGTAAGGAAGACAAGCCCCGTTTGTACAACTCCCCCAAGTTTCTTTGAATACTTCTTGCTAAGCACTGTGTATAAACTGAAAACTACCGCGGAAATAACCGCACACAAAACGGATTCAAGGTTTGTACCTTTAGAAAAGTCGGCACACACGAGAACTCCCACCACTCCTAAAATCAGGGCTAAAACTTTGTTTTTGTTGAGTTTTTCTTTTAAAAAGAGAATTGCAAATAAAATTGTAAATATTGAGTTCGACGAGAAGATTATCGCAATAAGGGAGGGCGAGTCCGCCTTCTTGACTCCCACCTGTAACACTATCATACTAATACATATAAACAGTATTCCAAGACAGGTGGCAAGTGCCAAATCTTTTTTACTTATGTGAATTGAATTTTTCTTTATCTTTATTATAGCAGGGGGTAAAAGGATAAGAGAGCCGATTATAAAACGCCAAAAGGTTATGGCGTAAGGGCTGACGTCCCCTGCAATCAGTTTGCTCACAGGTTCAAGGGTGACAAACAGTATGGCTGTTAAAAATACGTATAAAGTCTCTTTCTTCATAGGTCTTACCTCTTTTTCGATTTTTGCTTTCACTATATAATATATTACTTTTACTCTATTGTAAATTATAAGTTTATATGTAGTTGCTATATATTTAAATATATGCTATAATGTATATAGAAAAGAGAAACAAGAGGTAACTTTATGGAATTTTTGCAACTTAAATATTTCGCCAACGCCGCAAGAACCGAAAACTTTTCCCATACTGCCGAGCATTTCAGAGTGCCCCCCTCTTGCATTTCGGCAGGGATAAAAAAACTGGAAAACGAACTTGGCGTAAAACTTTTTGACAGAAGTGCCAACAAAATAAAGTTAAATGAATACGGAAAGATATTTTTACAAGCCATTGATAAATCAAACGACCTGTTTAGTAAAGCGAAGGCGGACATTTTGGATTTATCGGGGAGTGCCTTTGGCGAACTTAACCTCTTAATACTTACGAACAGACAAAAGATAACCAAGGCGATTTCCGAGTTCCGCGCAAAATACCCAAAAATCTTTTTTAACATTAAGCACCAAGGACCCATGGACCCAACACACGTTAAAGAATATGACGTCATTCTTTCCGACCAAAACCTGCAGGGTGACCAGTTCGAGCAAACTTTTTGGTTAAAGGAAGAAATTTTCCTTGCAGTGCGCTCTGACTCTCCCCTGTCACAAAAAATTAGCATTAGTGCCGAGGAACTGAAAGACGAAAAGTTTATCTGTATGTCAAAGAACACTAATTTAAGACGTTACACCGACCACTATTTTGAAGAAAAGAAGATTTCTCCTAAAATTGTAATTGAATGTGACGACCCAAAGTACATACAGAATTATTTAAAGATGGGTCTTGGCGTCACCTTTTTCCCCAAAAGTTCCTGGGGAGACCAGATTGACAGTGACGTTGCACTTTTAAGAATAGATAACGGTTTGTACAGAGACACCTACATCTACACCAACAAATCCAGTTCCCATATCGCCCACCTCTTTTCACAAATGCTCAAAAATTATAATTGATTTTCCATTTATCTACAAACAAAAAAAGAGGGCGTTTACCCTCTTTTTTTGTTTGGTGCGCCCCACGGACTTGACGCATACCTTCGGTCTGCTCTCTCCTCGGGCATAGCCCTCAGACACAAAACTAAAAACAGTCCACCGGACTGTTTTCTTTACGTTTTGTCCCTTCTCAGTGTTCAAGTCCTTCCATTTATCTACAAACAAAAAAGAGGGCGTTTGCCCTCTTTTTTGTTTGGTGCGCTTGACAGGACTTGAACCTGCACGTGAAGACACTAGATCCTAAGTCTAGCGCGTCTGCCAATTCCGCCACAAGCGCAAATATAATGCAGAATGCAAAATGCAAAATGCAAAATTATTTATTAAAATTTATAGTTTTACAAATTGCGGTCAATATACTTATCAGTTCGTTTATATCGGTGTTTATGCTTTCGTATTGAGATTTATTTAGATACTCTGTTTTGTACAATAATTTTATCCAATACTGTGTTTCATTAGCCTCTTTTAAAGCAATACTCATTTTTGCGACAAAATCTGCTTTACTTTGCCCTCTTTGTGCTTCTGCAACGTTTGCACCTATACTTGTACCACTCCTCAACAATTGCTTAGAGAGAACATGTTCATTGTGGTTTTCTTTCAAATATTTGTATAGATTTACAATTCTTATGGCAAAGGCAAAACTTTTTTCAACAGATGTATTATTGCTCATACTTTAACCTCATTCTGCACTCTGCACTCTGCATTCTGCACTCTGTGCTTTACTTTCACATTTTATCACATTCTTCCATAAAAATCAACGGATTTTATTAAAAAAGGAAAAATGTAAAAAAAGGGGTTGCAATTTTTAAAAAGTTGTGATATAATGTCTTTCGCTAATTATGGATTTATAGGGATAGTCCTCTGCTGGACTCGGCATGAACATTCCTTTACTTTCCGAAAATGGAAGGAGGAGCCTCAAATGGATCTTATTAAGGCTTTCACAAACGAGCAGATTAAGGCTGAAGCACCTAAATTCAACATCGGTGACACAGTTCGTGTTCACAACAGAATTAAAGAAGGTGCAAGAGAGAGAATTCAGTACTTCGACGGTACTGTAATCGCCAAGAAAAACGGCGGTGTTTCAGAAACTTTCACTGTAAGAAGAATTTCTAACGGTGTTGGTGTTGAAAAGACATTCCCTCTTCATTCGCCCAACGTTGTTGCAGTTGACGTTATCCGTGAGGGTAAAGTTCGTCGTGCAAAACTTTATTATCTTCGTGACCGTGTAGGTAAGGCTGCTAAGGTTAAAGATAAGATTAAGTAAGCGAAACGAAAAGACTTTGGTTTTCCAAAGTCTTTTTTGTTTTTATGTTGTAAAACTTTTTCACTTGTGCTAAAATTACAAAAAAAGGGGGCGAAAGTATGTTACTCACAATTCAGACAGGGTCACTTGTAGACTATTTTGGCGTTGACAGAGCCTTTGATATGGTAAAGGACGCGGGATTTCAGGGAATAGACTTTTCTTTCTGCTATTGGGACAGAAAAGAGGACAAACGTTTTGACGACGGCTATATGGACTATGCAAAACTTGTAAAAGACGCACTTGACAAAAGAAACCTTGTTTGCAGACAGGCTCACGGGCCTATGTTTATGACCTACGGTCTGAAATTTGACGAAACAGAACTCTACTACAAAGACATAATTCACGCAATGGAAAGCGCCTCTCTTATGGGAGCAGAGTACATCGTCGTCCACCCAATAAACACCCCCGACCCCACGGAATATGAGGACTACAACTTTAACTTCTACAAATCTCTTGAACCTTTCTGTGAGAAGTTCAAAATAAAGGTGGCTGTAGAAAACATTTACGTAAGGTGTGAAAACGGAACTTTTGAAGGTCGACTTCATAAAGCGGGGCAGATGACTTCCCTTTTGAAGAGACTTGGAGAGGAAAACTTTGCAGTTTGTCTCGACGTAGGCCACGCACAAATATCAGGTGAGAAAGCCGAAAACTTCATTTCACAAATTGACTCGTCTCTTTTAAAATGTCTCCACCTTCACGAAACCGACGGTGTTTACGACCTGCATCTTATTCCCTTTGTGGGTAAACACAACTGGTCGGCAATCCTCACCGCTTTAAAAGAAAAGGGGTATCAGGGGAACTTAAACTTTGAAATAGACAATTTCTTCAGAAAACTGCCACGTGAACTGGTCTTCGACGGTTTAAAGTACGCAGGGAAAATAGGAAAATATTTTTTAAACCAATTATAAAAAACAAAGTCAATAGCACAAAGGCTATTGACTTTCTTTTTTATTTTACTTCTTTTCCTGTAAATCCAAAGGTTATGTAGGCGCGTGGCTTTTCAAGGTTATTAAGTGACACAGCCGAAAATTCCGCCTTGAATTTTCCCTTGGGAACGCAGATATCACCCTCAAAGTAAACGTTCTTCTTGTTGGCGTATCGGTCATATACCACCGCTTCTTTTCCGTTAAACTCGATAAATTCGGAAGATGTAATCTCGCACTGGAAATATACCTGTTTATCCCCAATCTTCAAGGTGGGATTCTTCAAGACGTCGTAAACGTGGTCACAGGCAACAACACTTGACATCTTAACGCCTGTCATATCCCCTTCGGTGAGAATTTCTACTGCATTCACCTTTTTATAGTCGAACCCGTACCGTACAACACCGTGGAAATGGGAGTTGTACTTCTCGCTATCAAAGGGAAGGTCAGGGCGTTCACCGTTGTCCGATTCAAGAAGTGTAAACTCTCGCCAACCTCTGAAATCTGTGTCGATTATATGCTCGGCAAAGCACTTTCCGTGGAACTTAATACAGATAGCGCCGCCTTTTTTACCGTTACCCTTGATGCGAACTTTGTGAGCCATCTTCTTTGAAATGTCAATGGGCTTTTCGTAATCTACCCTGAGATTCTGTTCAATTAAGTCTTTCTTTTCGTCAAACTCGATAAGGGTTACAGGGTTTTCACCTCTTGTGGAAAGAAGGGGCTCAATTCTAACAAAGGGAGTCTGTCTGCCAAAGGGGTTTTTAAATTTACTTGTCTTATACAAGGGGTCGAAAATGTCGTAAAGACGTCTTGACTGATAATCCTTTTCAACAAAGACGAACTTCTTACCCCTCTTTTCTTTTAGGTGGTATTCCCACTTGCCCTCTCGTATTTTTTCAAGTACGTCTTGTGAAAAATACTTCGCTCTTCTCAGGTCGTCATACTTCTTATAGAGGGTAATATTTCTCCTCATTCCCGCGTTTTCGGTAAGGTATTCGGGTTTTACGTGGAAAACGTTACCGTAGTTGTAGGCAATAGCAAGAGAGCCCATATGTTCAATGGCGTCGGTGTGCTGATACTTTACGTGAGTGTCACCTGGAGTTGTAAGAGTTTGAGGATAGAAGTCGTACCAACCCAGCGTTCCTGCACCAAAACGGTCGGCAAACTTTTCGTTATCCTCGGCGTGTTGACGGTTAAGTTCTTTATATCCCCTTGCGGCAACGTCATAAGCCCCATATCTGCCTCTTGCCGCCCATATAGACGGAAGTGACCAGGAATATTCCATAACCGGCGGGGTATCACAGTATTTAAGTACTTCTGTAACGAAGGCTGCGGCGTAGTACCACTTTTCTTCCTTGTCACAATGGAAGTGAAGTCCGTCAAAGGCATCAAGGTATATAGTCTTATATCCGCCCTCGTTATAGGCTGCGGCGGTTCTTCTTGCAATATCGAAGAAGAGGTCACTGCCAGGGCGTGAAGCGATACATTTGTAATACCCTTCGACTCTGTTTACCTTTTCGCCTTTTTTATGGCAGGATACCTGACTTCCTGCCCATCCCCTTTGTACTACCTGAAAGCCCTCTGGGGTAGGCTCAATTCTTATAAGTTCGTCGCCTATAACCACAAAAGGTGTGGCTCTTCTCTCTTTTACAAGTACCTTTTCTTTTTCGTCGACTTTAATGAAATCGGACTTTTCGTCAAGGTCTTCTTTAAGTGTATAGGTATCAAAGTATAAAAGTTGTTTTAAATTTTCACTCTTTGATAATATGGGCTCACTTTCGTAACTTATATAGAAGGAATAACAGTGGAAACCTGCATACATTCCGTACTTTTCAAGGCGTGGAATAACCTCGTCTCTGAACTCTTTTGAGTCCTTGAAATATGTGTATTTATAGTCACCCTGACGGAAAGATTCGGGACTGTGGTGGAAGTGAATGGCGTCTGCCCCTGTCATACTTAAAAGTTGAAGGTTTTTGTCCAGCCACTCTTTTGAAACAGTGGTCTGAATAGAGTAACTTGAATAATTAAGTTCAAAGTCACGTCCCCAAGCGCCACCTGCGTGAGAGACAATTCCCACGTTTTTATCTATTGTGTCAGAAAGTTTTTTTATAATCTCTTTCATTTCACAAACGGGGGCAATTACAAGGGCAAATTTACCCCCACGACTTTGAAGTCGGCGAAGAATTCTGCCACAGGTTTTAAGGCTTTTTGCATCGGGGTAATAGGTAGGGTCAACCCAGTAGGTCATCGCAATACCGTTTGCCCCTGTGTTTTCTTTATTTGTAACGTCGTATTTGTAACTTGCATTTGCAAGGTATAATTTTTCAATTCCCTCGGGAAGTTCGCCCATTAGTTCAAAAGTAAAGTAGGTATCAAAGATTTTTGCTTCGATTTCCACCTTACCGAAAGTCGTGTCAAGGGTAAGAATGTCCCCCTTTAAAGAAAGTTCACTTTCTATACACTCGTTATCTTTATCAAGAACTGCAAAGAAAGAGGTTTCCTCTCCCCTTATATCACGTCGTGACTTTTTATCTATAATTTCTTCCACCATAGCACTCTTTTTTGAAAGGGTGATAATGGCTTTGTCGTTTTCAAAAATTACGCCTGTTTTAGTTTCGTTTATGGCAAACATTTTTGTTCCCCCAAAAAATTTCTTTTTTCAAGTTACTGTACCATAAAAAAGAAACAAAGTCAATAGCACAAAGGCTATTGACTTTCTTTTTTTATTTAACTTCTTTGCCTGTAAATCCAAAGGTGATTAGTGCTCTTGGCTTTTCAAGGTTATTAAGTGACACAGCCGAGAATTCCGCCTTGAATTTGCCCTTGGGGGCTTTGAGGTTCGATTCAAAATATATGTTCTTCTTGTTTGCATATCTGTCGAATACTACCGCTTCTTTTCCGTTAAACTCGATGTACTCGGAAGAAGTAATCTCACACTGGAAGGAAACTTCCGTTTCACCAATCTTCAAGGTGGGATTCTTAAAGACGTCGTAAACGTGGTCACAAGCAACAACGCTTGACATCTTAACGCCCGTCATATCCCCTTCGGTCATTATTTCAATGGCCTTCACACAGTTTGGTTGATAACCGTAGCAGGTAACTGCATGGAAATGGCTTGTGTATTCGGGGTTATCAAAGGAAAGGTCGGGGCGTTCACCGTTATCAAGTTCAATTAAAATAAAGTCTCTTGTTCCTCTGAAATCGGTGTCGATAAAGAACTCCGCAAAACCTCTTCTGCCATAGAGTTTTATGTTTACAGCACTTCCCTTTTTACCATTACCTTTAATGCGGACCTTGTTTGCCATCTTCCTTGAAAGGTCAAGAGGGGTTTCAAATTCTGCTTTGAGGTTCTGTTCAATTAAGTCCTTCTTTTCGTCAAAGTCAAGAAGGGTTACAGGGTTTTCACCTCTTGTAGAGAGAAGAGGCTCAATTCTAACAAAGGGCGTTTGTCTGCCAAAGGGGTTTTTAAATTTACTTGTCTGATACAAGGGGTCGAAAATGTCGTAAAGGCGTCTTGACTGATAATCCTTTTCAACGAAGACGAACTTTTTACCCCTCTTTTCTTTCAAGTGGTATTCCCACTTGCCCGATTTTACAGTATCTAAAACTTCCTTCGGGAAAAGGTGGGCTTTTCTTACCTCATCATACTTTTTATACAAATTAACGTTTCTCTTTACTCCCGCATTTTCTGCAAAATAGTTGTGCTTTAAGTGGAATACGTTGCCATAGTCGTGGGCTATTGCAAGTGCTCCCACGTGCTCGATAGCATCTGTGTGGTGGTAACGGACGTTGGTGTCACCCGGATAGGCGAGATCCTGAGGATAGAAGGAATACCAACCAAGCGTTGCAGTTCCAAATCTGTCGTCAAACTGGGCATTTGCCTCAACGTGACGTCTGTTCATTTCCTTATATGCTCTTGCGGCAACGTCGTATGCTCCAAAGCGACCTCTTGCCGCCCAAATTGACGGAAGTATCCAGGAATATTCAATTACAGGGTCGTCTTTGCAATACTTCAAAAGTTCTGTCACAAAGGCGGCGCAGTAGTACCAAGACTCGTCACAATGGAAACGTATTCCGTCGAAAGCGTCAAGGTATATTATTTTATAACCGCCCTCGTTATAGGCTGCGGCGGTTCTTCTTGCAATATCGAAGAAGAGGTCACTGCCGGGGCGTGATGCGATACAGTGGTAATGTCCGTGAACGTGTTTTACCACGTCCCCTTTTTTGTGGCTTGTGGCTTTTGTTCCTCCAGCCCCTCTTTTTACTACCTTGAAACCGCCTTCCGCCTTTTCAAAGCGGATAAGTTCGTCACCTATCAAAACAAAGGGGGACTGACGTGAGGTAAGGTTCGGGGAAATGTCGTGTGTGGATTCAAGAGTCTTTATAAAGTCACTGTCTTCTGTTAAGTCCTGTTTAAGAGTGTAGTTTTTCAAAATACAAAGGTCTTTTAAGTTCTCACGCTTTGACAAAATGGGGTCACATTCATAATTTATGTAGAAAGAGTAGGTGTGAATACCTGCGCTTACCCCTTCTTTTTCAAGTACGTCGGTAACCTTTTCTTTAAATTCCTTTGAGTCCTTGTAGTATGTGTACTTAAAGTCACCCTGACGGAAAGATTCGGGAGAATGGTGGAAGTGGTAGGAGTCGGTGCCTGTATTCTTCTGAATTATAGGGAACTTTTCCGCCATCCACTCAGGCGAAATTTCAGTCTGTATAGAGTAACTTGCGTGGTTTAAAGGAAAGTCGTCACCCCAAGCACCACCTGCGTGAGAGACAATTCCCACGTTTTTATCTATTGTGTCAGAAAGTTTTTTTATAATCTCTTTCATTTCACAAATGGGGGCAATTACAAGGGCAAATTTTCCCCCACGGCTTTGAAGTCGGCGAAGAATTCTGCCACAGGTTTTAAGACTTTTCGCATCGGGGTAATAGGTAGGGTCAACCCAGTAGGTCATCGCAATACCGTTTGCCCCTGTGTTTTCTTTATTTGTAACGTCGTATTTGTAACTTGCATTTGCAAGGTATAATTTTTCAATTCCCTCGGGAAGTTCGTGGAGCAACTCAAAAGTGAAGTAGGTATTAAAAACGCTCACTTTAATTTCAATTTTACCGAAAGCAGTGTCAAGGATAACTGTGTTGCCCTTTAAAGAAAGTTCGCTTTCCACAACCTTTCCGTCCTTGTCAAAAGTGGCAAAGAAAGAGGTGTCCTCTCCCTTTATATCAAGGTGTGTCTTTTTGTCGATAATTTCTTCCACCATAGCGCTCTTTTTTGAAATGGTGATAATGGCTTTACCGTTTTCAAAAATCAAACTTGTTTTACTTTCTTTTGTGTTGAACATTTTCTGTTCCTCCGAAAATTTCTTCTTTTCAAGGCGAGTGTACCATAAAAAAACGCCAAAGTCAATATAAAAAAAGAATATTTTTCACTTTTTCCTATGCCCTCTTTTTTAGGTGTGCACAATTTACAACAAAACCACAAAATGTAGTATGTTTGACAAAAAAACAAGGAAAACTATACCACACTTCGACATAAGTTAAGGGCAAATGGTGGTATATTTAAGAAAAAGAAAAGAAAGGATAAATTTTTATGTGGAAAGAAAAGACCAAAGAGAAGAAAAAAGTAAAAGTTCTAAAAAAAGACGGAGAAAAAGAACTGAAGTTCAGGGAAGACTTAAACGCCTTTAAAGACTCTTTAAAACTCTACATATTACAAAACACAAAACTTTTGAAGGCACTTTTTAAAAAGGTTTATGAAAAGGGTGCCGAAATGCTTATGGAAGAACTGGGGGAAGACAGGGCGGATTACAAAAAGAGGACCCGCACTTTTTGTCTGTCACTTATTTTCTGTGTGGCAATCTTCCTCATATCTTCCGCCTCCTTTCTCGACGGTATTTTCCCTCTTTCTCTCGCCCTTATTTCCTCGGGTGGCAGTCTTGTAAAAAAGAGGGTGTCCTTTGAGCCTCGCATAATTGTGGGACTTACCTTTTTCTCGGTAATTCTTTCTACCTTGAATATGGGAAAGGACGGACTGATTTACTTTACCGCAGTATTCACCGTCTTTGTACTGAGAAGCGTAGTGACAAGAGGGGAATTCAACGAAAGCCTCACCTTCCGAACCCTGTCGGCATTTTTTGCATCTGTCCTTGTGGGAACTTGCACTATGATTATAAATTCCTTCAGTATTGATGCAGTTTTCCAAGGGGTAGGGCTTTGTGTTATCACCCCTGTTTTCGCCTATATGTTTTCAGGCTTTTTCGTGTCTCTCGGTGACAAAATCGTGGAGTCGAGACTAAAAGCAAGGGCAGAAGTAGGTATTGCGGCGGCATTTTTTGCTCTGGTGCTATCCTTAAACGAATTTGGGATTTTAGGCTTTTCCCTGTCGGCAACCCTTGCATTTTTCGTAACGGTAATTGTAGCAAAGACTCTTGGCTCAATGCACGCAGGAGTCTTCGGAATGCTTGGTGGAATTGCCTCGGGAGGCGGACTTTTTTCGGCAGTCTTCGGAGTTGTGGGAGTTGTGACGGCGGTCTTTTTCTCGGTGTCCGACGTTATGGCTTTAAGTGTCGGGGTGTTCATTTCCTCGGCGGTAGCAATCTACGTTGCAGGGTTTGAGGGTCTTATCACCACTCTGCCCGAAGTCCTTTTTGCCTGTCTTCTCTCTTACCCCGTCTTGAAACTGTTACCCATTTGCAAAGAGAAAATAGAACTGATACAAGATAGAATTAAAAGTCCCGTAAAGTATGAAATAGAAGCGGTGGAAAGAAAACTTGAAAAAATGTCGGGCACTTTTCAGACGCTCTCCGAAGTCTTTTTCGCAGTTACCGATACCTTGAAAACCCCCTCAAGTGAGGACGTGAGAAACACCGTGGATAACGCTTGTAACAAGGTGTGCGCCACCTGTTCAATGTCGGGAATGTGTTGGAGTAAATACTATTCCGACAGTCTTGAAACAAAGAATATATTGGCAAAAAGAATTCTGGAAAAATCACGTGTTTCAAAGGAGGACTTCCCCGACTTTTTCACTTCCCGATGCGCAAAGGTGGATACTATTTGCGACCACATTAACCGTCGATACTCCTCTATGTGCTATACCTTAAACGACGCTTCCCGTGCAAATCTTATTGCGGGAGAATACCGCACGGTGTCAAAACTTTTGCAGAATACCGCAGAAGAAGCGAAGAGCGAAAGAGAAGAAAATCTCGCTCTCGCCCGTCGTGCCGCCCGTGCTATGAAAAGCCTTGTGTTGCCCTTTGGAAGAATTGAAGCCTGTGGTAGTAGAAAAAGCGTGGTGGACGTTATGGGGGTAAGTACCGAGAAGATAGACAAGAGTACCTCAGACATTCTCGCCGCCTTTGAAACCGAGTGTGAAATGCTCTTTGAAGAGCCTGAATTTATTGAACTTGAAAGCACCTCGGTACTACGTCTTAAACGTAGATGTGCCATTACCCTTGAGTGTGCCAAAAAGAGTATCGGCAAAAAGGGAGAAAAGGTAAACGGAGACAGTCTCACCTTTTTTGAAAAGGAAGACGGACTGTTCTACGCCCTTTTGTGCGACGGAATGGGAAGCGGAAGAAGTGCCGCCCTCACCTCCCGACTTGCCTCTGTTTTCCTTGAAAAAATCCTCACCTGTACCGACGACAAAAAGGTTACCCTTGAAATGCTCAACAATCTTCTTATGGCAAAAAAAGAAGAGTGCTTTACCACTCTCGACCTTGTGGAAATCGACCTTTTTGATAAAATGGCGTCCTTTATCAAGGCAGGTGCCGCCCCCTCTTTTGTGGTAAGGGAAAACGATATTTATAAAATAAATTCAGCCACCCCACCTGCAGGAATAATCTCAAAGATTACCGCCGAAGAAACTAAAATATCTCTGAAAGACGGTGACAGAATAGTTCTTATTTCCGACGGAATTATCGACTCGGAAGAGTGGGAAG
This sequence comes from Oscillospiraceae bacterium, assembly GCA_015065265.1. Lineage (GTDB taxonomy): Bacteria > Bacillota > Clostridia > Oscillospirales > SIG627 > RGIG6353. The sequence continues at coordinate 8,514 of SVQQ01000006.1, read as the reverse complement.
TAGACGAAGGGGCTTGGCTTGTGGAACTACTTGATAAAAACTGCAAGAAAAGTGCCGAGGAAGTGTGTAATTTGATTTTAAACGAAGCGCTCTCACGCTTTTTAGCAAGTGACGATATGTCGGTTGCGGTTATCGAAGTTCACGAAATATGAAAAGTTTTTTGATTCCTTGCAGTTTTAAACTGCGATAGCAAAAAGTCGGCGTTATGCTCTATCAAGCATAACGCCGAACTTGTTTTAATATAAATTTATAACCTTAACTCCCGACCTTGTGGCGTAATTTATCGTCATTTGAGTACCGCTACGTTTTCTTCCGTCGTAGTAGGCGATACAAACGCTTGAAAGTTCTATCATTCTTCTGTTTCTGTCAAGCATACAAGTGGAGGTGTAATTTCGTGATACGTATTCGGCGCTATCGGCAAAATCAAGAATTTTTCTGTATTCTTCTTTTTGCTTGTCACTCCACTTAAGGTCCTGATTTTCACAAGGTAACACCAGATGCAAGGAAATGTGCGGATAATCCTTTTTAAGTTTTAATATTTCCTTCGCCGCAAGGGTATCAAAACCGATAGCCCCACCTGTAACAAAGGTGTCATAACCCTCTTCTATAAGGCTTATAACGGTTTTTTTAAGTTTTATTTTAAGTTCTATCAAAGATAGGGTCTTAATACTTCTGTGCCCTGTAAAAGAGCAAGTTTTTTCTTTCATTTTAGTCACCTTTGATGTATTAGAAAAATTTTATAGGTTTAATTGCAAGTCCTGTGTCAAAATTTCTCACTTCCCCAAGGGCAAAGAAATTTCCACAGGCGTCATATACTCTAACCCTATCTCCTAACTGTAAGTCAAGGTGTATTTTCGCACGGTTTAAGTAAATTTCCGCCCCGTTTTTCATAAGTGTTGTGTAAAAATCGGGAAGAGTTACGTCACAAAGTGCGACAAATAGACTTTCCACAGAAAGAAGAGCATTTTTCTTTTCTTCGTCTGTCATTTTTTCAAGGTCTTCGAGTGTTACACAGTTTTCTATCGAAAAGTCGCCCGACACCCGTCTTTCAAGACTTGACATTACTCCGCCACAGGAAAGTTTTTTGCCGATATCCGATATAAGTGTGCGGATATAAGTGCCCTTTGACACCGACGTGAGAATTTCCCACTCACCGTCATCGCACTTTTTAATGTCAAGGCTATGTACCTGCACAAGTCTTGCTTCCCTTTCGATAGTCACGCCCTCTCGGGCAAGGTCACAGAGTTTTTTACCCTTAACTTTAAGGGCGGAGTACATAGGCGGTGTCTGTAAATAGTCGCCTATAAAACTCTTTGCACACTCTATTACTTTACTGTCTTCGGGGAGAAAAGTGCAAGTTTCAAGGACTTTACCGCTTGTGTCTTCAGTGTCGGTAGTTAGCCCGAGTTTCATTTTTGCAAGATAGGTTTTTGAGTCGGAGACAAGGTACTCACTTGCCTTTACTGCCCTTCCCACAAGGACGGGCAAAACTCCTGTCGCCATAGGGTCAAGAGTTCCCGTATGACCTACTTTTTTAGTATTAAATATACGTCTGACTTTGTTTACAACGTCGTGAGAGGTCATACCGTAAGGCTTATTTACAAGGAGTACTCCGCAAAACAATTCACTCATAAAATTCCTTTTTCTTCTATATATGATAATATTTCAGTAACAGTTTCGTCGGCACTCTTCTTAAAGAAGCAACCTGCCGCAGAGTGATGTCCCCCACCTGAAAAATGTCCGCAGATTTCAGAACAGTCAATACTGTCCGAAGAGCGCATAGATACCTTGTATCCGTCCTCTCTCTCTTTTAAGGTGATTGCAAGTTCGACGCCTTCAAGAGTCTTACCCAGTTGCTCAACGCCACCTGTCTCACTGTCTGAAACAGAATGTTTTTTAAGTAACTCGGTGTCAACTACTGCAACAGAAACCTTGCCCTCAAAATAGAACTTCATATTTGAAATTATCTCGTTTTCAAACTTCATTTTATTAACCGATTTAGTAATAAAAAGAGGTGTGTTAAGATAACCGAAGTTGCCCTCGGGGGCGTAGCGACAAAGTTCGGACACCGCAAAAAATGTGTGTGCGGTAGTGTTTGAAAATTTAAAACAACCTGTGTCGGTTGAAATTGCAGTATAAAGGCATTCTGCAATATAAGTGTCAAGAGAAATATTCATTTCCCTGGCAAGTTCAAAAATAATCTCACCTGTTGCCGCCATTTCGGGAATGCACAACAGATTTTCGCAGTCCACCCTGTTCTGCTTGTGGTGGTCTATTGCAAGAACTATCTTCTTATTTTCTTTATAGTCGCCAAGAAGCGTCATATCCGCAACGTCACAGGTGACAATGTTTTGTGCTTCAAAGTCATCTCCCTTAACGTCCCAGATAAACTGTAAGTAAGCGGGAAGTGTGTCAAGGCAAACTACCTTGACACGCTTTCCCATTTTTTTAAGAATTTCACAAAGTGCAAAGGATGAGCCAAGGGCGTCACCGTCGGGATGAGCGTGGGTGTAAATTACTACAAAATCAAGGCTTTCAAGTATTTTAGACGCCTCTTTTATATTAACTCTATTCATCACTTTCCCCGCTTATTTCTTCGTCTTTATTAACGTTCAAAGTCTTTAATACGCTTTCAATTCTTGCACCCTTTTCCGCCGAGTCGTCATACTCGAAGGTAAGTTCGGGGGTAATTCTTAAATTGAGTTTTGTAGCAAGTGAAGAACGAATAAAACCCTGAGCACTGTAAAGACCTTTTTTTACTTCCTTGGGGTCACCTGTAATGCAACTGAAATATACCTTGCCGAACTTCATATCTCGGCTGATATTTACCGCAGTTATGGTGACAAAGGAGGAGGTCACTCTGGGGTCTTTTACAGTTCTTAAAATATCCGACAGAGTAACTCTCGCCGCCTCATTTACCCTCATTTGTCTGAATTTATTCATTATTTACGCCTCTATTTCTTCCATTATGAAGGCTTCCAGAACGTCAAGTTCCTTGATATCGTTGAACTTCTCAAGTCCGATGCCACACTCAAAGCCCTGTGCAACTTCTCTTGCATCGTCCTTAAAGCGTTTGAGTGAGGAAATCTTGTCTTCAAAGATAACTATTCCGTCACGAACTACTCTTATCTGTGACGCTCTTGTAATCTTACCGTCGGTGATATAAGAACCTGCGATAACGCCAACGCCCGGCACCTTAATGGTCTGACGTACTTCGGCGTGACCAAGTACGTTTTCACGGTATTTGGGCGCAAGCATACCCTTCATAGCCTTTTCTACTTCTTCAATACATTCGTAGATAATTCTGTAAGTTCTGATATCTACTTTTGAGTTTGCGGCAGAGTCCATAGCACGTTTGTCGGGACGAACGTTAAAGCCGATAATAATGGCATTTGACGCCGCCGCAAGCATTACGTCGTTTTCGTTAATTCCACCTACTGCGTTATGGATAACTCTTACCTTAACTTCTTCGTTTGTAAGTTTTTCAAGAGAAGCCTTAACCGCTTCGGCTGAACCCTGTACGTCTGCCTTAACTACGATATTAAGTTCCTTAATTCCCTCTTTAACCTGATTGAAGAGGTCGTCGAGAGAAAGTTTTGAATTTGCCTTGAAGGTCTTTTCTTTTTCTTCTGCACGACGCTGGTCGGCAAGTTCTCTTGCCATTCTTTCGTCTTTTACAGAGTTGAAGATATCACCTGCTGTGGGAACTTCGGAAAGACCGAGAATTTCCACAGGAACGGAAGGACCTGCTTCCTTGATGTTCTGTCCCTTGTCGTTTATCATGGCTCTTACACGTCCAACGGTAGTTCCCGCAATTACGTAGTCACCAATGTGAAGTGTTCCGTTCTGAACCAGAATTGTTGCAACCGCACCTCTGCCCTTGTCGAGTTTCGCTTCAATTACGATACCCTTGGCTTCACGGTTGGGGTTGGCTTTAAGTTCGGCAACCTCTGCCACAAGAAGAACAGACTCAAGAAGTGAATCGATACCCATTTTAGTATGCGCAGATACGGGAACGCATATAACGTCACCGCCCCACTCTTCAGGCACAAGGTCGTACTTTGTAAGTTCCTGCATTATGTTGTCGGGGTTAGCGCCCATCTTGTCCATCTTATTTATTGCGACGATAATGTCAACTCCCGCCGCTTTGGCGTGGTTTATAGCCTCAACTGTCTGAGGCATAATTCCGTCGTCTGCCGCAACTACAAGAATTGCAATATCGGTAGCCTGTGCACCTCTCGCTCTCATAGCGGTGAATGCTTCGTGGCCGGGAGTGTCAAGGAAAGTAATGTCCTTTCCGCCGATATTTACCCTGTAAGCACCAATGTGCTGAGTAATACCACCTGCTTCACCCGAGGTAACGTTGGCGTGTCTGATAGCGTCAAGAAGGGAGGTCTTACCGTGGTCAACGTGTCCCATAACACAGACAACGGGTGAACGTTCTACAAGGTCTTCTTTGGCGTCGGCAGAGTCGTCGATAAGTCTCTCTTCGATAGTAACAACTACGATTTTTTCAGCCTTTGAGCCAAATTCGTCGGCAACTATTGCCGCTGTGTCAAAGTCTATTGTCTGATTGAGAGTTACAAGCATTCCAAGACCCATAAGTTTCTTTACAACTTCGGCAGTCGTTACGTGAAGTTCCTTTGCAAGTTCGGAAACTATCATTTCTTCGGGCAGTTTTATAACTGCGGGAATCTTGGGCTTTTCGGGAGCCTTCTTCTTTGCCTCTGCCTTTGCTCTTTCGGCTTTTCTGCGGTCAAAGGAGTTCTTTTGATTTTTCTTGAACTTCTGTTTGCCCCAATCGTTTGAACTCTCAGGTACGTATTCCAGAAGTTTTTCGTCATATTTTGACAAGTCTACCGCACTGTCAATTCCTCTTGTGTCAACGACGCGCACTTCTTTCTTGGCGTTCATCTTTGTCTCGCCTGTGTGCTTAACGTTCATTTCAAGTTTTACGCCACCCTGTTTCTGTGCAGGTTTAGGCTTGTTCTGAGGCTTGGGCGCTTCCTTTTTAACTTCAGGCTTCTTCACCTCAGGTTTTATTTCAGGTTTTTTCTTAACGTCAGGAGCCACAGAGGGCGGTGTAAGTTTTTCAACTACAACTTCACTTTCCTTCTGTTTGGGCTTTTCGTCAGGTTTTACTTCAGGTTTTACTTCAACCTTAACTTCTTCTACGGGCTCTTCCTTTACTTCTTTTTTGCGTCCGTAGTCAGATAGCGCTACTTCTCCGTTGATATAATTGTCAATATTGTCAACTATACACTTTGAAGAAAGTACGTTTATGACAAAATCTACCTCTTCGTCACTGATTGTAGCAGGGGCAGGTTTAATATCTGCCTTGCCGGGAATTATTGCGAGTATATCACGGCTTTTTAAGCCAAAGTCTTTGGCAAGAGATGCCACTTTATTTTTATTTGTTGGTGTTGACATAATATTCCTCCAATCGTTTTCACATCTTGGTGTTTGCACTTTTTACAAGAATTGTAATGTTGCCCTCCAAAAGGGCGATAGACGAGATATTTCTCATAAGCCCCACGGCGTCAGACAACTCCTTCATTGTATAGTGCGAAATGATACATTCAGTTTTATAGTAAGTGGCGGTGTCCAAAATCTCTTTTTTAGTATTTTCAGAAACGTCGGATGCCACGATAATTAACTTTGCTTTTCCCGATTTTGCGCAGTCACGTACCTGTTCGGTACCGAAAACTGCCTGTCCCGCCCTTTTTGCAAGTCCAAGGGACAAAAGAAATTTGTCCTGCATTATTTATCCCCCTCAAGTTCCCCTGCCATTTCTTCATATATGCTATCGGGGATTTCACATTCAAGGGCCCTTTCAAATCTCTTGGCTTTTACCGCCTTCTTAAAGCAGTCGGCACTTTTACATACGTATGCGCCTCTGCCTGATTTTTTACCTGTAAGGTCAAGGGAAATTGCACCCTCTTTGTCACGCACCACTCTTACAAGTGTGCTTTTTGGAAAAGAGTTCATACAACCCAGACATCTTCTTTCGGGAATTTTCTTAGCCATAATTTTTTCTTCCTTACTGTATCAGAATTGTGACTTAATGTCGATTTTATAACCTGTGAGTTTTGCCGCAAGACGTGCGTTCTGTCCCTTGTTACCGATAGCAAGAGAAAGTTGGTCTTGGGGAACTATTACGTTACAGCCTCTTTCAAGTTTACCTTCTTCGGTAATTCCTGTTGAAAGTGTTACGTCGATAACCTGTGCAGGTGAAAGGGCTGCTTTAACGAATTCTTCTACGTTTTCGCTGTACTCGATAATGTCTATCTTTTCCCCTGCGATTTCATTTGTGATGTTGGTCTTTCTCATACCCTTAACACCGATACATGAACCGATGGGGTCAACGTCTTTATTTCTTGAATAAACTGAAATTTTAGTTCTTGAACCCGCTTCACGTGCAATAGAATGAATAATAACGGTTCCGTCCTGAATTTCGGGAACTTCAAGTTCAAACAAACGCTTAACAAGTCCGGGATGCTTTCTGGAAACTACGATTACAGGTTCCTTTGTGTCGGTCTTGATGTCCACTACGTAAACCTTAATGTACTGACCTGAACGGAGTATTTCACCGGGAATCTGCTCGGTCTTAAAAAGGGTCGCCTGATATTTGCCAAGTTCAAGAATTGCATTACCCGTGTTCTTGTCGATAAGAACTATTCTTGCAGATACGATATCGTTCTTCTTCTGTTCGTATTCGTCAAGGAGTAACTGACGCTCTGCTTCACGGATACCCTGAATAATTACCATCTTCGCCGCCTGTGCGGAAATTCTGTTGAAGTTCTTTGTCTTTACTTCCTTTTCATATACGTCACCGAGTTTAAGACGCTTGTTTATGTCCTTTGCCTGAGGAAGTGTAAGTTCACACTGGGGGTCTGTAACCTCTTCAACAACGGTAAACTGTTCGAAAACTCTTACTGTCTTCTTTTCTGTGTCTATTGCTACTCTTACGTTGCTCTGTCCGTTGTTTTCCTTTTTGAACGCTGCCTGGAGTGCCGCTTCTACCTTTTCCAGAAGATAGTTCTTGGAGATACCCTCTTTTTCAAGCGCGTCAAGTGCTTCAAAAAATTCTTTGTTCATAACTTTTCTTCCGTCTTTTTTGACGGTCTTCCTTTCTTGTCTTAGTTGTTTTTGAATATTTTAGCGTAATCTACCGCGTTTTTTATACTTGCTACTTTGTTTTTAGGAATTTCAAATTCCTCTTCCATAACCTTAAAGGAGTAATTTTCACCTTCAAAAGCCAAAAGTGTTCCGTTGAAAATTTTTCCAACCTTTTCAAAGGGTGCGAAAAGTCTCACTTCCACCTCTTCGTTTAAATACTTTTTTAAATGAGAGTCACGTTTGAGTTCCCTCTCAAGACCTGCCGAAGAAACTTCAAGACAGTAACTTGTGGGAATTGGGTCCTCTTCGTCGAGAATGGGGTTCACCGCGTCTGTCACCTTCACACAGTCGTCTAAAGTGAGTTCCACGCCCTCTCTGTCGATTGTGAGAATGAGGTTGTAGTCTGCCCCTTCCTTCTTATACTCTACGTCCCAGAGTTCGTACCCTAACTCTTCAACTGTACCTTTCAAAAGGTTTTCCACCTTTTCGGCAACGTTCTTGCCCTTCTGTGTTTCAGCCAAAAAATCAACTCCTTTTTACAGCCTTTAAAAAAACTCTCTAAAAGGGGCTGTCGCTTTCGCAACAGCCCCTTTCGTTAAAGTCTATTCATTTACAAGACGATTATACCACAAATATCCTAAAAGTCAATAGTTTTTTAAAAATTCGACAACCGCCCTTGCCAAAGAGGGAAAAACTTAAAGAAAAAGGCCATTCCACCTTGACAAGAGCGAAAAAATAATATACAATATCTCTGCACAAAAAAATATCGGGGTGTAGCGCAGTTGGTAGCGCGCTTGCTTTGGGAGCAAGATGCCGCAGGTTCGAATCCTGTCACTCCGACCAAAAAGGCTCTGGGAAGCAATTTCCGAAGCCTTTTTCTTTGCCTACTGCAACGCAAATTTTGAGGGCTGACAGTTTTTCTTCTGTCAGCCCTCGCTTTTATCATCCCGACAAACTAAAATTTGTTTATCAAAATCTTTATAATGAATACATCAGCATACCAAGACCTGCCGATATGACTATCATCAGTATCGGAGACGGCTTTTTCTTCAGCATAAGCCTTGCTACGATGCTGATTACTATCAATAAGGCAAATATAATAATGCCATTGAGGTCGATAGCAAGCGTATCTCCTATACCACTAAAGCCGATTGCCGTACTCATGAGCATCGTGATTGCCGTTGCGAGTATCAAGCCAATGATGCACGGACGGATGCCTCCTAGGAACGCCTTTACCCCCGCATATTTCAATAAGTTGCGTATCAGAGCTGCGATTATGAGAATGATAAAAAATGATGGCAATACCACACCAAGTGTAGCAAGAAGTGCTCCGAAAAAACCGCCTTGCGACGAGCCAATGAAGGTTGCCATATTAACCGCTATCGGTCCGGGAGT
>SVQQ01000031.1 GCA_015065265.1 Oscillospiraceae bacterium | reverse complement strand
GAATAGTAGGGTAAAATTATCATAGGGATAATGGACGCAAGGTAGCCTACAAAGGCGAATTTTTTATTCATTGCCTTAAAGGCGCCAACTGCACTAAGTCCGGTTTTTCTGCCCAGCGCTATTTCACCTGCCATAAGAGCAAAGCCAAAAGTTACTGCAAGAACTATATAAACAAGCAAGAAAATTCCGCCACCGTATTTTGCTGCAAGATAAGGAAATCGCCAGATGTTACCGAGTCCTACAGCCGACCCTGCTGCAGCAAGTACGAAACCAATTTTACTTGTGAAATTACCTCTGTTTTCTTTCATAGTAATTCTCCTAAAACTGTAAATAAATTAGAACATTTTGGTTATTATAACATACAAAACACTTTTTTTCAACTTTTATTCATCATTTTTTCAAATAAAATTCATATTGGCAGGAAAGTTTTGAAACTTATAAACACACTTAAAACTATATGGTCAAAAATTGACAAAGATAATATTACGGTATTTGCGGCACAGGGGTCTTTTTTTGTTATTATTTCCTCAGTGCCTTTTTTGACTTTGTTTGTGTCGATTATAAGTTACTTTATTCCCACAAATCTTGATAACCTTTATAAGTCTGTCACCTTACCAAAGGGTATTGCAGAAGTGATAATGGCAATACTTCGAGATTTATCTGCTACGTCAAGTTTCCCTTTTCTTTCATTTTCCGCAATAGCAACTTTATGGACTGCATCAAAGGGTGTGGCGGCGGTAAAAAGGGGCATTGATACTGTCTACGAAGTGGAAACCTGTCAGAACTACGTTAAAAGAAGAATCAGGTCTTTAATAAACACCCTGTTCTTTATAATTTTTCTCGTAATGTTAATTACAGTCCTTCTGTTCGGTTCTTTTATAACTAATCTGATAAGAATAAAAAGTGATGCTCGTTTCATTGTAAACTTCAGGTTTCCTATTGCTCTTTTATTTATGAGCGTAGTTTTTACAGTTGTGTTTTATACTACGTCAAGACGGGGCGGTGTTGTTCCCTCTCGCTTGGAATATCATTTGCCCGGCGCTATATTTTCGGCTTTCGGGTGGGTGATTTTTTCTTACGTTTATTCTCTGTATATTACCTATTTCCCCAACGCTTCCTATATTTACGGAAGTCTTGCGGCAATTTGTCTTATAATGCTTTGGGTTTATTTTTGTACTATCATCCTGCTTTTAGGAGCAGAAGTTAATAAATTTTTATATTTAAGAAAGGTTAAAAAAGATGTGCACAGCCATAACGTATAAGACCGAGGACCATTATTTTGGAAGAAATCTTGACTTAGAGCGTTCATACGGGGAAAAGGTAACTATAACGCCAAGGAACTTTCCTCTGAATTTCAGGTGTATTGAAAGAATGGATAGCCACAAAGCCATAATCGGAATGGCAAGTATTGTAAACGAATACCCCTTATACTTTGAAGGGACAAACGAGGCAGGGCTTAGTATGGCAGGGCTTAATTTTCCAAATAATGCTAACTATCATCCTTATATTGAAGGCAAAAACAACATAACGCCTTTTGAGTTTATCCCTTTTATACTTGGTAAATGTAATGATATAAAAGAAACAAAAGAGGAACTTGAAAGTATAAATCTTATAAATATAAATTTTAGCGAAAAACTGCCCCTATCCCCTCTTCACTGGTTAATCTCTGACAGAGAGTCTTCAATTGTAGTAGAAAGCGTGAAAAGTGGCCTTGTGGTGTATGAAAATCCTGTGGGAGTTTTGACAAACAATCCCACCTTTAACTATCATTTAATGAATTTAAATAACTTTATGTCCTTGCACGAGGGTGAGCCTGAAAACAAAATGAAGGCACTCACCTCTCCTGACATCTACAGTCTTGGAATGGGTGCCTTAGGGCTTCCAGGAGATTTTTCGTCGGCGTCAAGGTTTATACGGGCAAACTTTGTTAAGAGTAAATCTATTAAAGAGACAGGTGAAAAAGAAAGTGTCAGTCAGTTTTTTCACATACTTTCTTCTGTTGCGATGCCCAAAGGGTGTGTTATGACAAAGAGTGGTGAATATGAATTTACTCGTTATTCCTCGTGCTCTAACACAGACCGTGGTATTTATTATTACAAGTTATACGATGAGTGGGAAATAAAATCGGTAAGGCTTCACTCCGTTTGTCTTGATGAAAACAGGCTATTTTCGTATTGACGAAAATAGCCTGAATTTTTACTTATTAGTTTTTTCTAAATCTTTTTTGCGGATTTCAACACGTCTTACCTTACCGCTGATAGTCTTGGGAAGTTCATCAACGAACTCCACAATTCTTGGGTATTTATAAGGTGCGGTGTGAGTTTTTACGTATTCCTGAATTTCTTTTTTCAGTTCTTCTGTTCCGACGTTTCCTTTGGTGAGAACGATAGTCGCTTTAACAATCTGTCCTCTTACTTCATCGGGCACGGGAGTGATTGCACATTCAAGCACGTAAGGAAGTTCCATGATGACGCTTTCGATTTCAAAGGGACCGATGCGGTAGCCCGAAGACTTGATAACGTCGTCGATACGTCCGACGTACCACAAATATCCGTCTTCGTCCATTGTTGCCTGGTCGCCTGTATGATAATAACCGTCGTACCAAACTTCTTTTGTCTTCTCATCGTCGAGATAATATCCTATAAAGAGACCGCAAGGAAGTTTGTCTTTTGTGCGGATACAGATCTCCCCTACGTCACCTGTCTTACACTCGTTTCCGTCGGGGTCAAGAAGTACAACGTCATAAAGGGGGCTTGGTTTTCCCATAGAGCCTATTTTGGGAGTTGTGCCAACAAAGTTTGCGATAGAAAGGGTTGTTTCCGTCTGTCCAAAACCTTCCATAACGGTAAGTCCTGTCGCCTTCTTGAACTGATTGAATACTTCGGGGTTCAGAGCCTCACCTGCTGTTGTAGCATATTCGATGGAAGAAAGGTCATACTTTGACAAGTCCTCTTTGATGAAAAATCTGTACATTGTAGGCGGTGCGCAGAAGGTAGTGATATTGTATTTTTTAAAGAGAGGAAGGATATCCTCTGAATGAAATCTGTCGAAGTCGTAGGTAAAGGTTGCCGCTTCACAAAGCCATTGACCGTAGAGTTTACCCCAGAGTGCTTTACCCCAACCTGTGTCGGAGATGGTAAAGTGAAGTCCGTCAGAATTTACGTTGTGCCAATGTTTTGCTGTTGTATAGTGGCCAAGAGCATACTTATATGAATGAGTTGCGATACGGGGATATCCTGTTGTACCTGAGGTGAAGAGCATAAGCATTGGGTCGTTACCGCAAGGAGTTTTTTCTGTGCGGTCATAGTGAGTGCTAAATCTCTCCATTTCAACGTCAAAGTTTTTCCAACCGTCTTTTTCGCCACCGACGAGAATTTTAGTCATTTCGGGGAATTCTGCCGCTGCCTTTTCAGCCTCGACGGACACGTCTCCGTCGGCGGTACAAACGATTGCTTTTACTCTCGCCGCTTTATATCTGTATGTAAAATCGTGTTCTACAAGTTGATTTGTAGCGGGGATTGCGATTGCGCCGATTTTATGAAGGGCGAGCATACAGAACCAGAACTGATAGTGACGCTTTAAGACAAGCATTACTGTGTCACCTTTTTTAATGCCAAGAGACTCGAAGTAATTTGCGGTTTTAGCGGAATACTTCTTCATATCACTGAAGGTAAATCTGCGTTCTGTCTTATCGTTTGCAACCCACATCATCGCAAGTTTATCGGGAGATTTTTTTGCAATTTCGTCAACACAGTCGAATGCGAAGTTGAATTTATCGTCGTTCTTAAAGGTGATGCCACTAAACACACCTTTTTCGTCGTAACTGCATTCAATAAAGTTATCTGCAACGGTACCTGTTGTATTTTCGCTTGTTACAACGGGCTTAGTTTCAACGTAGGATACTTCGGGATACTCTTCGGTAACTTCCCCTTTTTGTGGGTTAAGGACTACCGCGTGGAATTCGCATCCCCCTTCGCTTACTGCAATCATACCGTGAGGAATGATACTGTTATAGAAGATAGAGTCGCCTTCGTGAAGCACGTCCACGTGGTTTCCTACCTGAACTTTAAGTGAGCCCTTAACGATAACGTCAAATTCCTGACCGTTATGGGAACTGAGTTTTATGGGGGCGTCCTGCTCTTCGGCAAGGTAAGGGAATTTTACCAAAAAAGGTTCGGCAAGTTTTTCCTTGAATTTCGGGGCAAGGTTGTTATAAACAACGCCGTGTTTCTTAAGGATTTTAAGGCCTTCCCCTTTTCTTGTGATAGAAAATGAAGTAAGTGTTGTGCTTGTTCCTTCAAGCAAGTCCACGACCTCTACTCCACACGCCTTTGCGCACTTATATATGAAGGTGAAACTGAAATCTGTCTCCCCTTCTTCGAGAACTTTGTAATCTTCCGGTGATACACCAGTAAGTTTTGCAAGTTGTTCCTGTGAGAAACCTTTTGCTTCACGCAGATCTTTGATTCTACCTGCAACGTCTTTTAAGCTGTAATCCATTGTTTTTGCTCCTTTCATAACGTGAGACTAATTTTTCACGATTTTGAATAAAACAAAAAAACTCGTCCCAAAGTTTTTACTTTGAGACGAGTATGTTTACCCGCGGTACCACTCAAATTACGGAAAAATCCGTCACTTTCAGGCTCAATCAAGCCCTACGCTTTTACGCAGCATTACGGAAGAAGTCTACTTGCAAAAATGCTTTCGGTTCTTCAACTCAGAAGTGATAAGTCATTGGAAAACTCTGCCATTGCCTCGCACCACCCAGCAACTCTCTCAAGACTTCATAATCCGACCGTCTTCGTCATCGTTTTTTTGTGATATTCAAATCTTGTAATACATATTACTCCATTGATTTTAAAATGTCAATAGTTTTTTGAAAATTTTTATTTATTTTTTTAATCCCAAAATTTCTGCCGATTCATCGCGCATTTTGTATTTCAAAATCTTTCCTGCGGCATTCATGGGGAATTCTTTTACAAACAGGAAGTATCTTGGAACCTTATGTCTTGCAATATATGCGTTTCCAAATTCTCGCATTTCATTTTCGTCGGCACTCTCTCCCTGATGTAAGATTATCCAGGCGCAACATTCTTCACCGTATTTTTCATCCGGAACGCCTACAACCTGTACATCGCGAATCTTGGGGTTGGTCAGGTAGAATTCTTCGATTTCACGTGGGTAGAGGTTTTCACCGCCACGGATAATCATATCTTTAAGTCTGCCTGTTACCTTATAATATCCGTCTGGAGTTCTGCAACAAATATCCCCTGAATGAAGCCATCCGTCCTTATCGATTGCCTGAGACGTGGCTTCCGGCATTTTATAATAGCCTTTCATTATGTTAAAGCCTCGTGCCACGAATTCTCCGCTTTCTCCGTCGGGAAGTTCGTCCCCTGTTTCCGGGTCAATTATCTTACATTCAACGCCAGGGAATGCGCTTCCGACTGTTTCAACTCTGTGGTCGATATCTTCGTTTACTTCACCCATTGTACAACCTGGAGATGCTTCGGTCTGTCCGTAAACGGAGATAATCTCACGCATATTCATCTCAACAGCGGCACGGCGCATAAGGTCTGCGGGACAGTTTGCACCTGCCATAATGCCTGTTCTCATATAAGAGAAGTCGGTCTTTGAAAAGTCCGCGTGATTGAACATTGCGATAAACATTGTGGGAACGCCGTTAAAACAGGTTATGTGTTCGTCGTTTACACAAGCAAGAGACGACTTTGGTGAAAAGTATGGTATGGGACAGAGAGTTCCTCCGTGAGTCATAATAGAGGTCATGGAAAGTACCATTCCAAAACAATGGAACATAGGCACCTGAATCATCATTCTGTCTGCGGTGGATAAGTCCATTCTGTCGCCTATAGTCTTACCGTTGTTTACGATATTTCTGTGTGTGAGCATAACGCCTTTGGGGAAACCTGTTGTACCTGACGTGTACTGCATATTACATACGTCGTCGGGTTTAACAAGTGATGCACGACGTCTTACTTCTTCACGGGGAACGAGAGTTGAACGTGAAAGCATTTCTTCCCATGTCAGACAACCATTCATAGAAAAGCCTACTGTTACGACGTTGCGAAGGAAGGGCAAATTCTTTGAATAAAGAGGTTCGCCGGGGGTAAGGTTTTCAAGTTCGGGACAAAGTTCTTTGACAATTTCCTTATAGTTGATATCCTTACAGTATTCAATCATAACAAGAGTATGAGTGTCAGACTGTTTTAACAGATATTCAATTTCGTGGATTTTATATGCGGTATTTACAGTTACGAGAACTGCGCCGATTTTTGTAGTAGCCCAGAAGGTAATAAACCATTCGGGAACGTTTGTTGCCCAAACTGCTACGTGGTCTCCCGCTTTAACGCCAAGAGATATGAGTGCGGCGGCACATTCGTCAACGTCACGACGAAACTGCTTATAGGTTCTTGTATAATCGAGTGTGGGATATTTAAAGGCGTACTGGTCTGGGTACTTTTCTGCCATTGTATCAAGTACGTCAGAGAACGTTGCTTCTATAACGTCGTATTTTTTCCAAGCGAAAGTACCTGTTTTATCTCTGTTAAAATACGTTGTGTCAAACTTTTTCTTACCTTGTTTAAGGGAAGAAATGTAGTTTGTAAAGTGAGTGAGTACTATGTCCGCATCGTTTATATCTTCATTCCATGCGGCACAGATAAAACCGTCAAAGTTAAGAGATGAAAGGGCGTTAATAAAGTTCTGAACAGGGAGTTTTCCCTCACCAATCAAAACTGTTTTATCGTCCTTCATATCACCCAGACGAACATACTTTATATATGCACCGAGGTTCTTTATAGTTGTTTCGGCACTCTCCCCTGCTCCAAAATACGTGCCCCTTACGTTCCATGATGCACCGATTACTGCAGATGAGAAAAAGTTGATTATATCAATAACGTTACGGGTATTAGAAAGGTATCCGACAGTTTCAAACAAGATGCCTACGTCTGTCTTTTCAGCACGTTTTATAGCGTCTTCAAGTTTTTCTTTTAAAGCCTTTTTATCGATATCTTTTTCAAGACGTAAAATTATGTATTCAATGCTTGAATTTGCGGCGATATCCACGTAATTTGAAATAATTTGCGCTGTGGTTTCTTCGCTTTCAACGGGGTTTGGCAGTCTAAGTGCAGGTACGGAAAGATTTCTGTTAATGAGTTTTCTTTTCGCGTCTGCTGTGCGCTCACGACGTAAAATACTGTCGTGATGTTGGCTTCTTTCCTTGATTGCATCGTATATTTCAAATCCGTCGAAACCGTAGTCGTAAGCATAACGACAGGTGTCAAGGAAAGACCCACGGTTTACGTTTTTTGTTGAAAATACAATTTTCATTTTATGCCTCCTCGAAGACTATCTTGTTAAGTGCATTTATGTAGGCTCTGATACTTGCTGCAACAATGTCTGTTGAAATTCCGTTTCCTGAATAGAGTTTTCCGTTATTGCGGAGTCTTACAACTGCAGAGCCAAGTGCTTCTTTTCCTTCTGTTACAGACTGTACCTGGAAGTCATCAAGTTCGTAGTGGTGACCGATACACTGTTCGATTGCACGGAAGGCGGAATCGATAGGACCGTCGCCTACACTAACTCCACAAAGTATCTCGTCGTTGCACTTCAAGGTAACCTGCGACATTGAGGATGCAAGGTTTGAACTACTTGTTGTGTAACTTTCAAGGTGATAGGTGGAAGGCGCTTGCATAGCGGTACTTGCAATAACTGCCTCAAACTCTTTTGCTCCTACTGCGTCCTTCTTTTCGCACACCTGCATAAGCGCTTTATGAACGTTTGAGCAGTCGACGTCAGAAAGGTCGTAACCTAAAATCTGTGCGGCAGCACTTACCTGTGAAATTGTGCTTTCTGCATCTAAGAGAATTTTCTTCTTTTCGCTTACTTCGCTTTCCACTTCATAGGATGCGTGGTTTATGCTTGAGAGCATATCGTCAACACTTGCGTGTATTTTTGTATTATTAAGGCTTGTTTTAGCATCAATTTGTGCCGAGCAAACACTAACGGCATCGGCAATTTCGCCTGTAAGGAGTACGTCTTTTCCTGCCATAGAAGATTTAAGTCCTTCTGCTCCCTTTGCAATTGCGGCTATTGCAGATGCGACTCCCATATTTATACGGTCTGAAACCTGAACATATACAGGTACGTTTACGGCAGTTTTAACTTTTTCAACAAGGTTTGCTATCTCTTCGGGAAGCGATACCCCTGCGTCGTCGCAAACAGTGATAACATTAGCCCCGTTCTTCTCTGCTTCTTTAACTGCCTGAATCAAGAAGTCTTCGTCTGCACGGGTTGCGTCAAGGGCAGAAAACTCAACGTCGGCACAAAGTTCTTTTGCCAACTTTGTGAGTTCACCGATTTTACTTATCATTTTGTCCGCCTTGATATGATAGGTATATTCCATCTGAACGGTGGATACGGGAAGTTCAATTTGAAGGCGGGGGTGTTTTGCATCCTTTATGCACTCCCAAGCGTTTGCCACCTCTTCTGCACTAAATCCCACGGGGATTGCAAGGGCAGCGTTCTGCACATTTTTTGCAATAGTTTTATAGATGATAGTATCTTCGCGAAGGTTCTTTATATTTGCAAGTTCTACTGCGTCAACTCCTATAGAATCGGCACAGGAAGCAATAGCAGTTTTTTCACGGAATAAAAGGGCTACTTCACGATGAGACGCCAATTTTTTCAGTGTAATGTCACAAATCTTGATTTTTTTCATTTTGAAAACCTCTCAAATTTAATATTAAAATTTACTAATTTATCAACAAAAAAACGTTTCCATCTCCTTGCTGTTTCAAAGAGACGAAAACGTTAAAATCAATGTTTCCGCGGTACCACTCTTCTTCATCCTTTTGGATGCCCTCAGATGCAATCACATCTCAACTCTGTTACGGGAGTTCCCGTCTGCCACTACTGTTATTTTGCGGCAACCGCTCCGCGACGAGTTCTGCAAAAGTTTCCCGACGTCTTGCACCAACCGACGTCTCTCTCAAGGCGAAAGCATTTGCTTACTATTTCGCATCACAGCGTTTAATTTCTTCAAGTATAACACAGCGATTTTCAGTTGTCAAGAGAATTTTTTAAAAATTTGTTTCTACTACTCCTCGTAGCAATCGTAAGAGGTAAGAATATGTTTTCCAACTTCAAAAAGTGAATTCTCGAAGGAAATTTTTAAGGAGAGAGGCGGCTCAAAAAGGCGAGTGTCAGACTCATAGGTACGTCTGAACTTCGGAGCTTTAAAAATTGCGCCTACTTCAAAGGTGAAGTATCCGTTATAGTTTATTTCCTTGAGTCCATTCATAACTGCATCAAGGTTTGCAGTTCCAAGATAGGGAAACATATGTGAGTCTCGGTCCCCCATATTGTCGTGAATATGTAAAGCATAGATGTGATTTCCAAGCATTCGAAGTGCTTCGTCTTGGGGCATTTCCTGCATATTTGCGTGGCCCACGTCCCAAACTGCATGGAACAGTGGGTGGTCTATATACTCAATTATAGCAAGAAGGTCGGGGGCATTGTCGATCCAATACACGTCATCATGTGACATTTTATTGAAGTTTTCAACAAGGATGTTTATGCCGTATTCTTCTGCCTTTGCAAGTATGGGAGTATAAAACTCTTTATTTCTTTCAAAAGTCTCTTTAACAGAAAGATCTTTTGCATATCCTGAATGGACTACAAGGTTTTTTATTCCCCATTCACCACAGGCTTCAACACAGCTAATGGTGTCCAAAAGGAACTCTTCCCCACCTTCTAAAAAAGGTTTTCCTAAAGGTGAATGTGCCTGAACGAGTTTTATGCCGAGTTTTTCCGACTCTTCTTTAACCTTTTCGACATAGGATTTAAAGTCGCTTGAATATATACCGCTTTTCGTTTTATAATCATAGCCGAAGGAATAGTCGGCATATTTAAATCCCGCATTCTTTATAAGTTTCAAAGACTCTGTCTGAGAGTCTGTATATGCATTAAAATCACCTGTTGTAGTTGCAAGTTTCATAAAATGAAGTCCTTTCTTTTTTTAAATTATATAACAAATCTTTCTTTACGTCAAGAGTTCAAAAAAACAAGAGCACCAAGGAGTGCTCTTGTTTTTTTAATTATTTAACCGAAAATGATAAAACTTATTCCCCGTCAATTACACGTGCAATTTCCTCAGCTTGAACCTTGGGGTCAAAGTTATACATAGGTTCGATATCTTCACCTTTTTTAGTTCTTCTAAGATAGTTGGCTGTAATTTTTACAACGAGGGGTGTAAGTACGAGAACACCTATAAGGTTGGGGATCATCATAAGACCGTTGAAGGTGTCGGATATATCCCAAGCGAGAGAAGATGTAAGAACTGCGCCGAATATTACGGTGCAAACGTGAATGATACGGAATACAAAGGTGGTTTTTGCTCCGAAGAGGTATTCCCAAGCCTTTGAACCGTAGTGAGACCAACCAAGAACGGTGGTAAATGCGAAGAGAAACATAGCGATTGCAATGAACTTCTCACCGATATTTCCCCAAGAGAATATCGAGTTGAATGCACCGCCAACGAGAGTTGCGTCGGTATAGCCTTCTGCGATTTCACCTGTGAGAACGTTAAATACACCTCCGTCAAGTCCGCCTGCTGTAAGTACAACAAGGGCAGTCATGGTACATACTACCATAGTGTCTGCAAATACTTCAAAGATACCCCACATACCCTGTTTTACAGGTTCTTTGATATTGGAGTTTGAATGAACCATAACAGATGAACCAAGACCTGCTTCGTTTGAGAACACACCACGTTTGAAACCTTGGGTAACTACCTTGCCGACAACGACACCGATACCGCCTCCAACAAATGCTTCGGGCTTAAATGCATTTACGAAGATTGCTTTGAATGCGGGAAGGATACTGGCATAGTTAACACCGATTATTACAAGGCTTCCGAGAACGAAGAGCACTACCATAAAAGGAACTATCTTTTCTGCAACGTTTGCAATTCTCTTCAATCCCCCAAGTGTGATGAGGGCTGTAAGAGCCATAATGATAGCGCCAAGGATAATGTTATAAAGAGAAACACCTGAAAATACTTCGATAGAAGAAAGTGCAGTTACGTCGAATGCCTGTGCGATATTGGTAACAATCTTGTTAACCTGACCCATACTTCCTATACCGAAGGAAGCGAGCATTGCAAAGATACAGAAAAGGACTGCAAGAACTTTTCCAACGTACTTCATACCCTTCTTGTTGCCAAGACCGTCAACAAGGTAGTACATAGCACCGCCTGACCATTCACCGTTTTCGTTCTTACGTCTAAAAAAGATACCGAGAACGTTTTCTGCGTAGTTGGTCATCATGCCAAAGAATGCGGCAACCCACATCCAGAAAACTGCGCCTGCGCCACCAGTACAGATAGCTGCTGCAACACCTGCGATATTACCTGTACCTACTGTTGCGGCAAGGGCTGTACAAAGCGCCTGAAAGGGAGAAATAGAACCCTTTTCCTTACTGTGCTTGATTACGTCTTTATTAAAAAGACTTCCGAGGGTGTGTTTAAACCACAAGCCGATGTGTGTAACCTGGAAAAACTTAGTGCAACTTGTAACGATGATGCCTGTGCCAACAAGAAGCAAGAGACCGAATGCTCCCCAGACTACATCATTGATGTCGCCGTTTACACTTTTAATAATGCTTAAAATTTTGTCCATTGAAAATGAACCTCCTATAAACTTTCTACTGAACAAAACAAAAACACCGCTATACAAACGGATAGCGGTGAAAAGAGAAGACTTTATAACAAATATGTATAAAATTTGATCTGTCCTTTTGCCTGAGAGATTGTGGTGTTACCAGTTGCCCCTTCGGCATCCGCACGTAGCGGACTTCTCCAGATTGCTATCCGTCAGCAGTCTCCGTCATATTGACACCCGAGAGTATTACCCCTTTGGAAAGGCACAAAGCCTAATCTCCTGCTGATTTCATTTAGCTTTATTCAGTTTACCCGAACATAATATCACTTTTTTCTACAAAAGTCAAGTTTTTTTGAACACTTTTTGAAATAATTGTAAATTAAATAACCCTTTTTATTAGTCTGTTACAATAAGTGCGATAAAGGTGAGATTGGTGTCACCAATATTCTTAACAGAGTGTCCTTCGCCTGATGGGGTGAAAGTCACCATTCCGGGTTCTATTTCAACTTCAATTCCGTTGTCGTTGTAGATTCCCTTTCCTGAGAGGAAAAAGAAGGCTTCACCCTCCCCTACGTGCATATGGTAGTCGACTTCTTCTCCCGGTTTTACCTGAATTAAAGAAAAAAGTCTTGCACGGGGATTCCACTTTTCAAAGTCTGCAAGATTTGTCTTGAACATTTTTTCCTTGCCTATGGTATTGAGTTTTGTCTGAGTTTTAAGTTGTTCTATTTTCTTATACATTACCATGTCTCCTGATTTCTTTTTCTAATTATATCACAAGAAAACTACCCGTGCAATAAAATTTAGAAAATAGTGAAAAATGGGTGTCTTTTCGTTTTGGCTGGTAGCACCGAAAAAGATATCACGCCTTCCACACGGCTTTGATGATGTTGCCAATCTTAGGCGATGTTCCGTACATAAGAACACCTACACGGTAGATCTTAGCAGAAAGAATCCCAATTCCAAAGGTAGACGCAACCAAAATGCCGATGGAAATCGCAATCTCATACCAAGGCACAGTGCTCATAGCAATTCTTGTGAACATTGCCATCGGTGAGGTGAACGGAATGTAAGAGCAAATCTGCATCAGTATATTGTCCACACTTCCGCTGCTCATTGAAAACATAACCACCATAAAACCAATAATGAACAAGAATGTTACAGGCTGAACAGCAGTATTGATATCCTCCAGTTTTGAAACGGTAGAGGAAATTGCACCATAGAGGAACGCATAAATCAAGAAGCCAAGTAGGAAGAACACAAGCATATACACAAACAGCTCAGGCGGAATATTGAAGATAGAGTCAATGATCTCGTTATCTCCCCAATAGGACTTATTCACATTGTAGAACACAAGTGCCGAACCAAAAATAGCAACAAGCTGAACAAGTCCAGCCGTACAAGCCGCCAAAACTTTACCAAACATCATGTTGATGGGTTTGGCACTGGTGATAAGCAATTCCATAGCGCGAGAGCTTTTTTCGGTTGCAACACTCATCGCTACCATCTGACCGTAAAGCAGAATGACCATATACAAAGCAAAAATCATAATGTAGGTGTAGAAGAAGTTTTGCATCTGATCTTTTCCAAGGCTTTCTACTTCACCGTCAATTTGAATGCTCATAACACCGGCAGCATCTTCAGCTGACATACCGCCACCTATCATAGCATTCATTTGATAAATCTGTTGCAATACACCGGTTGCAATATCGGGGTTCATATCGTACATCGAAAGATTATCAACGTAATAGGTAAATGAAGTTGCTCCCGTCATTACAAAAGCGCACTCCACATCACCGAAAGTAATTTTATCCTTGATTACGCTGATTTCATCATCCGTAATCTGCACGTCATAATCGGTAAAGGATGCGGCAAACGTTTCTTTTACCATATCCGCCTGTGTAGGATTATCTGCCTTTACAAGCATAACGGAAAGGTCTGTGGTGGTATCAGAAGTATCGTCTGATTCGAACAAGGCGGTAATACGGGGAAAGAACATAATGATAGCAATTACCACCATCAAGAAGATCGTTACACCGACAAATGCTTTATTCTTAGCATAATTTTTAATTTCAAATTTAAGTATTTTTCCAAACTGCTTCATTGCTTAGTCCTCCTTTGCGGTATCGCCTGCGTATTCTACGAAAATATCATTGAGAGAAGGTTCAAAGACCTTTACCTCGTCAATATCGTAGTTTTCTACAAGGCGAGTCATAGTAGTTTTCTTTTTGGATGGTGAGCCTAAGCGAATCATCAAATCACCGTTATCCATAACAGTGCATGAAGCGCCAAAATCAGCAATGATTGCGTCGGGTGTTTCTGTTTTTACAACTAAGCGGTCACGGGGATAGTCACGCTTGATATCGTGCAAATCACCGTGAAGTGCAACAACACCGTTATTTAGGATCGCAATGCTATCGCAGAATTCTTCTATGTAGCTCATCTGATGACTGGAGAACAAAACAATTTTACCCTTCGCAATCTGTTCCTTAACCACATCCTTTAAGAGCATTGCATTTACAGGGTCTAGACCCGAAAAAGGCTCGTCAAGAATAATGATGTCGGGATCGTGAGCAAGAGCAGTAATAAGCTGAATCTTTTGCTGATTACCTTTTGAAAGGGTTTCGAGCTTCTTGTTGCGATACTCGGTCATACCAAGTCTTTTGAGCCAATAATCAATGGACTTTACCGCTTCTTTACTGCTCATTCCTTTCAACTCTGCAAAGTAAGTGAGCTGATCAATAATAACCTTTTTCGGATACAGACCTCTTTCTTCGGGAAGATATCCAATACCGATTTTGTTATAATCAATTGGCTGACCGTCAATTAAGATCTCGCCGCTGTTTGCCGGGAATACGTCCATCAAAATACGGATAGATGTAGTTTTACCGGCACCGTTTCTGCCAAGCAGACCGAAGGCTTTGCCGCCCTCGGCTTTGAATGAAACTCCGGTGAGGACTTTCTTTTCACCAAAGGATTTTTCTATATTTTTAAGTTCTAAAATCATTTTACATCAGACTCCTTAAATTTCAAGTTAATGGCACCGATACCACCACTAACCTCAATACTGTTATTACCCTTACCTTGTCCCTTGATATTAGAAACGCTTGTGCCATCTACGGTGATATTACCAAGACCTTTTTCTATATCAAGTTTATAATCATCTTTATTACCGATTATGGTTATGTTGGACTCTCCAACACCTAAATCGAAATCGCTTTCACCTGTAAGAGCAGACGTCAGATTCAACTGACCTACACCCATATCTAAATCAAGGTTATGGAGTGCACCGCCTGATATGGTGATCTTTCCTGCACCACCGTCAATGTCAATATCT
>SVQQ01000030.1 GCA_015065265.1 Oscillospiraceae bacterium | reverse complement strand
TTTGCATAAGCAAAAACATCACTTTTTTACCGCCCGACAAGATAACTATGGTGTAATACACTATAGTCTGTAAAAAGGACGAGAAAAAATCAAAAAGGCTATCCCGAAGGATAGCCTTTTCAATGTTGACTGTAAACCTTAATTACTTAATTTCAACAGTTGCGCCTGCAGCGGTAAGAGCAGCCTTGATTTCTTCTGCTTCAGCCTTAGCGATACCTGTCTTAACTTCCTTAGGAGCAGACTCAACGAGTTCTTTTGCTTCCTTAAGGCCGAGACCTGTGATTTCACGAACTGCCTTGATAACAGCGAGTTTGCCGTCGCCTGCAGCGGTAAGAACTACGTCGAATTCTGTCTTTTCTTCTGCAGCGGGTGCAGCACCAGCAGCAGGAGCAGCAGCAACTGCTACGGGAGCAGCTGATACGCCGAATTCTTCTTCGAGAGCCTTAACGAGATCAGCAAGTTCGAGAATAGTAAGAGCTTTGATTTCTTCTAAAATGTTAGTTGTCTTTTCTGTAGCCATTTTAATGTACCTCCGAAAATTAAATTAGTATTTATGCGGTCATGCCACATATGAAAATTTTTGAATAAATAAATTATTCTGCAGCGACTTCTTCTGCTGCTGCGCCGCCTTCTTTGTCGATTTTGCCCTGTAAAACGTAAGCAAGACCGTAAAGAGGACTCTGGATACTGCCGAGAAGTTTTGCAATAAGACCTTCTTTTGAAGGAATACTTGCAAGGTTCTCAACGCCTGCTGCGTCGATAACTCCGCCGTCAATGTAACCTGCCTTGATTTTGTAATCTTCATGTTCTTTTGCGAACTTAGAAAGAATCTTCGCAGGAGCGACAGGGTCGTTTGAATAAGCAATAGCGCTCATACCCTCAAGATGAGAATTAAGGTCTGTGTAACCGAGGTTTTCAAAAACAAACTTGAGCTGTGTGTTCTTAACAACCTTGTATGTTACGCCTGCCTTAGTGAGTTCTTTTCTGAGTGCTGTGTCAGCTTCAACGCTTGTCTTGTAGTAGTTAACAAGAACACCTGCTTCAGAAGCCTTAAGCTGTTCGGTGAGTTCTGCTACTGCTGACTGTTTTGCAGCGAGTATTTTTGCACTTGACATTCGTGTTTCACCTCCGGATAAAATTAAATAAAAAAAGGTTCTTTCACCAAACCGATGAAAGAACCGAAAATTCACAAATCAAACGTAAATTATCTTCAAGAATTCAAGGTTTTCCTCGGTAGGCGAATATTACGATGCGACTTTTCGCATCACCTACTGTCTTAGGTCAACGCGAATATTATAAACGAAGTTCTACTATTTGTCAATAGTTTTTTTAAAATTTTAGAAAACTGTTCTTTTTCAACAAATTTAAAAGGGGAAAAAAGAGAAAATTTAGCCTTTAACTGATTGACACTGGGGAGTAAAAAGTATATAATATATGTAATATGGGGAATTCTATATTCTATTAAGATTTATATAGAGAGGAGATAAGGAAATGGCGCTTTGCATAAAGCATGGCTCGAAAAAGAGTCTTCCGCTTATGAAGGCTTTGTGGAAGGATACTTTCCACGACAGTGACGAGTTTATCGAAACTTTCTTTGAAAAGTTTTACCGCCCGAGAAAAACCTTACTCCTTTTTGACGGAAAAGAACTTGTGAGTATGCTCTTTTATATGGACGTGGGAATGAAGTATTTCAGACGTCGAATAAAATGCGCATACCTGTATGGCGTTGCCACGAGACTTGACGAAAGGCGACGCGGACACTTTTCTCGCCTTCACGGAAAACTTATCGAAGAACTGACAGACAGAAAATACGATGCAGTATTAGTACTCCCCGCAAGTGAAAACCTCTTTGGCTTTTATAAGAACTACGGATACACTCATTCCCTTAAACGTTTTGAATATGAACTTCTGACACTTGACATTACAGAAGTAAAAGACTTAAAGCCCATCTGGGAAATGAAAAAAGAGATTTTCAAAAAGTCAAAAGAGGGACTTAAAGTACTTGAAAGCGAAGAGCAGTTTATGGAGAGCCGAAAGGGGCATAAGTTTTTCTCCTCAGACTCGGCATATCTTGCCTTTGCGCCAAAAGGCGACAAATTTATTCTCTATGAAGTTATATCATATGACAGGGAACTGGCAAAATGTGAACTTATTCACTATGAAAGAAGCGCCTCTTTGCTTGACTTGACGGGAAAACTTGACCCTGAACAAATAGAAAAGCAAAAACCACAATTATCGTATTTATTAAATTAGAAAACAAACAATTGGAGAAAAAATGACAGACGTTGCAAAGGAATTTTTAAAAACACACCCACACAAAATTGAATTACACTGCCACACCGCAAAAGTTAGTCCCTGCTCGGATATAGGCGTAAACGATATGGCGAGAATTTACGCATCCGAAGGTTATTCGGGGCTGGTTCTCACCAATCACTTTTACCCTTGGCATCCCAAAAACAAGAAAGCATATGACAAGTACGTGGAAGAATATATCGAAGAATATAAGAGATTTTGCGAAATAGGGGAAGACGTAGGACTTAAAGTTTATCTCGGTATGGAGATAAGATTCCCCGAAAACGCCAACGACTATCTTGTGTATGGAATTGACCCCGACTTTGTCAGAAATAAAATTTCACCCGATATGAAGACTCTTGAAGACTTTGTAAAGGTGGCGAAAAGCGACGACAACCTGATTATACAGGCGCACCCTTTCCGCAACGGAATGGTACTTGCAAACGAAAGCCTTATTGACGGAATAGAAGTTTATAACGTCCACCCGAACCACAACTCCAGAGTTGGCTTTGCGGCAAAGTATGCAGAAGAGTTAAACTTCGTTTGTACCTGTGGCTCGGATACTCACCACTACGGACAGGGCGCACTTTCCGCCCTTATTACAAGAGAACTTCCAAAGGACTCCAAAGACCTTGTTAAATATCTTGTAAACGAGCCTATTTATAAGATAGGCAACAGTATTATCACTTTCTGAAAGGAATAAAAAATGGTATATCTTTTTCTTGCAGACGGATTTGAAGAAGTAGAGGCTATTACCCCCATTGACGTCTTGCGCAGAGCAGGAGTGGAAATCAAGACCGTCAGCATAAATGAAAAAACTCTCACCATCAAGGGCGCTCATAATATTGAAGTTTTAGCCGATATCACTCTTGACGAATGTGACGTAAGTGACACCGAGATGATAATTCTCCCAGGGGGAGCCCTTGGAACAGAGAATTTAAAAAACTGTGAAAGAGTAAGAGATATAATTTTATCCTGCAACGAAAGGGGCATCTATATTGCCGCAATTTGCGCCGCACCCACCATACTTGCCGAAATGTCGCTAATCACAGGGCTTCGTGCTACCTGTTACCCAAGCCTTGTGTCGAAGATGATTGAAAACGGCGTCAAGTACAAAAACGATAAGGTGGTATGCGATAAACACTTTATCACCTCAATGGGCGCAGGTACAGCAGGTGAATTTGCATTTACTCTTGTGGATAAACTTAAAACAAAAAAAGAGTCGGACAATTTAAGACTTTCAATGGTCTATTAAAAAGTCGGAGACGGTATGTATAAAAAGAACGTAAGAGAAGAAAAAAGAGCCTTAAGGCGTAAATATTCAGCCTTGCGCTCCTCCTTTACAAAAGAAGAGAGAAGTGAAAAGTCCAAGGCTATATGTGAAAACTTTCTTTCAACAAAAGCATATGAACATTCAGACACCGTACTTTTGTATTACTCTATAAATTCAGAAGTTGACACAACCGGTCTCATAGAAGTGATTTTAAAATCAAATAAGAGACTGGCGCTTCCTGTCTGTCGTGAAAACGGGGAGATGCATTTCAGATATATAAGTTCCAGAGAGGACCTGACAAAAGGCTTTTTCTCTGCCCCCGAGCCGAAAAAAGACTGTGAAGAATATACTTCGGCAAGACACCCCATCTGTGTCATTCCCGCTATCGCCTTTGATAAACAGGGCTACCGCCTTGGATACGGAAAAGGCTATTACGACAGGTACCTTACCGACCCGTCAATCGTGAAGGTAGGATTTGTCTACGACGAACTTTTTGTAGATACGCTCCCAAGAGGACGTTTTGATATTGCCTGCGACCTTGTGATAACTCCGAGGGGGGTGTTCAACACAAGTGAAAAATAGCAAAACGGTAATTTTTACACCAATTTTCGTATCCGTCCTCTTTTTTCTGATGACTCTTTCAGAAAAACTGTTGAAGGTAATCTATCAAAATTCGGGGGCAGACATAGTTTTTTCATCTGCTATCGTGCAGTTGTTTATCTTCGCTATCCCTGCCGCCTTCTTTTGTAAAGTAAGGGGTATGTCATTCCCTGAAAAGTCGGGAATGAAAAAAGTGAAGTTTTCCTTTACTCCCTTTATTGTGGCATCCTCTTTTACCTATATTCTCACAGTTTTGATACTATTGTACGTACAGTATAACTTTATATCTTCACCCTCCGACGCTACAAGTATTTTGAGCCTTCAAGATATTGAGCCTTCACCCCATAGCCTTTTACTTAATTTTGTAATCGTTCCCGCAATAGTGGAAGAATTCTTTTTCAGAAGTATTATTATAAGCGACTATAAGGATTTTGGCGGTCCTGTGGCGGTAACTGTCTCGGCACTGTTTTTCGCAATGCTCCATTTTTCTTTTGAATCGTTTTTACTTTACTTTTCTCTCGGAGTGATTTTAGGTACGGTGACCTTTGTTACAGGTTCAACTTTTCCGTCATTTTTCATACACCTTATAAACAATCTTGTGTCGGTGTATTTCGGGGACAGTATAGGAGTATTCTTGAAGGAATCCAGTTCTTCCATAATCCTTGTATTTTTGCTTGTGGTAATTTTTATGGCGGCATTTTCGTCAATGCTTTCCTCAATGGAAGACATATATGAAAAGAGAAGTGCCCTCTTTGACAGCGGAGAACTTGAAGGGTCAAGACGTACAGTTCTTGAAAACACCGCTCGTGCAGGGCGAGTTGACAAGAAAAAAGACAACAAAAGGGACGGAAAACAAAAAGTTTTCCTTTCACCCACTTTTCTTTTTACTTTGTTTTTGTTTTTACTTATAACCTTGGACGTTATTTGAGATAAGGAGAATTAAATGGAAAATAAAAACGATATCCAAAAGGAACAAAATCCCGATAGCGACATTCTTGTATCTAAAAAAAGACCCACACATGCAAAAAGGGACATAAAAGAAGTCAGCGACAACGAAAAGACCAGAATAGATATGCCTACCGTTACAACGGAAACGGTAGTACCAAAAGAGAGAATAAAAAAACAGGAAGAGCCTCTGTATGAAGAGATGCCACTTCTTGAAGAGGAAGAACCAATGACAAAGAGTATTTTTGAAATGCTTCTTAAGGGAGTCCTATACCTTGTTTTTGTAATTGCAATTTCCATAATATTCGCTTACTATATCATCACTATCGGTAACGACATCTTCGCCTTTAAAAAGAGTGGTGAAGAAGTGAAAATAACTATCGAAGACACCGACAGGGCGAAAGATATAGCAAATAAACTCCACGACGCAGGTGTAATAGATTACCCGGGAATTTTCACCTTGTATAACTCCTTTAAGAACAGAGACAGTGAAACGAAACAGGAGTTTGTAGCCGACACCTACGTTTTTAATGCCGACTTAAACTACGACGAACTTATAGCGAAGTTTGAAAAGTCTGCCCCTGTGAGAACTATCGTTACAATAACCTTCCCCGAAGGGCTCAGTATTGACGAAATGATAGACATCTTCTTGGAAAACGGAATAGGTACAAGAGAGGGCTTTGTCAATGCGGTTAAGAGTTCGCTTATATACGATATGAGTTATAAGTTCTTACAGGCTCTTCAAGAGCAGGAGAGACAGGGTTTTGCCGAAGGCAGAAAGTACGCCCTTGAAGGATATTTGTACCCCGACACCTACGAGTTCTATACCGACACTTCGGAAATTGACGCAGTGGCAAAACTTCTTAAAACCTTTAACACAAGATTTGAAAAAGAGTATTACGACAGATGCGATGAGTTGGCGCTCACAGTTGACGAAGTGGTAAATATAGCATCTATCGTTCAAAAAGAAACGAAATACAGCAGTGAATATATGACGGTTTCTTCTCTTTACCATAACCGTCTTAACAACCCTTACAGGTTCCCACGTTTGCAGTGTGACTCCACCTACCTCTACGCTTTCCCCGACAGACGAGAGGGACTCACCCTTGACGAAATGAAGAAGAGCGACAATCCCTACAGCACTTATTCCATCGACGGACTTCCTCCTTCTGCAATATGTAACCCCTCCCTTGACGCAATAATTGCAGCCCTTTACCCAAGCGGTGCAGACTCAAGCGGTAAGGAATACACCTACTATTATATGGTGGCACGACCTAACGGATATCACTACTTTGCAACAACCGAAGCCGAGCATCTTGCAAATATTAACAGAGCAAATGCGGAAAAAGGTGAATGATGGATAATACACTTTTGACAGTTTTGTTATTATTGAACTTGTTACTCATTGTTGTGGTGATAGTTCTTATAGTAACTTCAAAAAAGAAAAACTCCCAAGGTGACCTCACCTCAGAACTGAGAAATAACCGAATGGAGATAAATGCAAACCTCACCTCAAACGTTTCAACCCTTTCCCAGAGCCTGAAAAACTCCTCTGAAATGCAGACGAAACTCATAAAGAGTGAAATGGAAAACTCCAAAGTGAGAGACGGGGAGTTAAAAGACACCCTTCTTGAAACTCTTAAAACCAGCGAAAGACACACGGTTGCAACGCTGGAGATGTACTCGGAAAAACTCGGTGAAATAAGGACCACCCTTGAAACAAGAGTAAAGGCACTTGAAGAAGCAAATTCCAAAAAACTTGACGAAATGCGTATGGTGGTAGACGAGAAACTTCAATCCACCTTGGAAGAGAGAATAAGCAGAAGTTTTAAAGAAGTCAGCGAACGTCTCGAACAGGTATATAAAGGACTTGGCGAAATGCAGACCCTTGCCACAGGGGTAGGCGACTTAAAAAAAGTCCTTTCAAACGTTAAGACGCGAGGAATTTTAGGAGAAATTCAACTGGGCTCGATTTTAGAAGAAATTCTTGCCCCCGAACAGTATGAAAAAAACGTCATAACCGTTTCGGGCAGTCAGAACCCCGTAGAATTTGCAGTAAAACTTCCGGGCACTGAAGAAAAGAGTCACGTTTATCTTCCAATTGACGCTAAATTCCCATCAGACGCCTACGTGGCACTCAGCGAAGCATACGAATCTGGCAACGCCGAAGAAATTTCAAGTGCAAAAAGCGTACTTGTTACAAGAATTAAGAAATTTGCCGACGACATAAGAAAGAAATATATTTCCCCACCTGCCACAACGGAGTTTGCAATAATGTTCTTACCAACAGAAGGACTTTATGCAGAAGCGGTGAGACTTGGACTTGTAGAAATTCTGCAAAAGGATTATAATGTAACTATTGCAGGTCCTACCACAATGGCAGCCTTACTTAACAGTCTGCAAATGGGATTTAAAACTCTGGCAATACAAAAGAGGTCGGGAGAAGTGTGGAACACTCTTTCGGCAGTAAAGACGGAGTTTGGTAAATTTGAAGACGTACTTATTGCCACTCAAAAGAAACTTGACCAGGCGACAGGCGAACTTGAAACGCTGGTAGGTACACGTACACGTATGATAAGACGTAAACTTCGGGATATAACCGATATGCCCGAAGATATGGCAGCCACCTATTTTCCAATAGGGGAAACTGATATAAGTGAATAAAAAATTAAATAAACCCCCGATATATGTACGGCAGAGTATGTCGGAAAAAACTAACTGCCGAGAATGGATGTAAAAAATATGGCATATTACTTTAAAGATTGTTCTCACACATTTAACGAATACCTTCTTGTCCCTGGTTATTCAAGCGCAGAATGTATCGCTTCAAAGGTTTCTCTCAAAACCCCTCTTGTTAAGTTCAAGAAAGGCGAAGAACCTGCAATAAGCCTTAACATTCCTATGACCTCTGCAATAATGCAGGCGGTATCCGACGATAAACTTGCCGCAGCCCTTGCAAAAGAAGGCGGAATTTCCTTCATCTACGGTTCTCAGACCATAGAAGATCAGGCGGCAATGGTAGCAAGAGTTAAGAACTACAAGGCAGGTTTTGTAGTTAGTGACTCCAACATCAAGCCCGACGACACACTCGCTGACGTTGTGGAACTCACCGCAAAGACAGGACACTCCACCATCGCTGTAACTCACGACGGAAGCCCTAACGGAAAACTTCTCGGTATTGTAACAAGCCGTGATTACAGAGTTTCAAGAATGGACTTTTCTACCCCTGTCAAAGAGTTTATGACTCCCTTTGACAAACTCATTACTGCAGGAAAAGACACAACTCTTAAAATTGCAAACGACATTATCTGGGACAACAAACTCAACTCACTTCCCATCGTTGACGACGACGGAAACCTTCTTTACTTGGTATTCCGCAAGGACTATTCAACCCATAAAGAGAACTCTCTTGAACTTATAGATAAAAACAAGCGTTATATGGTAGGCGCAGGTATCAACACCCGTGACTACGAAGAACGTGTACCTGCCCTTATCGAAGCAGGTGCAGACGTGCTCTGTATAGACTCTTCGGAAGGCTTTACAGAATGGCAGTCAAGAACTATTGCATTCATTCGTGAAAAATACGGCGACAGCGTAAAAGTCGGCGCAGGTAACGTAGTTGACCGCGACGGATTTATGTTCCTTGCCGAAGCAGGAGCCGACTTTATTAAAATTGGTATCGGCGGTGGCTCTATCTGTATCACCCGTGAACAGAAGGGTATAGGCAGAGGACAGGCGACTGCAGTTATCGAAGTTGCCGCAGCCCGTGACGAATACTACGAAAAGACAGGTGTCTACATTCCTATCTGTTCAGACGGCGGTATCGTTTACGACCACCACATCACCCTGGCTCTTGCTATGGGTTCAGACTTCGTAATGCTTGGCAGATACTTTGCAAGATTTGACGAAAGCCCCACAAACAAACTTAACATTAACGGAAACTACGTTAAGGAATACTGGGGAGAAGGCTCAAACAGAGCGAGAAACTGGCAGAGATACGATATGGGCGGAGATAAGAAATTGTCCTTTGAAGAAGGCGTTGACTCCTACGTACCTTATGCAGGAAGCCTTAAAGATAACGTTACTATGACACTCAATAAGGTAAAATCCACTATGTGTAACTGCGGATGCCTTAACATCCCCGACTTCCAGAAGAATGCAAAACTTACCCTTGTTTCTTCTACAAGTATTATCGAGGGTGGCGCTCACGACGTAATTCTGAAGGAAAGTTCCACAAAAGTTATAAAATAATTGTCATAATATGGGGAAAGGGCATTGTACCCTTTCCCCATATTGCAGGATAAATATATGAAAGAAAAAATCACAAATTTTTTTGCACCGCTTTTCTTGGTGCTTAAAAGTTTATTTACACCTATGAAAAGGGGAATACTTTTAAATAATAAACTTTCACCGCTTTTCAGAATAATAGGATATCTTTCCCTTATAATTTTCCCCCTTTGTTCATACGTGACCCTTGAATTTGTTCACTACTCTTCCTTGACAAGACTCTTCTCTTTCTTAGAGAACAGACAGGCGGCAGTAGTTTTCGGAGTGGGAGTCATTTACCTCTTGTTCGTGCTTTTTTTGCTTGTCTTGAAAAGAGGATACCTTGCCGCAGGGACACTTACCCTTGTAACAGTTATTTTCTCTGTTTCAAACTACTTTAAGTTTCAGCAAGTCGGCGACTACCTATACCCTTGGGACATTGTGCAGAACGTGGGAAACGTAGGGGAACTTTCAGAGTTTCTCACAATTTCTTTCCCTTGGGAAAACCTTGTGTTGTATCTTGGACTTCTGCTTTTGACTCTTATAATTTTCTTCACTAAAGCAGATTTAAACGTAAAACTCATAATAAGACTACCCCTTATTATGATAATTGTACTGTCCACCTATAAAGCAGTGGAAACCCCTCAAAAATCCACAGAGTTACTTAATAAAAACTCTCTTTACTTTGAAGATATGGCACTTCAGACCTCTAACTATTCGGCAAACGGTTTTGTTGGCGCATTTGTGGTAAATACCCTGTCTTCAGGGGTAACCGAGCCCGAAAACTATTCAAGAGAAGAAGTAGAAAAGATACTTCAAAACTACACGGAAACAGGGGCAGGTGAAAACTTCAAGAGCCCCGACGTCATCTTAATTCTGTCGGAGAGTTTCTGGGACCCTACACTCTTGCCTGACACAAACTTCTCACACGACCCTTTGGAGAATTTCAGATTGATTGCATCACGTGACGGGGCAATTAGCGGAAAGTTCTACACCACAGGCTTTGGCGGTGGAACTGTGCGTCCCGAATTTGAGGTTCTGACAGGCCTTACCACCGACTATCTCCCAGGTGGCAGCGTTCCCTATCAGTACATAACAAAGGACACCGAGAGTTACGTATCTTTGTTTTCTGATATGGGATATAACACCATAGCCCTTCACCCCTACACTTCAAGTTTTTATCTCAGAAAACAGGGCTATCCCTACATAGGATTTGATGAACTCCACTTTGAAGACGAACTTTACGCCCTGAAAGACGTGCCTCTCACAATTTCGGGAAAACAGATTTCCGACTCAAGTTTCGTGGACTATATAAAATACTATCTTGACAAAAGTCAAGGTAACACCTTCCTTTTCGGCATAAGTATGGAAAATCACCAACCATATACAAATAAGTTTTCCACCTTCGATATCGAGGTCACCTCAAGCACTCTTTCCTCAGGGATACTTTCCGAGGTGCAGAACTTCACCCAAGGAGTCTACGAAGCGGATTTAGCACTGAAAAAACTTGTGGACTATATAGATTCCAGAGAAAAGGAAACCGTACTCGTTTATTTCGGAGACCACCTTCCCACATTAGGCGCAAATTACGGTGCATACCGTGAAAGCGGTGCAATAGACCTGAACGGTATGACAGGGGATATGAATAAGTTTTTGTACTCAACTCCATTTCTTATCTATTCAAACTTCCCACTTGAAGAAAGTGAGATGGTGAAGGTAGGCGGAGACAATGAAATTGCGTCCTATAATATTCTCAACGCCCTGTCAACCCTTATTGACTCCCCCCGAAGCCGATATATGTACTTCCTTGAAGATTATTTTAATCACCACAAGGCGTATAACGTAAGGCTTTGGAGTATAAATGCAATCCCTTTCAAGAAATACGTCAACGCCCACGCTATGATAACCTACGACAGAACTGTAGGTGAAAAATACAGTGAAAAATAAAAAGGATTGTCGTAAAAATTTAATGTATGAAAAAGAAGATTAGAATTTTTGTATATGTTTTATTGTTTGCCATAAGTATTTCAATAGTTTGGATGTTCTCTGTAAATGCCTTTATAAAATATAGCACAAAGAAACAGATAGTCACATTAGATGAGGCAGAAGGACTTTCAGATATTGACTGTGTTTTGGTGTTAGGGTGTAGAGTTTTCTCTGACGGAACGCCAAGTGGTATGCTGGAAGACAGACTGACCGTTGGTGTTGACCTTGTAAAGCGGGAGGTTAGCAATACTATTCTTATGAGCGGTGACCACGGAACTGAGAATTATGACGAGGTCAACGCTATGAGAAATTTTGCCCTTGAAAAAGGTATTCCCATAGAACGCATATTTATGGACCATGCAGGTTTTTGCACCTATGATAGCCTTTATCGCGCTAAGGAGGTTTTTGGGGCGAAGAAAGTAGTCGTAGTCACACAAGAGTATCACCTCTACCGAGCATTGTATATAGCAAAAGAACTTGGTCTTGAAGCCTTTGGAGTCTCTTCTGATTTGCATACCTACTACGGACAGTCCTCACGTAACGCAAGAGAAATACTTGCAAGAAACAAAGACTTTTTCGCCTGTGCTTTTAAAATTAAACCAAAATATCTCGGTGACCAAATCGATCTGAAAGGCGATGGAAGAGTTACCGAGGGATAAAAATAAAGGAGAAAAACTATGATAGTAACCAATCTTTATGCCCCCGAAATTTCCGAATATGCCAAAATCAATCCCTATTTTGCAAGAGCAATAGAGGACACAAAGAAGATAATTGCAGAAAAGACAGAAGTTGGCAAGTATATAATTGAAGAAGATAAATATTTCTATATGGTGCAGGAATATGAAGCAAAAGAAGTGGACGAGGGCAAATTCGAGGTACACGAAAAGTTTATCGACATTCAGGTAGTGGTTGAAGGGGAAGAAGAAATGAGATTTGACAAACCCGAAAGACTTCTCCCCGGCAAAGAGCCAAAAGGTGACAACAAGTACTTTAAGATTGACTCTGACACCGCTGACAAGGTTGTTCTTACCCCAGGTGATTTCGCTATAATCTACCCCGGCGAAGCACACGCCCCCGGACTTAAATTTTCTGAAGAAAAGAAAAACGTAAGAAAAATAGTATTTAAAATCGCATATTAAAAAAATAAGCCGATATGAAAAAACATATCGGCTTATTTTTATTTTAAATTCACAAGTTCAACGCTCAGGCATTTTTTTGTGTCTGTGTCAAGGGTGAATATTGCCCCCGACATAACAATGTCCCCTTC
This sequence comes from Oscillospiraceae bacterium, assembly GCA_015065265.1. Lineage (GTDB taxonomy): Bacteria > Bacillota > Clostridia > Oscillospirales > SIG627 > RGIG6353. The sequence continues at coordinate 2,740 of SVQQ01000030.1, read as the reverse complement.
GGCGACTTTATGAAAAACAGGCATTTTTGTGTAAAACTTCTTAATCATTGTGTCGGCATCAAGACCTAACACCGAGTCGAAGACACCTGTCATTCCAAGGTCTGTAACATATCCCGTACCATTTTTCAAAACTCTTGCATCGTTTGTCTGAATGTGGGTATGAGTTCCGAAAACCACGTTTATTTTTCCGTCAAAGAACATAGCGAAAGCGGTCTTCTCACTTGTGGCTTCGGCGTGGAAATCACAAAGTGCAAAGTCAAAGTTCCCCTTTTCTCTTTCGAGAATGTGTTCCGCCTTGTGAAAAGGGGAGTCGAGACTGTCCATAAAAACAGTTCCTTGAAGACACATAACAAGGTATCGGTATCCGTCGACGTTCAGGATAGTGTATCCTTTTCCCGCACACACGTCGGGGTAGTTTGCAGGTCTGAGAACGTTTTCAGAGTTGTCAAGGTAACTGTGAAAATCTCTGTTATTCCAGACGTGATTGCCTGTGGTGATAACGTCGGCACCACCATCCAGAAGTGTTTCGGCACTATCTTTGTCAATGTGGCTTCTCGCCCCCGAATTTTCACCGTTTATTATAACAAAGTCTATTTTTTTCTCTCGTCTAAAGTCCCACAAACGACGCCTTACAAAATTTGTACCGCTTTCTTGCACAACGTCACCTATGGCGAGAATTCTTATCTGTGACATATACTACTCCCCCGATTTAAATTTAAAGAGGTTTTCGTTTGAAAACCTCTTTATGTCCGAACTTTTAAAGTTCATATATTTCAATAAATAAATTATGTTCAAATTAGATTTATGTTAATATATAAAACGCTTATTTAGCGTATTCAACAGTTCGGCTTTCCCTGATTACGTTAACCTTAATCTGACCCGGATATTCAAGTTCGTTTTCGATTCGTTTAACTATTTCACGGGCAATAAGTACCATGTTTTCATCATTTACCACTTCAGGTTTAACCATAAGTCTGAGTTCACGTCCTGCCTGAATGGCAAAGGATTTTTCAACTCCGTCAAAACTTGTAGCAATTTCTTCAAGTTTTTCAAGTCTCTTGATGTAGTTTTCAAGATTTTCGCGTCTTGCTCCGGGACGTGCTGCTGAAATGGCGTCGGCAGCCTGAACAAGTACTGCAACTATTGTCTGTGCCTCAACGTCTGAATGGTGTGCTTCGATGGCATGGACAACGTCTTTGTTTTCTCGGTATTTCTTGGCAAGGTCAACACCGATTTGTACGTGTGAGCCTTCAACCTCGTGGTTGAGCGCCTTACCGATGTCGTGTAAAAGTCCCGCACGACGTGCAAGGGTTGGGTCAAGACCGAGTTCTGACGCCATCATACCTGCAATATGAGATACCTCAATTGAGTGCATGAGTACGTTCTGTCCGTAACTCGTTCTATATTTGAGTCTACCAAGAAGTCTTACAAGTTCACCGTTAATTCCGTGAACACCTGTTTCAAGCAGAGCGCTTTCGCCTTCCTGCTTGATAATGGCTTCAACTTCTTTCTTACTCTTTTCAACAATTTCTTCAATTCTTGCCGGATGGATACGGCCGTCCGCTATTAACTTTTCAATGGACAAACGTGCAATTTCTCTTCTCATCGGGTCGAAACTTGACATTGTGATTGCCTCGGGTGTATCGTCGATAATAAGGTCAACACCTGTGAGGGTTTCAATTGTTCTTATGTTTCTACCTTCGCGTCCTATAATTCTACCCTTCATATCGTCATTGGGAAGGGGAACGACAGACACCGCAACTTCTGAAACCTGATTTGAAGCGCAACGCTGAATTGCAAGGGAAACGATGTTTCTCGCTTTTTCATCTGCTTCGTCTTTAATGTTCTGTTCGATGTCAGCAAGTCTGATAGCCGCTTCGTGCTTAGCCTCTGCCTCAATCTTTCCGATGAGTTCAGCCTTAGCCTCTTCGCTTGTCAGGGATGCATATTCTTCAAGAACCTGAATTTGCTTTTCTTTGATTGCTTCAACTTCTGCCTTGAGGTCCTGATTTTCTTTTATGTTCTTGTTTAAGAGTTCTTCTTTCTTTTCCAGGTTTTCCATTTTCCTGTCAAGATTTTCTTCTTTTTGGATAGCCCTCTTTTCAAGTCTGAAGACTTCGTTTCGTCTTTCCTTGATTTCTCTGTCGGCTTCCGCTTTGTTGCGAAGAATTTCTTCTTTTGATTCAACAAGAGCCTCTTTTCTCAGTCTCTCGGCTTCCTTACGAGCATCTTCAACAATCTTTACCGCTTCTACTTCCGCAGAACCGATTTTAGCCTCTGCAATTTTCTTTCTGTAAAAGAAACCGAGTAGCGCACCTATGATAATTGAACAAACAGCCGCAAGGACGGTGATAACAATTTCCACTAAAAAGCACCTCCTTTTGTATATATTTTCTATCTCGGTATGTCCTAAATGTGCCGAAGTTAAATCGGCATAAAGCAAAAACATACCTTGACATAGTATATTTTACAATAATTTTGTTATAAAGTCAATAAATGAATAGGTAAAAACATAAAGATATTTGAAAAAATTTCATAAACTTTTGAAAAAATCACTTTAAGGTGTTGACAAAATGAAAAAATAGTGCTATTATATTCAAGCGCAAAAGATACGTGCGGGTGTAGTTCAATGGTAGAATTCCAGCCTTCCAAGCTGGTCGCGTGGGTTCGATTCCCATCACCCGCTCCATTTTTTTGCCTATGCGCTTGTAGCTCAGTTGGATAGAGCAACTGCCTTCTA
>SVQQ01000050.1 GCA_015065265.1 Oscillospiraceae bacterium | reverse complement strand
CACACAGATGCAATAATGATACTCCCGTCTTGAACGCGTCACTGCATTGGGCGGTTGTGTGAGAACCACACAGAGGGTGAGAGTCCCGTGGAGCCTGCCAAGGTCGTATGAAAAACGTATAAAATTTTAAAATAAATTCAAAAGATTGGAGGGATTTTTTTGACTAATAATGCTTTAATAGAATATAGTATGCAACTTGCTATGCTGAGAACACTTTTGGAAGCTAAAGCCATTTCGGACAAAGAATACTCTCTGATAAAAAGACGGCTTATGCAAGATTACGAAATTTATCATCATTTTGAAAAAATTGATGAAAAGCCTTGATTTATTTTTTAAAGCGCGGTAGAGTTAAACTATAAAAGGAATACAAAAAGGAGATGTGCTTATGAAAAATGTTGAAGTTATCAAGGCTAATACCACATTAGTAAATCGAAATTTTTCTAAAAAAATTGACAGACTTAGAGTAGCGGCTTACTGTCGTGTAAGCACTGACAGCGAAGACCAATTAAACAGCTATAAGTCACAGGTTAAACACTACACTGAATACATAAACCAAAACCACGATTGGGTTTTTGCCGGGATTTATGCTGATGAAGCGATAACCGGAACGCAAACAACAAAACGTGAAGATTTTCAAAGAATGATTAACGATGCTTTAAACGGCGAAATTGATATGGTTGTTACAAAATCCATTTCAAGATTTGCAAGAAATACATTGGATACTTTGAAATATGTACGACTCCTAAAAGGGAAAAATGTTGCTGTCTTTTTTGAAGAGGAAAATATAAATACCTTAACGATGGATGGAGAACTTTTACTTGTAATATTAAGTTCAGTTGCACAACAGGAAGTTGAGAACATTTCGGCGAACGTTAAAAAAGGACTTAAAATGAAAATGCAACGTGGAGAACTTGTTGGATTCCAAGGATGTCTTGGATATGATTATGACCCTGAAACAAAAAGTATTTCCGTTAATGAAAAAGAAGCGGAAATTGTGAGATACATATTTGACCGTTATCTTGGCGGGATGGGTTGTGGCATAATTGCAAGAGAGTTAGGAGAACTTGGATACAAAACACCGAAGGGTTATAGCAAATGGTGTGATAGCACTGTTATGGGTATTATAAAAAATGAAAAGTATAAAGGCGACATTCGACAAGGAAAAACTTTCACTGTTGACCCAATATCAAAACGAAGACTTGACAATTTTGGAGAAGAAGACCAATTTTATATGAGTGGACATCACGAACCAATTATCAGTATTGATGATTTTGAAGCTGCACAACAGATAAGAATGAAAAGGGCTGCAAACAGATTTAAACCATATGGAACAAGAGAAAAATACAGTAGGAAATATGCCTTTAGTTCTATGCTCGAATGTGGATTCTGCGGAAGCGGTTACTCAAGAAGAAGCTGGCACGCAGGGTCAAGTTATCACAAAATAATTTGGCAGTGTATAACTACAATTCGTACAGGTAAAAAAGGTTGTATGCACTCAAAAGCAATACAAGAAACAACTTTAGAAAATGCTTTCCTTGAAAGTTATAAACTTTTATGTTATAATAATAGCGATGTCCTTGAGAAAATGCTTGAAAGAATAGAAGAAAGTTTATGTTCAACAGATAATTCCAAAGAGATTACTCGTTTGGATAAACAAATTTATACACTTGAGAAAAAGAAGGAAAAACTGTTGGATATGCACCTTGAGGATGTTATTGATAAGGAAACTTACGAGAAGAAATTGGCTGATGTCACAGATAAACTTGAAAAGTTCAATAATGAAAAGTTTGAGTTTTTAAATTCTGCTGAAAGGACGAAGAAAATAAAGACCCGACTTAACAACTTCAGAAAAGTTATCAGCGAACACGAAATTCTTGAAGTTTTTGACAGATGTGTATTTGAAAGCATTGTTGATAAAGTTATTGTAGGCGGATATGATGAAGAAGGTAATCCAGACCCTAAGATGCTAACCTTCATTTACAAGACCGGATTTACCAATGAAATTAACAGTGAAAATCATAAACCGGAAAGAAAAAACGGAAGGGCGAAAGAGTTTATGAATTTGCCTTCTTTTGCAAATGAAACACGTGAAAAATTGGCGAAAATATTGCCCTCTTTCCAGTTGTCCGACACACGTTGAGACAGTAACTTTGCTTACAAGGAATGAAAAGACGCAGTAAGCATTAGTTTTACATCAAAAACACTCATTTGCAGACAGCAAATGAGTGTTATTTCTACCTAATATTTTTTGCCTCCGCAAGCATATTCTCAATAAATATCCCATACCCACGAGTTGGATCATTCACAAATACGTGAGTAACTGCACCTATCAGCTTTCCATTCTGAACTAAAGGTGACCCCGACATTCCCTGAACTATGCCTCCGGTTATTCCAAGCAGACGCTCATCTGTAATTTTTATAACCATTCCTTTATTACTGTCTGCGTTATGGGAAACGTGCATAATCTCTGCACTGTAAGGCAACGGCTCACCACCTGCAACATCTGTCACTACCAAAGCTTTGCCAAGCTGAATTTGATTTTTGGATGCAATTTCAACGGTATCCTTTAAAGGCACATTTTCCACAAATCCAAAAACGCCATACTTTGAATTTGTTTTAATTGTACCTGTGCCGGATGCATCTTTAACAGTACCCTGAATTTCCCCGGGCAGACCGCGTTCACCTTTTACAACACCCACAATTTCTGCATCGAGTAAATTGCCTCCTGAAGACTTAATTATTTCACCGGTATCGGCGTCAGAAATCGGATGTCCCAATGCACCAAAGCTACCGCTTTCAGGTGAAATATAAGTCATTGTAC
>SVQQ01000029.1 GCA_015065265.1 Oscillospiraceae bacterium | reverse complement strand
AGAAGCTTATCGTAGATTTGTAGAATCCTTGTCTTCTTATGCAAGACAGTTTCTTGGGCAAATGGATAAACCTGACGTTGATTTTATCGACGGCCTTTCTCCCGCTATTTCAATAGACCAAAAAACTACATCTAAAAATCCTCGTTCAACTGTTGGTACTGTTACTGAAATTTATGACTATTTAAGATTATTGTTTGCAAATATAGGTGTACCTCACTGTCCAATATGCGGAAAAGAGATTGTAAAGCAATCGGTTGATCAAATTGTTGAAAAAATAATGTCGTATCCCTTAGGCACTCGCTTTCAGGTTTTATCACCTGTAATAAGAGGGAAAAAGGGGTTGCACGAAAAGATATTTCACGATGCCTTAAAAAGCGGATATGCACGTGTCAGAGTAGACGGTTTTGTATATAACTTGTCTGATAATATTGAAATTGACAAGAACAAAAAGCACAATATTGAAATTGTAATTGATAGACTTGTAATGAAAGAAGATTTGACACAACGACTTACAGACTCGGTTGAAACCGCTCTTTCGTTATCATCAGGTCTTGTAATTATTGATTTTGTTGATTTGCCCGAAGATAGCAAGGAACGTCAGGTGACCTTTTCCGAAAACTTTGCCTGTGACGAACACGATATAAGTCTTGGAGAAATATCACCCAGAATGTTCTCGTTCAATAATCCCTTTGGCGCATGTCCTACTTGTGCAGGACTTGGAGTAACAAAAACCATTGCAGTTGATAAAATCATTAAAGACTATAATCTTTCACTTTCAGAGGGCGCAATACAGGTTAACGGATTTAAGAGCCTTAATAAAGACGGGTGGACCACCAGAATTTTCAAAAAAGTCGGTTTAGCCCACGGCTTTGACCTTGACACTCCAATTAAAGATTTTTCAAAAGAAGCGTTTGATTCTTTAATGTACGGAACCGGAGAGGAAATCTATACCATTTCTTATACCAAAGAAGGCAGAACCAAAAATTACGAAGTTATCTTTGAAGGCGTTGTAAATATTATGCAGCGCAGAATAGAAGAAGGCGGAAGTGAATACTACGAAGAGTTCTTCTATGAGATTCCTTGTCCAGATTGCCAAGGAAAACGTCTTAAGAAGGAGTCTCTTTGCATAACGGTTGGCAGCAAGAACATAAGTCAGGTGTGCGATTTAAGCATCAACGACTGTATTGACTTTTTCAAAAATCTAAACCTTACTGAAAAAGAAAAGTTTATTGCCAAAGAAATTATCAAGGAAATTGTTACAAGGTTGGAGTTTTTAAAAAGTGTTGGACTTGATTATCTTTCACTTTCGAGAAAATCTGCAACTTTATCAGGCGGCGAAAGCCAGAGAATAAGACTGGCAACTCAGATAGGCTCCTCGCTTGTTGGAGTTATGTACATTCTTGATGAGCCAAGCATCGGTCTTCACCAAAAAGATAACAGTAAACTCATAGCAACCCTTAAAAAATTAAGAGACGTGGGAAATACGGTTATCGTAGTAGAACATGACGAAGAAACTATCGAATCTGCAGACTATATTGTAGATATTGGACCTTTTGCAGGAGTGCACGGAGGGGAACTTGTTTTCCAGGGTACTCCCGAAGACCTCAAAAAGTGCAAAAAGTCCATAACAGGAAAATATCTGTCCGGAACCGAAAAAATTGAAATTCCCAAAAAACGCAGAACGGGTAACGGAAAATTCTTATCTGTTGTCTCTGCAACTGAAAATAATTTAAAATCTGTGAACGTAGATATCCCCCTCGGTAAATTTACTTGTGTTACGGGTGTTTCGGGTTCGGGAAAATCTTCTCTTGTAAATGAAATCATCTATAAGACATTGGCACGTGATTTAAACCGAGCCTCTACAATCCCTGGTAAAGCAAAAGCTGTAACAGGAATTGAACATTTAGACAAAGTTATAGATATCGACCAATCGCCCATAGGTAGAGCACCTCGTTCTAACCCTGCCACTTATACAGGTGTGTTCAGTCATATAAGGGCACTTTTTGCCTCAACCACCGATGCGAAAGAGAGGGGATACGGTCAGGACAGATTTTCCTTCAATCTTAAGGGCGGACGCTGTGAAGCATGTGAGGGCGACGGAACCACAAAGATAGAAATGCATTTTCTTTCCGACGTATACGTCACCTGTGACGTTTGTCACGGAAAACGTTATAACAGAGAAACACTCGAAGTGAAATACAAGGGCAAAAATATTGCAGAAGTTCTTGATATGACTGCCGAAGAAGCTTGTGAGTTTTTTGAAAACGTTCCCCAGATCAAAAAGAAAATTCAAACTCTGTGCGACGTAGGTCTTGGCTACATTAAACTTGGTCAGTCCTCCACGACCTTGTCGGGAGGGGAAGCGCAAAGAGTTAAACTTGCAACAGAACTTTCAAAACCTGGCACAGGTAACACGCTGTATATCCTTGACGAGCCCACTACAGGCTTGCATTCTGCGGACGTAAAAATGCTCGTTAAAGTACTTCACCGTTTAGCCGATGCAGGTAACACTGTTCTTGTTATTGAACACAATCTCGACTTAATTAAAACAGCCGACTATATAATTGATATGGGACCTGAAGGCGGAGACAAGGGCGGATGTGTGATTGCAAAGGGTACACCCGAAAAAGTTGCAGAAAGCGAAATCTCTTATACAGGCGAATATCTGAAGAAACTATTTGAGAGGAATAATAATGATACGTAAGGACATTGAACGATTTTTAAAAGACGTCGAAAAGCCCGGAAGATACACCGGCGGTGAACAAGGGGAAACCATAAAGAATAAAGAAAATATGGATTTAAGAGTCGTCTTCGCTTTTCCAGACTTATATGAAATAGGTATGTCAAACCTTGGTATGAAAATTCTCTATTCTTGCCTTAATAAAATGGAAAACGTTTGGTGTGAAAGAACTTTTGCTCCTGCCATTGACATGGCTGAAAAAATGAAAGTAAACAAAATACCTTTATATGCTTTGGAAAGCGGTGACTCTGTTCTTGACTTTGACGTTTTTGCCATTACAGTTCAGTATGAAGGACTGTTAACCAATATTTTATATTTACTTGACATGGCAAACATTCCTTTTTATGCGAAGGACCGAGACGAAAGTTTTCCTATAATTTTGGGTGGCGGTCCTTGTACGTATAACCCTGAGCCCTTTTGCGAATTCTTCGACATTCTGTCAATTGGGGAAGGGGAAGAGGCTTTGCCCGAACTTGCTGAACTGTTAATTGATTGCAAAAACAAAAAACTGTCAAAAAAAGACACGCTTCTTCGTGTAGCAACTGAACTTGAAGGCTTTTACGTTCCTTCTCTTTACGAGTTTAGTTATGATAGCGACGGGAAGATTTCAGAAATAAAATCCCACCCTGACGCTCCTAAAAAAATCAAAAAACGAATTGTTAAAAATTTGGACGATGCCCACTATCCCACAAAACAGATTATACCCTACATAGAAACAGTTCACGACAGAGCAACCATTGAAATTTTCAGAGGTTGTATCAGGGGGTGCAGATTCTGTCAGGCAGGTATGATTTACAGACCCGTCAGAGAAAGAAGTGCAGAGGTTATAAACGAAATTTCCAAAGAAACGGTTAAAAACTGCGGATACGAAGAAATTTCAATTTCCTCCCTTAGTTCAAGTGACTATACAAACTTGCCTGAACTCACCGACAAGCTTCTTTCTTGGACAAACGATGAAAAAATCAATTTATCTTTGCCTTCCCTTAGACTAGACAGTTTCACGAAAGAACTTATGGATAAGGTTATGAGTCTGAGAAAATCAGGCCTTACCTTTGCAGTTGAAGCGGGTACTCAAAGGCTTAGGGATGTAATAAATAAAGGTGTTACAGAAGAAGATTTATTCCGCTCAATAACTTGGGCATTCTCAGAGGGCAGAACGTCTGTAAAGCTTTATTTTATGTCGGGTTTGCCTACCGAGACCGATGAGGACGTAAAAGCTATTGCAGATTTATCTCAACAGGTGGTAAATTTATTTTATTCTTCACCTAACAAGCCTAAAGGAAAAGGTGTTAACGTTAATATAAGCGTTTCTTGCTTTGTACCAAAGCCTTTTACACCTTTTCAGTGGGAAGCGCAAGACACCATAGAAGAACTTAAAAGAAAGCAGATGCTTTTAAAAGACAGTATCACTACCAAGAAAATCAATTATACTTGGCACGATGCCAGAGTAAGTTTTATTGAAGCAGTCCTTGCAAAAGGTGACAGACGACTGTCAAAAACAATAGTTGAAGCATATAATCTCGGTCAAAAATTTGATGCCTGGTCAGAGCATTTCAGTTTTGAAAGGTGGATGAAAGCCTTTGAAAACACTAACGTTTACCCTGAGTTTTATGCTAACAGAAAGATGGAGTTCGACGAAATTTTGCCTTGGGACATCATTGATATAGGCGTTAGTAAAGAATTTTTAATACGAGAAAACGAAAAATCCCGCAAAGAGATTACAACACCTAATTGCAGAGAAAAATGTTCAGGTTGCGGTGTGGTTGATTGCAAAATAAAAAATAGTATGAAAGCAGATAAATAATGGAAAACAAAAACATCATTCGTTTTGAATTTGCAAAAAAAGGTGGATTAAAATACATTTCACACCTAGATTTGCAACGAGCCATAGTGAGAATTATTAAAAGAAGTTCTATTCCTATAAGATATACACAAGGATTTAACCCTCACCCCAAGATGGTATTTGCTCTTACGCTAAGTGTGGGGTGTGAAAGTGAATGCGAATTACTTGACGTATATATGACAATGGATGAATCAAGACCAAACGTCCCGTTGTATACACCTGAAGAATTCAAGGAGGCAATTTTACCCAATTTGCCTGAAGGTCTCGATTTCATAAACGCGTATTATCCGTCTCGTCCTTTTACAGATATAAAAAACGCAATTTATGAAATTGCTGTTGACTTAAAAAATGAAGTGGACGTCACAGACTTACTTTCCAGCCTTCTATCACAGCCTTTATTTGTATTAAAGAAATCAAAAGCAGGGGATAAGGTAATTGATATTAAACCTCTGATAAGAGACTACGACGTCAAGCAAAAGGAAAATCAACTCACATTAACCCTTACTCTCTCCGCAGCCCAAAATGAATATCTCAATCCCGAACTTGTAATAACAGCATTGAAAAAAGAGGAAGCCGTGCTTAATTCCTTTGATTATTACACAATAACTCGCAAAAAAATATTGTTTTAACTTACTTGGTAAACCTACATTAAGACAACTTTTCTTGACAATAGCAAATATTATTAAAAAGTTATATTTAGTACAACGCTTAAAAAGTCCCTCCAATCCAGACTCGGAATTGGAGGGACTTTTACATATGTATGAGCCTTGGTAAAACTCCTCATTCTTTCAAGAAAAGGTAATCATTATTAGTTCAGCAATTTATGAACTGATAGACCAGATTTTTTGAAATGGTATGCCATTATCAACCTGAACTAAATAAGTATAATTATAATATAGGAGGTGGAATGACATTGTACAAGAAACCTGAAGGACTCGGGAATATCGTTAAAGCAGCAAGAGAGAAAAGCGGTATCACTATTGAAAATATTGCGTATAAAGTTGGTATTACCGATAGATATTTGTACAGAATTGAGAACGAGGAAAAGAAACCAAGTTTTGATGTTCTTTACAAATTAATCAGAGAACTGTCAATATCGCCGGATTTAATTTTCTACCCCGAGAAACCCTCAAAGGATTCGGAAGTAGAAAATCTTCTCCGTATGCTTTCGGATTGCGATGAGCGTTCTTTGGAAGTAGTTAAAGCAACCGTAAAAGCCTTAGTTGATACAGCTCCCGAAAAGTAGACGTGTATAATACTTATGAAGTGTTAAAATTTTATATTACGAGGTTTTAATGAAAGAAAACATAGCTTTAATATCTTGCATTGTGCTAATTTTAATTTTAGTACTTGCACTGTTTTTAGATAGCAAAAAAACAAATGATTTGAATGAAGTAAATAGAGAAGTTGAACTAAAAGTCAGTAATTACAGACTTGAAAAGAAAAAATATCAAGATGAACTTGCGGAAGTTAAATCTCAATACCGAGAAGAAATTTTAGGCAAGTCAAGACTTATGTTGCTTTTTTATGAGATGGAAAGGTCTTTCTTTGACGAAGTTTACTCAATAATGAGCGAACATAACGCTGTTGGAACTTTTTGTATTTCAAAAAACAATATTCCGGGTATCAATTCTGATATCACATTTGAAGAATTCAATACTCTTTTAGCAAACGGTTGGCAGAGTGCAATATATTGGGATGGGACCGATGACATAAATTTATGGTATATCGAAATTACAAGACTTATGAGTGAAATAGGAATTGAAATTCCATCCACCTTATTTATTCACGAAAGTAACAATAATTACGCAAACAACTTAGCTTTTGAAGAACTTGGCTTTAAAAATATAGTGGTAAAAAAAGACGATTTCAATTTAAATCAAGAAATATCATTATCTTCACTTCATCAGATAAATGCAGTGGGGTGGTTCACAACAACTGCGGCAGGAACTTTGCAGACTCTTACAAACAAAAGTGATGAAGCAACCTTTGTTGTAGGTTTAACTAACCAAGACGAAAAGTTCGAAGAATCACAGTTCAATTCAATGATTGCCAAAATCGATATAGCCCTCAGTTCTAATAAAGTTATGCTTACCACCTTTGATGAGGCAGAAGAATACAGGCTCGAGCTTAAAGATAAAAAAGATGCCGAGGAAAGCACTTATCTTGATAAAATTCAAGAGTTGGAAAGAAAAATTCAACGTATCGACTTGTTGATAGAAAATGAATACAACAACTAAAATAACGGAGGATAAAAATGTCTTTTTCCGGTATTTATACAATTGCAGAAAAAACTTTTCTTCTGAATACAACCTATGAATATTCTCATATAGAGAGCAAGGAATACTCATCTTCTAAAGTTCCTGAATTTACTATTGAAATTCAGGAAACAGACATTGAATTCGAACAAAAGAAATCAGATTCAGAAAGAAAAACCGAAGGACTTGCTCCTTATAAATTTCAACCTGAATATTTAGAGTTTTTATCAGTACTGCGTAAACTTTCAGAAAAACTACTTGAATACGACTGCATTTTGTTTCACGGCTCTTCCTTTGCCCTTGACGAAGACGGTTATATTTTAACAGCAAAAAGCGGAACGGGAAAATCTACCCACGCGTCTTTTTGGAGAAAAGAGTTTGGTGACAGAGTAAAAGTAATAAACGACGACAAACCTATTTTAAAAATTCATGACGAAATAACGATTTTCGGTACACCTTGGAATGGAAAACATAAGTTAGGTGCAAATGTGTCAGCACCTTTAAAAAACATATTTATTCTCAACAGGGGAGAAAAAAACACAGTCGAAAAGATTGAAAAGAAAGACGCATTTGGATTAATTTTGCAACAAACTCACAAAAGTTCAGATCCAATTAAAGTTGCAAAAACGCTTGGTCTTATAGATAATATGTTAAACAAAGTCAATATTTATAAAATTCATTGTAATCTTGACCCGGTATGCGCAAAAGAAATTTTCTGTGGTATGAAAGGATGTAATTTATGAAATTAAAGAAAGAATTTGTTACACACGAACTTTGCGATGAACAAATTTTAGTTTCCGCATCAGGAACTTTCAGCGGATACGTTAAAAGTAATAAAACTGCCGCTTTTATAGTAGATTTATTAAAAAACGAAATTTCTGAAGAAGATATAGTTAATAAATTGATAGAAAAGTACGACGTATCAAAAGAGATCGTCTCAAAGGACGTAAAGAACGTTATCGCAACTTTAAGAAAAATTGGTGCCATTGATGAATAAGTCAACTTTTGAAGAAGAGCTTGATAAAAAAGGTGTCCTTGTTTACACAAACACAGGCGACAGTATGTTTCCGCTGATTCGTAAAGACGGTGACCTGATAGTAATAAAAAAGGCCCACACTCCTTTAAAAAAGTATGATGTGCCGTTATATAAACGCGACAACGGACAATACGTACTACACAGAATTATGAAAGTAAAAAAAGACGGTACATACGTTTTGTGTGGCGACAACAGACGCAGTTTAGAGTACGGGATTACTGACAGTCATATATTAGGAGTCTTATATAGTGTAATTCATAATGGCAACGAAATAAAAATGACAGATTTTAAAACAAGGCTATATACACACGTTTGGTGCGATTTTTTATTTATCCGACGTTTTATTATACTTGTTTTTGATGTCTTTAAATTAATCAAAAAGCAAATCAAAAAAACAAAAAGGTGATAGTTTTAACTATCACCTAATTTTTTATATTGAAACGTAGTGCTTAAATACGTATCCTTCGTTACCTTGATAGGATATTCTGTACCACCTTCCCGAGCAGTCTAAAATCTCAACCTTTGTTCCATTAGGAATTTTAGAAACAACCTCGGAGTTAATATTTGGGTTTCTCCTGACGTTCAAATTCCCGCCCATAGTAATAACTTCACCAAGGCTGCCTCTCGGACATTCACACGTCTCGTCTATGTATTCCTTAACAGATAAAGCAAGAACTCTACCTATTTCGTCAACGTTGTTTTTTATCCACGCCTCATCTTCGGGATTGTCGTGGTATGCTACCTCAACAAGCACAGAAGGTGCACGAGTACGTCTAAGCTCTGCAAAAGAAGTAGAAGTCTTTGCAACTACCATGTCTGGATATGGGTATATTGTTTTAAGGTTATCTGCAACAATTTGTGCAAGTAATGCACTTCTGGGGCTTGAGGGATAGTAAAAAACTTCGCTACCCATAAGTTCTCCTGAAAGACTTTCGGGTGACGCGTTTGAGTGTATGGCTAAATGAAGAATATAGTCGCCGCTATTTGACTGCCTTATTATTTCTGGAACCGACATATCAGGAGAATTTCTCGTGTAACAGATTCCATATTCATCTAAATAACGTATTAAACTATCGGCAACAAGATTCATATACTGCTCTTCGTTACCACCGTTTAAATATTCATTAAACTGTTGTACCGACGGACTGATATAAACACATTTCATAAAAAATCACACCTTTTTGAATTAGTTAATACATTCTATTCAAATAGGTGTGATTTTGATTATTTTTTACTTAGTTCAACCGCTTTGTTTGCATCCGAAAAAGCTTTTTCTCTCATATCCTTATTAACGTTCATTAGATGCTTTGATAATTCGTCTTTTTTGTTCAAAAGTTCATCTGTGACTGATAAGAGGGAAGGCAAGTCCAAATCTTTTGAATCTATAGGGTTATCAAAACCGATATAGTCAATTAAGGAATTAACCTTCGGGTCATACGACAGACCTATAACAGGCACGTTGCAGATGGCAGAAAAAATTAAAAAGTGTAATCTCATACCCACCGAGAACGTCATCCTCTTCATCACGCATAGAAGTTCTTTGGCTGTTATTTGGGTGATAATTTCAGCTTTGTAGTCTAATAGTTTTACTACCTTATTAATCAAGGTCAAATCTTTTGCATCCTGCATTGTTATAAATACAGGATAGATAGAATATTTTTTTGTAACCTCTTGACAGTATTTTGCGATTTTTTCAGCTATGTCTCTATCTAAATTCTGCCACTCTCTTAAAGATATCGCAAAATATTTTCTATCCTTCTTAATTGAATGCTTTTCTAATATCTGTTGCCCCCATTTTTCATTAGCAGACGTTAATGTAAACGCAGGGTCTGCCGATATTTTAACATTCGCATCAGGGCAAAGAGTCTTTATTGCATTCGCCGATTCGGGTTCTCTTGCAGAAATGAAGTCGGTGAGCTTCAATGTATTTTTAACAAGAGCGAGGTTTCTCTTTTTATTTATAGGTCCAAAGCCATTGGCGTAAACCATAATGCGAAGTCCCATACGTTTTGCAAGTTTTATCATATAAGTGTAATAGATTAAGGATTTTGTGCTTGTTACGTCTTGCAATAAACTTCCACCGCCACTTATAAACAGTGAAGCGTTTTTCATTTCTTTTCTGATTTTTAAAATATTATATCTGTTTATAGAGTTTACAAGATAACGCTTTGTAGTTTGACGAGGGGTTGCGGAAAGCACCGTTATTTTTGCTGTATCATCCGCTTTTGTGATATTCTCTATCATTGCTTGTAAAAGAGAGTCATCACCCAGATTCTTATATCCATAGTAACCATTAATAATAATGTTACCCTTGTCGTAATGATTTTTAGGGGATATGGAATTAAACATATCCTCATAATCTTGCGCCATTTTATCTGCTGAATAATATTTTTCAATTATAGAATTGTTATAGTTTGATATTTTTTTAAGCTCTATAGAACTCAAACTTGCAAGTTTTACAAGGTCGTTTGTTATAAGTTCAACAGAAGAGGGGATACAACCTCTGCAACAGAAGTTAGTATCATATGAAATTTGAAATTTACTTTCGTCAAATATTCCAATATATCCTTCGTTACCCGAAATAACCACAGGTATTCCCGCCGCCATCGCTTCAAGTGCAGAACGCGAAACGCCGACAAAAACATCGGATGCCGCAACGAACTTATTTATATCCACTCGTGCACCTGTTAGGATTATTGCCTTATGACCGATTTCGGCGTTAATTTTGTCTGTGTGAATTTTTAATCTCTGATAGTCATTTCCATCTCCGACAATAATAAGTTCCGCATTGGGCTTTATTTTTAAAATTTCAGGCATAGCGGAGGCGACGTGATAAGCAACAGCACTTCTGTCCTCATCCATTCTGCTAACGTATAAAATTCTGTACTTATCTTTTGACAAACAAAACTCGTCGGCAATACTTGACCAATCGGCAGATTTCGAGAATTTTTGAGTATCGATTCCGTTTATAGTAGTTGAAATGTTATCAGGCCATATGCCGTAGCCGGAAATCAAATATTCTTTAATATCGTCACTCACTGCAATCGTTTTCTCGCCCCAGTTAGCAAGTCTTTTCCAAAGTGGAGTAATTTTAAAAACCCAATGGGCAGTAGTTGTGTATCTGAATTTAAATTTTCTTTGTAAAAGACCGCAAATAAACGCAGGAATTCTTGCGTGAGCGTGAACAAAATCAAACTTTTCTGTCTTAAACAATTTGTTTAATTCAAAATAACTTTTTATAAAGCAAGACGGTCTTTTGCTATGAAGTGGCATTTTTATATGTCTAATGCCACACTCTTCAAGTTCTTTTTGATATACACCGCCATTTGAAGCGATTATAATTTCATGTCCTTTTCTTTTCAGGGCTTTTGAAAGTTCGACAACGTGTGTTTCAGCACCGCCTATTTCAAGACCCATTAGTGTCATAAGTATTTTCATTATACGTCCTCTTTAATTTCTTTTAAAAAACCTAAAATATGCTTTACAGCAATGAAGATATATAAAAGTTTCAAAGCAAGAATAAATGTCTTTAAAGAGTTTACGTGTAAATCGCCCATACAAATCGAAATAACGTCAGGAATTACCGAAAACATCAACGAAAAAACAGTTATAGCCGAAATTGGTAGCAGGGAAGAGGCAGAACCTAAAATCTTGGACTTTTCTTCATTCAATACAAAAAATGCCAAAATTATAAGAGAAAATACATTTGGGAAAAGATTATAAGTTGTTGCCCGTCCGGACATTTCCATAAACTGTAATATAGATTGAAAAATCAGAAATAGTATGGGAAATAAATTCAAAAATTGAAACGCTTTTTTTGAAGTCTTTTCGCTTAATGTCGATTTTGCAAAATAAACGAAAGCAGAAACACCAGAAGTTACAAGCGAAAGATATTTAGTAAAAAGTTCAATTTTTGTAGTAACGTTTTGTGACAATAAAGAAGTTGTAAATATCCCAACAAAAACTGCACTTAAAAGCAGATTTGCATAAAAATCAAACTTTACATTGTTGTACTTATAGGAAAAATCAGATGTTTTGTTTTTAAAGACAAAAAGGAAAGCCGCACAAATCACTAAAAATGAAAGATAGAGAGCAGTTGCATAAAGCCTGTCGTGAAAAAATCCTGTTTCAAAATTATAATTTAAAATCATAAGTAAGCATCTTAAAACAGCAAACAGCAATGTTATAGCAAAAAGATATATCAGATTTTTAGTTAATTTTTTGTTTTTTTCTTGCATAATATTTCATCCTTTGGTTAATACTTGTGCGAACTGAATATATATATTATATAACAATATTTTTAAAAGTCAAACATATTATATGAAATTTTTTACAAAAGGAGGACACCGATTGAGAAAATTTTTGCTTTCGCTTTTCTTTGTTCTAGCCCTGACTTTTATACAGATTTTTGCCTTCGATATATCTTCAAATAACAAAAAGGTTAAAAATCGTAATTTCACTGTGCTTCCTTATGAAAACAATTTGATTTCCTCGAATGAAATAGAAGAAATTCCTTTCAAAAACTCCGTTGTATTAGAAAAAACAAACGTTCGTCTGTTTATCCCTGATGAAAGTAAAATTATATCAATTCCAATCGAAGATTACGTAGTTGGCGTACTTATGGGAGAAATGTATCAAAGTGCCCCCAAAGAGTCTTTAAAAGCGATGGCGGTTGCAGCAAGAACGTATACGGTTTATATGATAGAACAATCAAGGAATAAAGAATATGACGTCGTAGCAGACTCCAACGTTTCACAAGCCTACGTACACCTTGACGATGCAGTGGAAGTAAATACCTCTGAACATTCTTTATACTCAATAATGAAAGATGCCACAGAAAAAACAACAGGACAGGTGCTAACGTATAACGGCGATGTAATTTGTGCGCTGTATCACGCCTCAAGTTATATGTTTACCGAAAACTGTGAAAACGTTTTTGTTGAAACACTTCCATATTTATCTTCTGTACCAAGTATTGAAAATGAAAAAGACGTATATGTTTCAAGGGTAGAATATACGCTATCAGAATTTAACAATTTATTAAAAAACAAAAATCTACCCGAATTCGATGAAACAAATATTAAAATCGATTGTGACATCAACGAAAAAATGCGTTGCGAATACTTAATAATTAAGGATAACGAAAAAGGAATAGCTATTGACGGAAAAAGCGCCAGAAACATTTTTTCTTTGAGGTCAACTTCTTTTGATGTAAAATTCAATCGATCAAAAATAATATTCTCTGTTAAAGGTTTTGGTCACGGAGTTGGACTGAGTCAGAACGGTTCGATGATATTAGCAAATCAAGGAAAAAGTTATGAGGAAATACTGACTTATTACTACAATGGAGCCACTGTTTCTAAAACAATTTACAAATAATGAATAGACACAAAACTAAATGTTAAAAATATAGGTGAAACAAATAAGAAAGAGGTAAATATATGGTGAACAAAATCAAAAAAATCAAATTTACTAAAAAAGGGGTGTACATATCCCTTGCGATATGTATGCTTATCATTGGCGGAGTCGGAATTTTTTCGGCGGTAAGAAATATGAATAAGATAATAGAAGATTCCGACGAAAATTTCGGAGAAATCGGCAATTTCGATAATCAGATAATTTTCGATGACGCTACAAACGATACAAACAAAGAAATAGAGGACGTATTAAACGAAAAAGAGCCTATCGAAATTGTTCTTAACTTTGTGCAACCAGTTTCGGGTAAAGTAGCAAAGGAACATTCAATGGGCGAACTTGTTTACAGCGAAACTATGAACGATTACAGAACTCACACAGGTATCGACATTCTAGCAACTGACGCTTCTTCAGTTGTAAGTGCTGAAAACGGAAAAATTGTGAGTGTTCTTGATCACCCTCTTTGGGGAACGTGTATTGAAATTGAACACGCCAACGGTTTTGTAACGTGTTACAGAAATTTGAGCGACACACTTCCCGAAGGAATTGAGGTTGGTTCTTATGTGTCAGCAGGAGGAATTATAGGAAGCGTTGGAGCGAGTGCACTCGTAGAAATAGGAGAACAAACGCATCTTCATTTTGAAATGTCGCAAAACGGTGTCTCTGTTGACCCTCTCGAATATATAACGTTCAGCTGAATAAATAAAACGCCGTCTCGGACGGCGTTTTATTTATTGTACTACTTGACAAAAGCTTTGTTTTTGTGTAGAATACTATGCGTTGAGAAGAGAAATTTCTATATCCTCAATTACCTTTTCAACGTAAACGTTTATCATTTCATAATCCATATGTTCTTTGTAGATTTCTTCAAGCTTTTTATGGATTAATGATGCTTCGTGAAGATAATTTACCGCTTCATCTATCATTGAGTTGTAACACTTAATTGCAAATTTGAGTTTAGCTCTGTTTTTTGTAAGAGAATCTTTGTTTATAAACCTTTCACAGTTAAATACCTTATATTTTTCGTAATCTACTTCACCATGAATGTTCTCACTATATGTAGTAAAACTGAGGTTACTATCAGGTAAATAGAATCCATCAGGAGAATAGGGAAGTAGAGGGTCAAAACTTACGTAGGTGTTTATAGAGTAGTTTTGACATTCTTTTAAAAATCTTGAATAAATAATTTCTTCATATCCTTTCGAGTTAACCAAAATGCTTTTAACGTCAGACAAATTTTCAAAACTGCCTGTATACCACCGTCCTTGAGGTGTTATACCCGAGGTAAGTCTGGTCTTCTCTATGTAAAATTTGCCTTTCTTTACGTTCTGTTTGAAAAACCTTTTTATTGCGGCGTCAAGTTTATCGAAATCAACTTCTTTTGATATGCTTTTTATGTATTCTTTCTTAATAGTTCCCGCCGCATTTAAATAAGAGTATGCACCTTTATAAAAGAGAGATTTTTCTTCCGTAAGTTTCGCAATATCATCTCTCTTTTTATATAAATCTTTTTTTAACCCCTTTGCACTGTCGATAAGAATTTCCACGGCACCCGGATATTTCGCTTCCGTTGAATGCGGAGAAGTTCCGTCAATAATCGCCACTTTATCTTCAATTATAAGTCCATCATACGAACTTGTGTCAGAAGAACATAAAAAGTATTCGGTTTTAGCTTTTTCTTCAAAACATTTCCCGATTTTCTTAATAAAACTCGACTTTCCCGTTCCGGGACCGCCTTTTACTATATAGATTTTCTTTAATTTGTTTGGATTATATATTAAATCAAAATAACTTTGAAATCCATTCATGCTATTAGAAGACGCAAAAAATGTTTGTTTTTTATTCATAAAGTATCCCCCTTTTGAACTTATTACAGTTTATGTGGAATAATTTATTTTGCCAACAATTTATAGTTTCGCTGGTGTGGCTCAGTCGGTAGAGCAGCTGATTCGTAATCAGCAGGTCGCGCGTTCAAGTCGCGTCACCAGCTCCAAAAAGAAAGACACGGAAATCCGTGTCTTTCTTTTTGCGTTTTACAATAGTCTCATAACCTTGTTGTCAAACTGTCCTTTCCGCTTTGTTTTTTCTTTCCGACCACCTTTTTTCCTGCCTTTCTATATTCTTTCCATTTGGATTTGTTTGTTATATTTTACTGTCATTTGCTCCCGAAATATAACAAGAGCGGAGGATTTTCCTCCGCTCTCATCTGTTCGACAAATTGGAATTTGTTGATTATATTGGTGTTCCAACTTCAATTAGGTTGCCGTCTAAATCATAGAATCTGACCACCTTTTGTCCCCAACTGTGAGTCATCAGGCGATTGACATATTCAATTTC